>CAZHPC010000096.1:0-12480 GCA_964534685.1 uncultured Opitutaceae bacterium
AAGGCGAACTGGCGCGCTGTGCTCAGCTCCTGGAGGCAGGGCATCGGACTCATCCGCACGGGCCGATTCGTATTGCGCCACGAGCGCATCGAGCACCGCGCCCAGCTGGCCGCAATGCTCGACTCGGACCTGCACAACGAACAGCGCAGCGCCCCCAAGGAGGCAGCATGAAATACGCATATTTTCCCGGGTGTTCTCTGAAAGGCCTCGGCCGAGCCTATGAGGAGTCGCTGCTGCCGGTAATGGAGCACCTCGGCGTCGAGCTCGTCGAACTCGACGACTGGAACTGCTGCGGCGCCACGGCGTACATGTCGGTCGACGAGCGGAAGGCCTGCATACTCGCAGCGCGGAATCTAGCACTTGCCGAGAAGACAGGCATTCATGACCTCGTGACGCCGTGCAGCGCATGCTACCTCGTGCTCAATAAGACGAAGCACTATCTCAAGGATTCGCCCGAGATCCGCACGTCCGTGCAGCGTGCACTCGAGACGGCGGGCCTCACGTACAGCGGCGAAATTCCGGTGCGCCATCCGCTCGATATTCTGGTCCACGACGTCGGTCTCGACGTGATCAGGGAGAAAGTGGTGCGGCCGCTCACCGGCCTGAAAGTTGCGCCCTACTACGGGTGCCAGGTCGTGCGCCCGTATGCTACCTTTGATGACGCGTGGAACCCGACCACAATGGACAGGCTGCTCGCCACGCTGGGAGCCGAGGTGGTCCCCTACCCGTTGAAGACGAAGTGCTGCGGCGGAAGCCTGACCGGAACGCTGCCGGACACAGGACTGCGCCTCACCTACATTCTGCTCAAGGAGGCGCTCCGGCGAGGAGCGGATGTCATCGCGACGATCTGCCCGCTCTGCCAGTTCAACCTTGACGCTTATCACGACCAGCTGGCCCGCCAATGGGGGCCGGTGCCGGTGCCGACTGTCTATTTCACGCAGCTTATGGGCCTCGCGTTCGGCCTGCCCGAGTCGCAACTCGGTCTGGGTCGCAACTTCGTGCGAATGAAGCCGCTGCCCGCCCTGCCCACCAAGGCCTGAATCCAAATGACGTCCGCTCAATGAAAACGAACATCACGAACGGCGACATCCGAATCGGTTTCTATATCTGCCATTGCGGCCACAACATTGCGGGCGTCGTCGACTGCACGGCCGTCGCACAAGAAATCGCCAGACTTCCCGGCGTGGTCGTCTCGCGCGACTACAAGTACATGTGCTCTGATCCAGGGCAGGAGCTTATCCGCAGCGATATTCACGAGCACGCGCTGAACCGCGTGGTCGTCGCATCCTGCTCCCCGCTGCTGCACGAGAACACATTCCGCAACGCGGTAGAGGCGGGAGGACTAAATCGATACTATTTCCAAATGGTGAACATCCGTGAGCATGACTCCTGGGTGCACACCGATCGCGTCGAGGCCACGAAGAAGGCCGTCGCGCTGGCGCGCGCGGCCGTCCAGCGCGTGCGCTTCCACCGTCCTCTTGAGACGACGCGGGTGCCGATCCATCCGGATGTTCTCGTAGTCGGCGGCGGAATCGCCGGCATTCACGCAGCGCTCACACTCGCGAACGGGGGCAAAAAGGTCTATCTCGTGGAGCGCGAGCCGAGCATTGGTGGTCACATGGCAAAGTTCGACAAGACGTTCCCCACGCTTGATTGCGCCGCGTGCATCCTGACGCCCAAGATGTCCGCGGTCCGGGCAAATAAGAACATCAAGCTCTGGACATATTCGGAGGTGGCTAAGGTCGAGGGCTATGTCGGCAACTACACAGTCACCGTAAGGCGCAAACCGCGTTACGTGAACGAGGAGCTATGCATCGGCTGCCAAGAGTGCATCGATGCGTGCGTGTTCAAGGAGGGAAAGTATCCCGACGAGTTCAACGTGGGTCTCAGCAAGCGCAAACCGATCTACATCCCGTTCCCGCAGGCCGTCCCGCAGGTCGTCGTCATCGACAGCGACAGGTGCCTGCAATTGAAGTCGGGGCGCTGCAAGAAGACATGCATCGAGGCGTGCGCGGACCGGCAGGCCATCGACTTCACGCAGAAGGAGGAGCTCATTGAGATCAAGGTGGGCAATATCATCCTCGCGACCGGATTCAAGCTCTTCGACGCGAAACGCATTCCACAGTATGGATACGGCCTCTACCCGAACGTTGTCACCTCGATCGAGCTCGAGCGGCTTGTGACGAGTTCCGGTCCGACAGGCGGCGAAATTGTTCTGCGCGACGGGCGCACTCCTCAGTCGGTCGGGTTCGTCCTCTGCGTTGGTTCGCGGGACTTCAGGACAAACCGCTGGTGCTCGCGCACCTGCTGCATGCACTCAATGAAGCTCGCACAATTGGTCCGCGAGCACACGGGAGCCGATGTGACGGTCTTCTATCTCGACATTCGAGCTCCGGGCAAGGGCTGCGAGGAGTTCTATGACAAGTCGCTCAAGGACGGCATCCAATTCGTTCGTGGCCGGGTTGCCGAGGTGACGGACTGGGCCCTCACGCCTGAGGAGGAGGGCAAGCTTGTCATCAGGGCAGAGGACACCCTTGCGGGTGTCGTTCGCAGGATTCCGGTCGATATGATCGTGCTGGCGGTCGGCATGGAACCGCAGGCCGACGCGCAAGCTGTGCGCCGGCTCTTCAACATGAGCTGCGGGAGCGAGGGCTGGTTCCTGGAGAAGCATCCGAAACTGGCGCCGGTAAGCACCTTCACCGACGGCGTATTCATAGCCGGCTGTTGCCAGGGCCCGAAGGACATCCCCGACAGCATCGCCCAGGCGGGAGCTGCCGCGGCCGAGGCAATGGCGCTGATTGACCGCGGCTACATCGAGCAGGAGCCGAACACCGCATATATCGTCGAGGAGGATTGTTCGGGCTGCAAGTCATGCCTGCCGCTCTGCCCCTACACGGCGATAAGCCTCGACAGCGCAACCCAGAAGGCGCGGATCAATGCCACGCTCTGCAAGGGCTGCGGCACATGCGTTGCGGGCTGCCCTTCGGGTTCGATCCGCCAACACCTGTTCGAGGACGACGAAATCTTCAGTGAAATCGAAGGAGTGCTAACCCATGCATGACACGAAATGGGAGCCACGGATCGTGGCGTTCTTCTGCAACTGGTGCACCTACACCGCGGCGGATCTCGCCGGTGTCTCGCGGCTCAAGTATGCGCCTAACGTGAGGATAGTTCGACTGATGTGCTCCGGACGCGTGGACCCGCAATTCATCCTGGCCGCGCTCGCCGGAGACGCCGACGGCGTGCTCATCGGCGGGTGCCACATCGGCGACTGCCATTACTCCGAGGGCAACCTCAAGACGCTACGGCGATTCCAGCTGCTAAAAAGAATGCTCGCAGACTTTGGAATCGAAGACCAACGGGTGCGTCTCGAGTGGATCTCCGCCTCCGAGGGCGACAAGGTGCGCAGCGTCGTCAACGAGATGGTCGAGCAGCTCCGCCCGCTTGGACCGCTGGCGCTCCGCCAGCAGTTTAAGATCTGGGCCAGGGAGATTGACCACAAGCAGCTCGCCTCCGCGGATGGGGACCCGGCCGCTCAAAAGAAAGTGAACCCGGAACCGGAGGCCGCCCATGTCTAAACCGAAGGTCGCGTTCTACTGGTGCGCCTCATGCGGTGGCTGCGAAGAGGCGGTCGTCGACCTCGCGGAGGGCATCCTCGCCGTAATCGAGGCCGTCGACATCGTATTCTGGCCCGTGGCGATGGATTTCAAGAAAAGTGACATCGTCGCCCTTCCTGACCAGGCGCTGTTTGCTACGCTGCTCAACGGCGCGATTCGCACGAGCGAACAGGAGGAGATGGCGCGGTTGCTGAGGCAAAAGAGCCAGCACCTGATAGCCTACGGCGCCTGCGCCTGCCACGGAGGCGTCCCGGGACTTGCCAACCAGTTCTCGCGCGAGCAGCTGCTCCGTTTCGTCTACGACGAGGCGCCGACCCTCGCCCAAGAAGGCAAAACCCGTCCCCAGCTCACAACAGCCAATAACGGCTCGTCGCTCGAATTGCCCCAGTTGCACCAAGCTGTTCGCGCTCTCGATCAGGTCGTGCACGTCGACTATTACATCCCGGGCTGCCCCCCCACCCCAAACCTTACGCAGGCAGCACTTACCGCGCTATTGTCGGCGGAACCGCCCCCAAACGGCAGCGTACTTGCCCCCGACTTCGCGCTGTGCGAGGAGTGCCCACGCAGGGCAACGAAGCCGGCGGATCTGAGCTTCGCTGAGTTTAAGCGCCCGCATGAGACACTGATCGATCCGGAGAAGTGCCTACTCGCGCAGGGCCTCGTCTGCTGCGGCCCTGCGACAAGGGGCGGTTGCGGAGCGCTTTGCGTCAACGGCAACATGCCGTGCTCGGGCTGCTTCGGCCCAACCTCGCGCGTCAGGGACCAAGGCGCGAAGCTGCTTTCGTCGCTCTGCGGCAACATCGCCGCAAAGGACGAGCTAGGCATCAACCGCGTGTTAGACGGCATTCCCGACCCCCTGGGCACCTTCTATCGTTATGCTCTCCCCCACGCGATGCTGGAGAGAAACGTGAGCCCGGCCGCGCGGGCGGAAACCTTCTCGTCATGAACGCGGTCACCGAACAGATCCCGAACAGATCGGCCGCCCCCGCCGCGGAGACCCTTGAAAAACCCCGTCGAGTCACCATCGAGCCGATCACCCGGCTCGAGGGCCATGGGCGAATCGAGATCTTCCTCGACGGTGCGGGCGACGTGGAGCATGCGTACCTGCAGATACCGGAGCTACGGGGCTTCGAAGTCTTCAGCCTTGGCCGACCAGCCGAGGACATGCCACAGATCACCAGTCGCATCTGCGGAGTCTGCCCGACGGCCCACCATATGGCCGCGACAAAGGCGCTCGACGACCTGTATAAGGTCGAGCCCACACCGACCGCGCGCAAGATTCGCGAGCTCGTGTACAACTCGTTCATCCTCGAGGACCACGCATTGCACGTCTATGTGCTTGGCGGCCCGGACTTCATCGTGGGTCCCCAGGCACCCGCTGCGGAGCGCAACCTGGTCGGGGTGATCGGCAAGGTCGGAGTCGAGGTCGGAAAGAGGGTGATCGCCATGCGCCGGCGCGTGCGCGACCTCATCACGTATTTCGGCGGCAAAGTGATTCACCCTGTTCTGGGACTTCCCGGCGGTGTCTCCAAGGGCCTCGCGCCCGCTGACCTGCCGCGTTTCCAGGAGCTAGCCAAGGATGCGCTCGATTTTGCGATGTTTACCAACCAGGTCTTCCACGACCTTGTGCTGAAGAACCCTGAGTACGTGAAGCTGATAACGTCCGACACCTACACCCATCGCACGTACTACATGGGTCTTGTCGACCCCAAGAACCGGGTCAATTTTTACGATGGCCAGATTCGCGTCGTCGACCCGGCGGGGAAGGAATATGCGAGCTTCCCGGCGGCCCGATATCGCGATTTCATCGCGGAGCGCACCGAGCCATGGAGTTACATGAAGTTCTGTTATCTCCGTCCGCTGGGCTGGAATGGATTCTCCGACGGACCACAGACCAGCGTTTACGCGGTCGCCCCGCTCGCCCGGCTCAATGCCGCCGACGGGATGGCGACGCCGCTAGCGCAGCAGGCCTACGAGGAATACTTCAACACCCTGGGAGGAAAACCCGTGCACCATACCCTCGCGAACCATTGGGCTCGCGTAGTCGAGATGATTCAGGCCGCCGAGACGATGGTCGCGCTTACCGCCGATCCCGAGCTGACCGGCACGGACATTCGAGTGCTGCCCACAATGAAGCCTTCTGTCGGCATCGGTGTCGTCGAGGCACCGCGCGGCACACTCTTCCACCACTACGAGACGGACGAGCGCGGGTTGATCACAAAGGCGAACCTGATCGTCGCGACTCAGAACAATGCCGCGCGGATTGCTATGAGCGTCGAAAAAGCCGCAAAGGGCCTGATCAGCAAACACAAGGTTACGGAAGGCCTTCTCAACATGGTCGAGATGGCGTTCCGTGCCTACGACCCCTGCTTCGGCTGCGCAACCCACTCGCTGCCCGGGCACCTCCCGCTGCGGGTTCGCATTCATGATCCCGCTGGCAAGATCATCCGCGAGATTGTCCAGCAGTGAGAGGCCTTGTGGCCCGCGAGCGCGGGCCTCCCTGCCCATGACTGCCACGAGCGCAGGCGTCCTCGTCCTCGGCCTAGGAAATGACCTTCTCGGAGACGATGCCGTCGGGCTTCATGTTGCGCGAGAGGTCCGATCGCGCCTGACCGGATTTACGGGCTGCGCGGTGCGCGAAACGATGGAGATGGGCCTCGCGCTGCTCGACGAAATTGTCGGCAGCGAGCATCTTCTGCTAGTCGATTCAATCGAGACAGGGAAGGCACCACCGGGGCACATACACGAGTTTGACGTCAATTCTCTCGCGGGCCGTAGGATCACCGCGCCGCATTTTGTCGGCATCGTCGAGACACTTGAGCTCGGCCGAAAGCTTGGGCTTGCCATGCCGCGAAACGTTCAAATCTTCGCGATCGAGGTGCGGGATGCGTTCACGCTATGCGTCACGCTCACGCCCGATGTGCAGCGGGCCGTAGACGTAGCCGCGGATCGGATTAGCGCGCTTGCCGTGGGCCTCGCCGGATCGGCGGCGTGACCAATGGCGCGAGTTCGGCCGATCGCGCACCAATGAAGCGTCGCCGTGGCGGAAAGCTCCCTCAGGACCAGCGAGCACCGGCGGGCACGGCTCCAAGGTAGCGCATGATTCCGGAAGCCGCACGGCGCCCATCCCTGACGGCGTGGACCACCAAGCTTGGGCCCCGAGTGGAGTCGCCGCCCGCAAAGACACCGGCCAAGCTGGTCATTTGATCTGAGTCGACGACGATGCCGCCCCAGTCGTTGGTGGCGACAGTAGAAAAGTCGCTGCCCGAGGGGAAGGGCTCGGGGTCAAAACCATAGGCTACGATCACTATGTCGGCCGGCACGGCGAACTCCGAGCCTGCCACCGGGCACGGCACGCGCCTTCCCCCCGGCCCGACGGCTCCCAGCTCCATGCGCACGCAGTGCACACGGCCAACACCGCCGGCTGCCGATCCCTCGATGCCAACGGGCTTGACCAAAAATTGGAACACCGCGCCCTCCTCCAAAGCATTGGTGTACTCCTTCCTGCTTCCAGGCATGTTAGCCAAGTCGCGGCGGTAGAGACACACGACCTCCCTGGCACCGAGGCGGATCGCGGAGCGCAGGCAATCCATCGCCGTATCACCCCCGCCTAGAATCACGACACGCTTGCCTTCCAAGTTCAGGAACGTGTCCTCGAACCGCCGCGGTGTGTTGGCTCCGATGAGGAAGGGCAACGCCTGAATCACCCCTTTCAGGGCCGCCCCCGGAACGTCGAGCGCCTTGCCTTGCTGGGCCCCGGTACCGAGAAAGACGGCATCGAACTGTCCCCTGAGGTCACGAAGCGCCAGCTCCCAACCGACGCGAATGCCGAGGCGCCATTCTACCCCGCGCCTCTCGAGCTGTTCAATGCGGCGAGCCACAACGGCCCTGTCCAGCTTGAATCCGGGAATGCCGTTTGCCAGAAGTCCGCCGGGTGGAGACTGCGACTCGAAGACGGTTACCGCAAAACCCTGTTTGGCCAATTCGTCGGCGCAGGCGAAACCGCTGGGCCCAGACCCGATCACTCCGACCTTCAGCCCGTTCGGAGGCTCCGTAGCCGCCGACACAGCGCCGCGCTCGAGCGCGTACTCGTTGATGAAGCACTCGACGGCTCCAATGGCAACAGGCTCGGATCGCCCGTTGAGTATGCACGCGCCCTCGCAGAGCCGCTCGTGCGGACAGACGCGCGAGCAGATCTCCGGCATGTTGCTCGTGGAACCCGAGATTTCGGCCGCGCCCAGAAAATCGCCGTCAGCGGCCAGGGCGAGCCACTCGGGGATGCGGTTGGACAGCGGACAGCCCTCAATGCAGCCTGCGTTGGGGCATTGGATGCATCGGCTGGCCTGGTCCCGCACAGCCCCTTCATCATATCTTTGGTAAACCTCTCGAAAGTCATTGATCCGCTCAGCTGGCGCCCTCTTCGGAGGATTCGCCCGCTCAATCATCAACCATGCATACTTGGGATTCCAACAGCTGGTCAGTGCCGCGTTCATCCGCACCCGATCCTACCCGAGCGGCGGCGCGCTAGCAATGCGAGTTTACCGAGCGCGGGCGTCGGGCCGGATTCCAGCGGCAGATAGGCTAGCCGTCGCCTTCCGCCAGCGCACCAATCTCCTCCAAGCCGGGTGGATCGAGGGCCATCGGGAACCGCTGGCAGACGCATGCCGCCGTCGCAGCGGCGAACCGGACGACGCCTTCGTCGCTCAGGCCGCAATGAACCCCATGGATCACTCCTCCGCGAAACGTGTCGCCCGCCCCAAGCGTGCTCTTCGGAACGACGTGGAAGGGCTTGATGCTCCTTATCTCCCCGCTTCCCCGGGCAAAGAGGATCTCCTCCGAGCCGCACGTTAGAATCACGAGTCCAGGGCTCTGCGCCGAATACAGCCGCAGCATTTCCTTTCGGTCCTTGGTCGGGAACTGGCCTCTCAGATACTCGCCGGACACGACAGTCGCTGCAGCGCCCCTGTGCAGGGCGCTGCCCGGCGGGCAGTCGATCGTGACATACGGTCGGCCGAGTTCCACACAGAGCTCTCCGGCCTCGTCGGACTCCGCACCAAAGAAAGGGTCTATTCCCACGATATCTGCCGCCTTGACGTCGGCTCGCTCTGGTCTCGCCCATCTTTTTGGTCCGCTGAAATAGCGCCCGAACCGGCCAAATACCGCGCGCGCCTTGCCTCCCACCACAACAAGGTCTCGAACGCCTTCGAACGAGGGATCGAAGCGAAGGCCGGAGCAGTCGATCCCCTTCTGCGCAAGGAACCCCAATATGCCCTCGCGGGTCTCCCGACCCAGGAATGGCCCGGCGACCTTAACACGGTGCCCCCATTTCGACAGGACCAGCGCGGAGTTCCCCGTCTCGCCGCCTGGCACGACGTGCGTTTCCTCGATCTCGCCATATCCGTCCGCGTCTGGAAACTCGGCTGCCAGGCGGTGGACCGTCGAAAGGACGATCATTCCGTAGAGGTAGACATTCGCCGGGCCCGAAGATTGTGGCGTGTGCATGGGAGCGGTTGAGACGAACGTTACATGATGGAGCTTTTGCGGGCGCGGGAAACATCATTCCGAGCGGGAGGCGCGAGGGACTCAGCCGGACCTGCGTCGGTAACCGGCGTAGGCGTGTCAATCCAGCGCTGTCGAGCGATTCCCAGCGCGCCGCCCGGCGTTATCCGGGACCCTGCGGCGGTAAGAACTGTCATTTTCGTTAAAAACATCGTCAATTGTGCCATTTTTTATCCGAGTCTTGGTCGGTAGGATGTACGCCGTGAGCTCACCGACGCATTGACCGGCATCAAGTCCATTCTCTGCGCCCAAGCCCGACCGCTCATGCTAAACATCACCCCTTGCTTCCGGCCTCCCCTGGACCCGGATTTCATTCCCGCCGCCCTGTGGAACCGCGCGTACCACGCCATCGTGGCCACTGACCCGAAGGAGCGCACGTTGATCATCACCCTCGAGCGCCCGGACGCTGGGGTGTCGCGGCACCAGAGCAGGGTGCTTTCGGCCGATCATCCAGCGGCGTCCCTCAGCCTTAGGTACGCGGAGCGTCTGCTCAAATTCCTTCTCTGGCAGAAGGGCGGATGCACCGTGCGAATAGCAGGTGCCCCCGAGATCGCGGCCCATCTCGCGACCGTATACAGCGTATCGGGCGCGCGATCCTTTGACTATTCGTTCATGGGGGAGAAGGTCTACCGCGGAACATTCAGCATCGAAGCCGTTGAGGTTGATGCGCTTCCAAAGGAACGCATCACGGGTTTACCCATAGGCCGCCACCTCGACGGATGCCGGATCGGATTCGACATCGGTGGAAGCGACCGGAAAGCCGCCGCAGTGGTAGATGGGCGCGTCGTGTTCTCGGAGGAGACCCCTTGGGACCCTTACTTCCAGAAGGATCCCGCCTACCATATCGAGGGAATCGACGAGTCGCTCCGAAGAGCGGCAGCTCACCTTCCACGCGTGGATGCAATCGGTGGCAGCGCTGCAGGAATCTACGTCAATAACGAGGTCAGGGTGGCCTCCATCTTCCGGGGGATTCCCCCGGACGTGTTCGCGAGCCGAATCCGCAGGCTCTTCCTCACCCTCCAGGAGCGATGGGGTGGCATCCCCTTTGTAGTCGCAAACGACGGGGAAGTCGCGGCCTTGGCGGGGTCAATGTCGCTCGGGGACAATTCGGTGCTGGGAATCTCCATGGGCACGAGCCAAGCCGCCGGATATGTCCGGCCCGGGGGCGACATCACCCCGTGGCTCAACGAGCTCGCGTTTGCTCCGATCGACTATCGTCTGGATGCCCCGAGCGACGAATGGTCCGGAGACGTAGGCTGCGGCGTGCAGTATTTCTCGCAGCAGGCTGTTTCGCGGCTTTCCGATAAGGCCGGCTTCGGCTTTGGCGCTCAAATGCCCGCCCCGGAACGCTTAGTCGCCGTACAGAAGGCGATGGCAGCAGGCGATCCGAGGGCGGAAAGGGTCTATGACTCAGTTGGCTCCTATCTCGGATACTCGATCGGCCACTACGCCGACTTCTACAATCTCAAGCACGTCCTTGTCATGGGACGCGTTACGTCGGGGCCCGGCGGGGAGAGGATCCTTCTGCGCGCCCGGGACGTGCTCGCTGCGGAGTTCCCTGCAGTTGCGTCACGGACACGCGTGCGCATGCCTGATGAAAAGGACAAGCGCCACGGCCAGGCGATCGCAGCAGCAAGCCTTCCCTCGATCAGCGCGACTGCGGGCTCGCACGCCGTGCATTCGGGTCCAAAATAGCAATCCATGAAATTCCATAATCCGACGGCGGATGTCTTTGTGCCCGACTCGTCCCTCTCACCGGACGAGGCGCTCAGGCGGGTCACGCACCTTTGCGTCGCGGCCCACCAGGACGACATTGAGATCATGGCTCAGTCGGGCATAAGTGATTGCATCGGCATGCCGGGCAGGGCCTTCGGCGGAGTGGTTGTCACGAACGGTGCGGGCTCGCCACGTTCAGGACCCTATGCCGCGTACACGGACGAACAGATGCTCGCCGTGCGCCGCAACGAGCAGCAGGAGGCGGCCCGAATCGGCCACTACTCCATTCAGTTGCAGCTCGCGTACCCGAGCGCGGATGTGAAACGTCCCGGGCATCCCGGAATCGCGGGCGACCTCAGGGCGATATTCTCGGGCTGCAGTCCCGAAGTCGTGTTTCTCCACAATCCCGCTGACAAGCATGACACCCACGTAGCTGTGCTCCTCCGTTGCCTGGAGGCGATCCGCTCGCTGCCTTCCGCCAGCAGGCCCGGAAAGGTCATCGGATGCGAAGTGTGGCGGACCCTAGACTGGGTTCCGGACCCGGACAAGGTTGGGCTCGATTCAGGCCGTCATCCTGAGCTCTCGCGCAAGCTGCTGGCCGCCTTTGACTCCCAGATCGCCGGCGGAAAACGCTATGACCTCGCCACTGTCGGCCGGCGTGCGGCCAACGCCACTTTCCACACCTCGCACGCGACAGACAAGTTCGCCGGCATTACTTGGGCGATCGACCTGACGCCGGTCACCCGGGACGGCGGCCCTTCGGTCCACGATTTCACCGCGTCGCTGGTCGCCAAGCTTGGGGACGACGTGGCCAAGAGGCTGAAGGCTTTGGGCTAGGCTAGATCGGCCGCCTTGTGGGCCCGGTCCCCGTGACGGTAGGCCATCGGCGACACCCCATATGCGGTGTGAAACGCGCGGCTGAAGCTGTAGATTGAAGCAAAACTGCAGAGCTCAGCTATCTCGGTCACCCTCCTCTGGCTCAGCCGCAGGAGGCCGCAGGCCTTCTCCAGGCGAAGTCTCCTTAGGTGGCGGCCCAGGCTTACGCCGCAGGACGCGCGAAACCGAGCCCTAAGGTGGCTCGCGCTGATCCCAAGGGATTGAGCGATCTCCTTGACGCTCAGCGGCTCCTCCTTGTTCTGCGCCAGCTGGTTGACCTGCATGATGAGCCCCGGCGCGACCGGCGGCTTGTGGTGCCTCCGCAGGATGGGCTCGGCCTGGCGTATCCTCTGCAGGAGAACCGAAAGCAGCAGGCTTGTCAGGTCCCCTTCGCCACGCGTGAGGTAGGCCTCGACCAACTCCGCGCAGGTCTGCCGGACGACCTGAGTGATGACAAACGGACGGAACCGGATCACCTGGAGCGGCGCCGCGTCTATCATGTCGAAGGTGATGAAGAGCCACCTCAGCTCCTCGCGTGCGGGCTGGATGTAGTCATGAAACTGAAATGGCAGAACCAGGAGTCCCTCGTTCGCGTTCAGGCGGATCGCGCGGTCGTCAACAGCAACGGTCACTGCCGTCTCCAACGCTAGGATCAGCACGAAGCGGTGGTGGAGCGCGCGGCCGCGCTGCGGCCGGTTCAGGTCCGTCGCCG
>CAZHPC010000097.1:0-12448 GCA_964534685.1 uncultured Opitutaceae bacterium
TTGCTTGGTCAAGCCAGGACTCTCATCAAAAGAAGCGGATCGTTTTCGTCGCCATTTTGGCGTGCTCCTCTTCGGAGCAGCCCGCGTTGGTCGGGACGCCCGCCGGGACGTCGGTGGGCTTGACCAGGTCATTGCTGAGGAGGTAGTTCTCGACCTCCTCGCCGGAGACATCCGCGAGCATGACGCCGTCTATCTCAACGCAGGGGGACAGGGGCTGCCCCGACTTGCGGACCATCTCAGCATAGCTCGCGCGGTCCCCGATGATGTCGATGTCATCGTAGGCGAGCCCGTACTTGCTGAGGGTGGCGCGTACGCCGTTGGACCACCCGCACGACGGCTTGAGATAGGCTTTGATTGTCATTCTGGAGTATAGGCTCGGACAGAGCTAGCGGCAAGGTATAGGGGTCGATTTGCAGCGATCAAGCATCGTCTTCTGTTTTTTTGGGGAGGGTCATATGCGAGCCGGACGCTGATTCCGGCGCTTGCAGACCATGGCGGCGCCGGTTCACTTGCTCCAACATGACCAAAGTCATCCTGCTGCTCTTCGGTTCAAACGTGTTCATGACCATCGCCTGGTACGGGCACCTGAAGCTCAGGTGGCTCGAGGGCCGGCCCCTCATCGTCGCCATCCTGATCGCATGGGGCGTCGCCTTCTTCGAGTATTGCCTGCAGGTGCCCGCGAATCGCCTGGGCTACTTCTCCGGCGAGTTCAGCGCCTATCAGCTGAAGATACTGCAGGAGGTCATTACGCTCGTCGTGTTCATCGTGTTTGCGTGGCTGGTGCTGAAGGAGCGCATCACATGGAACTACGCACTGAGCTTCGTGTGCATGCTGCTCGCCGTGTACTTCGCCACGGGGTTCAAGACCTCGCGCTAGCGCGGGCTCAGCGCCCGACGACAAGCACCTCGAAGGATCCCGGTTCGCCCTGGCGCCAGGGCCGGGGATTCGCCGCGGTCGGCGCCGGCGGCGGTCCGAACTTCCCGGTCGCCAGGAAGATCCTCCCCGTCTTCGGGTCGAACGCGATCGTGCGGGCCCCAAAGGCCGTGGGCACCGTCTGCACGACGCTGTACGCGCCAGGAGAGTCCTCGTGGAGGACGGTTACTGTGCCGGTCATGTTGGAGGTGAAGATGAGCCCGTTTGCCGGGTCGAACGCGTCGCCGTCGGGATCCTCGCCGATTTCCGGCGTGGCGACGAGGACGCCCGTGTCGCTGTCGACCACCGCGAGCATCTGGTTGCCGCCGGCTGAGAAGAGGCGGTGGTGGACGGCGTCGATGGCGAGGCCGGTCCCGCCCTCGACCGGCGCGATGGGCCACGCGGCCAGGGGCCTTAGGGTCCTAGTGTCGACGACCTGGATGATGCTCTTGTCCTCGGTGTTGACGAAGAGGCGGCCCCTTCCGTCAAAGGCGAGGCCCTCCAGCTTCCCCTCGATCGGGACCGTGGCGGCGATCTCGCCCTTCGCGGGGTCTATGACGGTGATGCCCCCGGACGCTCCGTTGGCGACATAGACCCTTCGCGTCTGCGGGTCGTACTCGATCGCGTCGGGCTTCACGCCGAGCCCGGTGATCACCTTAACGATCTTCAGCGTTCTCAGGTCGAACATGACGACCGTCCGATCCGAGCCTGCCGTGATGAATCCACGCCCGAGGTCGGGCACCACGGCGATGCCGTGGATTCCCCTCATAGGGCCGACCTCCCCGACCTTCGCCCCCGTGTCGACGTCGAGCACCTCGACGCGGGTCGCATGCGAGACGTAGAGGCGCCGCATGTCAGGATCGACGCGGAGGTAGTCGTAGCGGACATCCCCTCCGATCGGGTAGTGAGCGACGACCCTGAATTCGGCGGCGCGGGCGTTCAGGGCCCCGGCGGCAAGCAGCAGTGAAAGTCCACGGATCATGGGGGGCATGGCGAAAAGAGGTGCGCGGATGCCGCGCAAACGCAAGGCGCCGCCCGCGGACCCGTCTGGCGAACGAAAACTCGACGGTGGCGGTGGCTTCATGGTAAGTGTGGGCCGCGATGCCGAAGAATACCAAGCCCCAGTTTTTCAACGTGTCACGTATCCCGTTCGAGGGCGCAAGGTCCGCGAACCCCCTGGCCTTCAGGCACTACGACCCGGCCGAAGTCATCGACGGTGTCACGCTCAAGGACCGCATGCGCTTTTCGATCGCCTACTGGCATTCCTTCCGCGGCGTTGGCGGCGATCCGTTCGGTCCGGGGACGATTCGGCGGCCCTGGGAGGAAGGCAAAGACGCGATCTCGGTGGCGAAGCGCCGGATGGACGCAGCCTTCGAGTTCTTCACGAAGATTGAGGCGCCTTTCTGGTGCTTCCACGACCGGGACATTGCGCCGGAGGGCGCCACGCTCGCCGAGTCGAACCGGAACTTGGACAAGCTTGTCGCCCATGCAAAGGCGCTTCAGAAGGAGACCGGGGTGCGGCTCCTCTGGGGCACGGCCAACCTGTTCTCGAATCCCAGGTACATGTGCGGCGCCGCGACGAACCCCGACGCGCACGTGTTCGCCTACGCGGCCGCCCAGGTGAAGAAGGCGCTCGAGGTCACCCACGAGCTCGGGGGCGACGGCTACACGTTCTGGGGCGGGCGCGAGGGCTACGAGACGCTGCTGAACACGAACCTCAAGCGGGAGCAGGAGCACCTTGCCCGGTTCCTCCATATGGCGGTCGACTACGCCAGGCAGATAGGCTTCAAGGGGCAGTTCTACATTGAGCCGAAGCCCAAGGAGCCGACGAAGCACCAGTACGACTTCGACGTCGCGAGCGGCATCGCCTTCCTGCGCACCTTCGGCCTCGAAAAGCACCTGAAGTTCAACATCGAGACAAACCACGCGACGCTGGCCGGGCACACCTTCCAGCACGAGATCGAGGTCGCGGCGTCCCAGGGGCTTCTCGGATCGGTGGACGCAAACGCGGGCGACACGCTCCTCGGCTGGGACACGGACCAGTTCAACACGGACGTGAAGGAGATCACGATCGCCATGGTCTCGATCCTGCGCGCGGGGGGCCTCGGCAAGGGCGGGTTCAACTTCGACGCCAAGCTGCGCCGCCCGTCCATCGACCCGGAGGACCTCTTCTACGCCCACATAGGGGGCATGGACACCTACGCGCTCGCCTTCAAGATCGCCCGCCGAATCATCAAGGAGGGCGAGTTCGACGGGTTTCTCGGCGACCGGTACTCGAGCTACGACTCGGGATTCGGCAGGGAGATCGAGAAGGGAGGGGTAGGGTTCCGCGAGCTTGAGAAGCTCGTCCTGACGAAGCTCGGCGAGCCCGTGCCGCGGAGCGGGCGCCAGGAGTACCTCGAGAACATGCTCAACCGGTACCTGACCGGGGGCTGACCGCCATGAGCCTCTACGTAGGTGTCGACAGCGGCACTCAGAGCGTCAAGGCGGTGGCGCTCGATCTTGAGACCGGGCGGCTCGTCGCGGAGGCGCGCGCGCAGCACCACCTGATCGCGGGCCTGCCCGCCGGCCACATGGAGCAGCACCCGCAGGAGTGGGTGGCCGCCATGGATTCGGCGATCGGCGAGGTCGCGTCGAAGATAGACCGCTCGCGTGTGCGCGGCATTGGCGTATCGGGCCAGCAGCACGGATTCGTCCCGCTGGACGGGAACGGCGGGGTCATCCGACCCGCGAAGCTCTGGTGCGACACCAGCACCCACGCCGAGTGCGCGATCCTGACCCGGAAGCTCGGCGGCCTGGTGGCCGTCATCCGCAGGACGGGCCTCCCCTTCCTGCCGGGGTACACGGCGCCCAAGGTGCTGTGGCTCAAGCGGCGCGAACCCGGGAACTTCCGGAAGCTGCGGCACATACTGCTTCCGCACGACTACCTCAACTTTCACCTGACGGGGAATTATTTCATGGAATTCGGGGACGCTTCCGGCACCGGATTCCTGGACGTGAGAAGGCGCACGTGGTCCGTCGCCGCGATGGACGCCGTCGACGGCCGCGTGGCCGAATGCCTTCCCGCGCTTTCCGCGTCGCACGAGTCGTGCGGCGTTATCCGCAAGGAGATCGCCGAGCGCTACGGTTTTCCCAAGGGGACGATTGTCAGCGCAGGAGGCGGTGACAACATGATGGGGGCGATCGGGACCGGCAACGTTGTCCCGGGCGCGGTGACCGCCAGCTTCGGCACGAGCGGGACGATCTACGCCTTCTCCCGCAAGCCGGTGGTCGATCCGTCCGGCGAGATCGCGGCGTTCTGCTCGTCGACCGGCGGCTGGCTGCCGCTCCTGTGCACGATGAACGTAACCGGTGTCACGGAACAGGTCCGGACCCTCTTCGGCTGGAGCCTAGCGGAGCTGGAGCGCGCCGCGGCCGGCGCGCCGGCCGGATCGGACGGACTGACGCTTCTTCCCTACCTGGACGGCGAGCGCACTCCCAACCTTCCGAAGGGCACGGGAGTCTATTTCGGGCTCGACCGCAGGACCCTTGCGCAGGGGCACCTTGCGCGGGCTGCGATCGAGGGAACGACGCTCGGGATGAACTACGGGCTTCGCAGGCTCTCGACGCTCGGCGTGAGGCCGAGGGAGATCCGGCTCACCGGCGGCGGCGCGCGGTCGCCGCTCTGGCGCCAGATCGCCGCGGACGTCTTCGGCGTTCCGGTTGTCGCGATGGCGCAGGACGAGAGCGCCGCGCTTGGCGGCGCCCTTCAGGCGGCGTGGTGCGACTCGCCCGGGCGCGGCTCAGGCGGCGCGCTCGCGGAGCTCTGCGGCAGGAGTGTCTCCGTCGACGAGTCGACGCGGTGCTCGCCGGACAGCAAGCGGGCGGCCCTCTACCGGCGGCGCCAGCAATTCCAAGACAGGCTCTGTTCCGACCTCAGGGGCGCCTTCGAGGCGCGCTGACGGGGTAGAGGAGGGCCCCATGTGCGTCCGCTACACCCTCCACAAGACCGACGCGGCCCTCAACGCGATCTCGAAGGCGCTTGGCGTCCTGCTCGGCACCCCGGACTGGGCCACGCCGCGTTTCAACGTGGCGCTCACGAACACGATGCCGGTGGTCGCACTCGCCGGCAGCGCACCCGGCGTCCGGCCGATGCGGTGGGGGCTCGTGCCCTACGGGGAACGCACGAGCCCGAATCCGCGCCTCCTCGCGAACGCAAGATCCGAGACGGCGGCCAAGATGCCGGCGTTCCGCAAGGGCATTGCCGGAAGAAGGTGCCTCGTCCCGGCAAACGGTTTCTACGAGTGGAAGGCGGTCGGCGGCATAAAATGGCCGCATCTCTTCACGCTCTCCGGCGAGGAGCCCTTCGCTCTTGCGGGCATCTGGGATCCGGCCGGCGAGGGCCTTCCGGAGACCTACTGCATCCTGACGACGGAGCCCAATGAGCTCGTCGCCCAGGTTCACACCAGGATGCCGGTCATCATGACCCAGGAGACGATGCCTCGATGGCTCGGGGACCGTCCTCTCGAGGATGAAGAGCTCAAGCGCCTCGTCCGGCCGATCGAGGCGGGGCGGATGGCGTGCAGGCCCGTGAGCCGATTCGTGAGCAACAGCCGGAATGAGGGGCCGGAGTGCCTCGCGCCGCCGAATAGCCCGCCCCCTGAGCCCGAGCTCGATTTCGGCTAGGCTAGGGAGCACTTCTGTTGGTGGGGATTCATTTAATGCGTTGGGTCGATAGAACTTATTTTAAATGTTTAACTTGACAAATATAAATTAATATCAAGTTATATATTTATGAATAGGAGACAATATCAAGTGTTAAGTTTAAAACATCTATCAGAACAATTAACATCCAGTAAGCCCGTTTGGGAACTTCAGAGCCCTTCCGGCGGTTGGCTGAAGGCGCTCCGACAGGCATTGGGTCTGAGCCTGAAGTCAGTTGCCGAACGACTCAAGCTGACCCCCCAATCGATTCATCAGTTTGAGAAGTCCGAGGCCATTGGTTCTATAAGTCTCAGGCAGCTTGAAGCAGTGGCGGGCGCTATGGGGTGTCGCGTCGTTTATGCAATTGTGCCGCGACAAGGAACGCTCGAAGCGCTGGCCAACGCCGAAAGACACGCAGCGCTCCAAGCCGTGCAGCACTCCATGGCGCTCGAAGGCCAGGCGGTTGAACATCCGGAAACACTCCCGTGATCAGGAATCCCCGGAAATGACAGATCCATTCCGAGCACATCTTGGCGATACGCTGTTGACCGATGACGAGAAGCAAGGGCTCATTCCAAGCATCACGACCCAGCGTGAACTCAATGAATTCGAGTTTGCCAACATCATGTCCGGACGGGATTGGGCGCTGAGCCGGCGGCGGCTTGCCAAGGCGGAGGTGCTGAACGTCTCCTACTTACTCGAGCTCCATCGACGAATGTTCAACGCGACGTGGCGTTGGGCGGGCCATTTTCGGACAACAGAGAAGACTTTGGGTGTTGAGCCCCACCGAATCGCCGCCGATGTGGCCGGCCTGCTTGGAGACACGCAATACTGGATCGAGAATCGTGTGCATTCTGCGGACGAGATTGCGCTTCGATTCCATCATCGCCTGGTGGGCATCCATCCCTTTCCGAACGGCAATGGCAGACATGCGAGGCTTGCTGCCGACATTCTTGCTCTGAAACAAGGCCGGCCGATATTTCCTTGGGGCGCGGGAACGGCGGATCCGGCTGTCGTAAGGAAGGACTACTTGGTTGCCCTACGGCACGCGGACAATCAGGACTATCGAGCGTTATTCCAATTCGCGCGGTCGCGGAAACCCTAACGATCTCGCGCACCTTCGGATTCGCAAAACTGGTCGACCGAATATCAAAAGCCGCAACTGCAGGTCATGCCAGACGAACACCTTTCCCGCTACCGGCACACTCACGACTACGCGCCCGACAGGGGCGCCGCCGAGAGGAATACCCGCCGGGTGATCGCCCTGACGGCCGCCATGATGGTGGTCGAGATCCTCGCTGGCTGGAGATTCCATTCCATGGCGCTGCTGGCGGATGGCTGGCATATGGGGACCCATGTCGCCGCGTTCCTCATTACGGCGACCGCCTATACGATGGCCCGCCGCCTCAAGCAGGACCAGAGTTTCTCCTTCGGCACGGGGAAGATCGACGTCCTTGGCGGCTACACGAGCGCCATCATCCTCGGCATCGTTGCGGTCCTGATGGCGGGAGAGTCGGTGATCAGGTTCTTCAGGCCGCTTCCGATCCACTACAATGAGTCGATAGCAATCGGGCTTGTCGGCCTGTGCGTGAACATCGCGAGCGCACTGCTCCTCAAGCATGACCACGGTCCTGGGCACTCGCATAGCCACGACCATCAGCATGGCAAGGGCGGCGAAGACCTGAACCTGAGGGCGGCGTATGTTCACGTGATCGCCGACGCCGTGACCTCAATCCTCGCGATCAGCGCCCTCGTGACGGGCAAGTACCTGGGCTGGATCTGGATGGATCCGGCCATGGGGATCGTCGGCTCCGGGGTCGTGGGCCAATGGGCCTGGGCGCTGGTGCGCGACACCAGCGTAATCCTGCTCGACCGGACCCCCGAAACCGACCTGAACGAGGAAATCCGCAAGGCCGTGGAAAAAGACGAGGGGACGGCGGTCGCCGACCTCCATGTCTGGCAGGTGGGGGTGGGGCAGTTCTCCGCGATCGTATCAATCGTGGCGCGGGAGCCGAGGACGCCGGAATACTACCACAAGCTTTTCGGCGAGCACGAGGAACTGAGGCACGTCACGGTCGAGATCCACCGAAATGGCGAGAAGGGCGGCCCCTGATCTGCTAGCGGCCGGAGGCCCTGCGGGCCAGGTATTCCCGAGCCGAGTCGAGCTTGGCCCGCTCCTTCGGCGTGAGGCTGGCCATCCCCGACTGCGCGATCTTGTCGAGCAGCGCGTCAATCTCGGCCATCGACTTGCCCTTCGCGGGACTCGCGGCCGCGGTCCGGCCGCTGTCGGGCGCAGGCTGCTCGCTGGAACCCTTCGGGAACCCAAACTGCGGAAGCTCGAGCATCCCCTGCTGGTAGCGGACGAACCCAAACGCGAAGGCCACCGTGACCCAAAGCGACAGGAGCCCGAGCCATTCGTGGCCGGCGAGCTCCATGAGCGAGTAGATGCCGACCAGGATGACGGCGACCCACTTCGCCAGCAACCCGAAGAACATCACGACGTCGGGATAAAGCGTCGCGAAGGCCACGAAGAGCGCGAACGCGCCGACTTCACCCGAAATCTGCGTCGGGAACCACAGCCCAAGAAGCGTGAAGAGCAGCGGAGTCAGAAGATAGATGCAGGCGTAAAAGCCCAGAAACTTCCCGCGCCCGAAGAATTTCTCCACCTCGCGGCCGAACGAGGCGATCATGGCGATGTCGATGACGAACCAGAGGCTCGGCGGGTTCAGCAGCCCGTAGGTGAAGATGCGCCACACCTCGCCCCTCATGACGTTCACGCTCAGGAAGGGCAGCCACGTCAGGAGATGCGCGGCGTTGAGGGCCATGAAGACCGAGGTCGCGACCATCGACACGCCAAACACAAGCGCCAGGAAATACGCCGCGTAGACGGGGTAGCCGCGCAGCCACATCACCGGCTGCTGTTCATCCTGGGTGCTGTATCCGTTCACGTTTCTGGGGTACGGGAAAATGGCCGCCGTGGCGCCCGCCTGCAAGCGGCGAGCTGCGATATCCGGCGCAAAGGCGGAAATTTGGCGCGCAAGTCGCGCAGGGTGCGCGCCATGCGCGAGGGGGCGCCTATTGCGGCGCATGGGCGCTTGCCTTTGGCGCATGCACCGTTCAAATGAACGCGTTCAATTGAACACTTACTAGCCTGCCCTAAAGCCACATAACAATGGACCAGACAAACAGGATCATCTACGTCGAGTTTCACGCCTCGGAGCTCGAGAAAACAAAGGGGTTCTTCGAAAAGGTGTTCGGATGGACCTTCACGGACTACGGCCCCGACTACACGGCGTTTACCGACGGGCAGCTCGGCGGGGGCTTCTTCCGTTCCGACAAGCGCTCGCTGTACTCCGCGGGCAGCGGCCTGGTGGTCATCTTCCATCCGCGCCTTGAGGAGGCCCTCCGCCGGGTCGTCGAACACGGCGGGAAGATAACCCAGGATATCTTCTCATACCCGGGCGGCCGCCGGTTCCATTTCACGGAGCCGAGCGGCAACGAGCTTTCGGTCTGCTCCGATCCCTGACGCCATGATGACCGAGCGCCAGGAGCAGATCCTCGACTTCATCCGGCAGTTCCAGCGGGAGAAGGGCGTGCCGCCGTCCTCGCGGGAGATCCAGCGCAGGTTCCGTCTCGCCAGCCAGTCGACCGTGATCGGCCACCTGCGGGCCCTGGCGAACAAGGGGCAGATCGAGCAGCTGGCGGGGCGCACCTGGGGGCTCAGGGCCTCCGCGGTGCAGGCGCAGCTTTTCGAGATGCCGGTCTTCGGCTCGATCCCGGCCGGGCTGCCGGCGATGCAGGAGCAGACACCCGACGAGACCCTTGCCATCAATCCCTCCGTCTTCGGCGTGCGCCGGCCGGGCCCGCACCAGGTATGGGCGCTCCGCGTCCACGGCGACTCGATGATCGGCGCCCACATCCTGGACGGCGACCTGGCGGTGCTCGAGCGCCGCGAGCCCCGCGAGGGGGACATCATCGCCGCGCTCGTGGACGAGACCACGACGACGCTCAAACGGCTCGTGCACCTTCGCGGGCGCGTCGTGCTGCGCGCGGCGAACAGGCGCTACCGGGACATCGTGCCCGAGCGCCGGCTGGAATCGCAGGGCGTGCTGGTGGGGCTGATCCGCCGGGGCGTCGCGATCGCCGGTTGAAAAACATGAGAACAGGTGCCCGGCGCCTCCCAAACCGTCTCTGCCCTGCGGTCGCTTCTTGCCGCGCGCTTTCCGGAAAGGACCCGGAGGCCCTGCGGCGGCGTGTCCGCCGCGGTCCGCCCGGTCGATGATGCGCTCGGGGGAGGATTGCCGGCGGGGTGCCTGACGGAGCTCGTCTCGGCGGTCCCGAGCGGCGGCGGGCAGACGGTGGTTGCCAGGCTGCTTGCGGCGACGCAGGCGGCCCGGCAGCGGATCGCGCTTGTCGACGGGTCGGACGGCTTTGCACCCGAGGCGGTGCCGGCCGACGCGCTGCGCCATCTCATATGGGTGCGCTGCCGCGCGCCGCAGGAGGCCCTTGCGGTCGCGGACATCCTCGTGCGCGACGGCAACTATGCCGCGGTCGTCCTCGATCTGCGCGGCTGCGCGGAGCGCCTCCTGCGCAGGACCCCCGCCTCCGCGTGGTACCGCCTGCAGCGGGCCGCGGAGGGCGGCGCCGTGGCGGTCCTTGTCCAGACCCAGTCGCCCCTCGTGCCCGCCGTCCCCTGGCGGCTCGTCCTCGACACGCCCCTGTCCCTGTCGGATGCCGGCGTGCCGCGGCAGGCCGTGGCCGACCGGCTTGCCGTGCGGACGGAGCGCAGCCACGCACAGGCGCAGGAGCAACTGGCCGGGTGAACTTCGCCGTCCTTTTCGTTCCCGACTTTGCCCTGCACGCCCTGCGCAGGAGCGATCCCTCCCTCTGCGGGCGCGCCGTCGCGCTGGTGGCGGGCGAGGGGCGCAAGGCAAGGGTCACGGAGGCCTCGCCGGAGGCGCGCGGCGTCAGCCCCGGGCTTGCGGCGACGCTCGCCATGTCCCGCTGCCCGGGGATCGCCCTTAGGCAGCGCGAGCCCGGAGCGGAGGTCGAGGCCCACAGGCTTCTCGTCGCCGCGGCGTTCACGCTAGCGCCGCGCGTCGAGTCGACCGGCGCCGGGTGCTGCACCGTCGACCTGCGCGGCGCGGACCGGGCGCGCACGGAGGCGCTCATGCGGCTGCGGGCCGCCGAGCTGGCCGGGACGGGGCTGCCGCTGCGGATCGGCGCCGGCGCGACGCCGCTTCTCGCCTCGTACGCCGCGCGGTGCGCCGGGCCCGTCCTCATCGTCGACGACCCGGAGGGCTTCCTGAGAGCGCTGCCCCTTTTTTTTGCGGAGCCGACGCCCGAGCAGGAGCAGATCCTCGGGGGCTGGGGAATCGGGACCCTCGGGGGATTGACGGCGTTGCCGAAGGCCGAGGTCGGCAGGCGCCTCGGCGCCGAGGGGGCGCTCCTCTGGGAGCGGGCCGCGGGGCAGTCGACCCGCGTGCTGCG
Organism: uncultured Opitutaceae bacterium; assembly: GCA_964534685.1. Taxonomy (GTDB): domain Bacteria; phylum Verrucomicrobiota; class Verrucomicrobiia; order Opitutales; family Opitutaceae; genus Palsa-1447. Next base: position 11,086 of record CAZHPC010000097.1, read on the forward strand.
CCTTGTGGAGCCCGCGAGGAGCTTCGCGGCCGAGTGGAGCTATGAGCCGCCGGTGGAGTCGATCGAGCCCCTTTTCTTCAAGCTGCGGCGGTTCGCCGAGCGGATCGCGCTCGAGCTCCGGGGGGCCGGCTTCGTCGCCGAGAAGCTCTCGCTCACGCTGCTCCTCGAGGACGACACCGACCACCGCCGCGAATTCCGGCTGCCGGAGCCGGGCGCCAACGTGGAGGGATGGCTGCGTGTCCTGAGCGCGCACCTTGCAACGGTGCGCACCGACGCGCGGATCGCGGGCGTGCGGCTTGTCGCGGGCCCGGCGCGCCCGCCAGAGAGGCAGGAGGGCCTCTTCGACGCCGGCCTGCGGGACCCTGCCTCGTTCTGGGAGAACCTGGCGCGCGTCGCCGCGATCGTGGGCGACGACCGGGTGGGGACGCCCGCCCCGCTCGACACCCACCGGCCGGACGCGTTCGTGATGGAGAGGCCCGCCGAGGCCGTGCCGCCCCCCGAGGGGGCGCCGGTGCACCCCGCATGCGGGCCCACGCTTCGCCGCTTCCGCCCGCCGTGGCCCGTGCGCGTCGCCTGCGAGCAGGGCCTGCCCGCACGGCTGGAGGGGGGAAGGCTGGAGGGCCGGGTGCGCGCGGCGCTCGGCCCGTGGCTCGCCGCGGGCGACTGGTGGAGGCCGGAGGCGTGGGCCGTCGAGACATGGCAGGTCGAGCTCGCCGTGGGCGGCGTCTACCAGCTGGCCCGCACGCAGGGCGGCTGGTGTGTCGAGGGAATGCTGGACTAGGGAGCCGATGAGCTACGTCGAACTCCACGCGCGCAGCGCGTTCTCGTTCCTGCGCGCCGGATCGCTGCCGGAGGCCCTCGTCGCCGAGGCCGGCCGGCTGGGGATGCCGGCCATCGCGCTTTGCGACCGCGACGGCGTGTACGGGGCCGTGCGGCTACACATGTCCGGGAAGGAGGCGGGCGTCAGGGCCCTCGTCGGGTCCGAGCTCACGATGGAGGACGGCGCCGTCGTGCCTGTCCTCGTCGCCACGCGGGCGGGATACCGGGGCCTGTGCGGCCTGCTCACCACGGCCCACCTGCGGGCGGAAAAGGGCGAGGGTCGCGTTGCGTGGAGCGAGCTCGCCGGGGCGCGCGAGGGGCTCGTCGCCCTCACCGGGGACGAGGAGGGCCCCGTGCGGCGCGCGTGGCTTGAGCGCGGCCCTGCGGCCGCGGCCGAGGCGGGCTCGAGGCTCGCGGAGATCTTCGGCCGGCAGATGCTCTACGTCGAGGTCCAGCGCCACCGCATTCCCGGCGAGGAGCGCTGGAACGGCTTCCTGGTCGACTGGGCGCGCGCCGAGCGGCTGCCGCTCCTCGCCACCAACGG
>CAZHPC010000098.1:0-12448 GCA_964534685.1 uncultured Opitutaceae bacterium
GCGCCTCCTGGGTGATGTCGCGGACGCCGAGCACCGAGACGAGCGACGAGTCCTTGAGAAGGGAGATCAGGTCGTTTCCGAGCGTCGGCAGGATCCGGCGGAACGTCTGCGGCAGCAGCACGTGCCGGAGGGCCTGGCGCTGGGAAAGGCCGAGGGCGCGGGCCGCCTCGGCCTGCCCCCGGGCAAGGGAGGTGAGGCCGCCGCGCACGGTCTCGGCCTCGAAGGCGCCATAGGCGCAGACGAGCGCCGCGACGACCCGGACGCCCATCGGGACGTCGGAAGGGCGCAGGTTTGCGACGAAGGCCGTCCCGCCCCCGATCCAGCGGACGGCCTCGACGCCGAGCGGCACGAGGACGAATGCAACGATGAAAATCTGCACCAGGATCGGCACGCCGCGCACGACCTGGACGTAGAGGGTGGCCGCGTTCCTGCGGACGGGATGGGGCGAGACAAGCCAGAGCGCCGTGAGGAGCCCGACGGCAATCGCGAGCGGGAACGCGATCAGGGTGACCGCGAGCGTCACTCCGAGTCCCGAGAGGATCATCTTCAGGATCACCGCGTACACCTCCGAGGTCGCCGCCCGCCACACGAAGACGGTGGCGCCCAGGGCGACCGCGAGCAGCCACCAGGGCGCCCGCGAGAGCCGCCCGACATTCCCCGGCGAGAGCTGGCCGTCCGGTCCGATCATGCGAGGGGGTGGCTCACGGCGCGGCGGACCCCGCCGCACGGAAACCCGGAGAGAACCAGGCAGAGTTCAGGCGCGCCAGCGATCCGTCGGCCCTCATAGCCCCCAGGGCGGCGTCGACGGCCGGCCGCAGGGCCGATCCGCGTGTGAAGATCATGGCAAGGTCCTGGGCGTTGAGGGCGCCGTCCAGCAGGCGCAGGCGCCCGGCGTTGGCGCCCACGTAACCCTGGCCCCCTATGTCGTCGATGATGACGGCGTCCAGGTCGCCGTTGATGAGGGCCTGCACCAGGTCGCCGAAGTCGTCGTAGGCCACGGTCCTCGCCGGGCCCACGAGGTCCTCGGCCCTCGTGTAGTTGGTGTTGCCCTTCTGTGCGCCAAGCCTGGCGCCGGGCGCGCGGGCAAACTCGTCGAGCGACGCGAATCGCTTCTCTCCCGCGCGAACCATGAGGCGCTGGCGGACGTGCGCGTAGGGCGTCGAATAATCAACGACGCGGGCCCGCTCTGGCGTCACGGTGATCCCGTTCGCCGCCATGTCGAACTGCCCGGTCACGACCCCCTGGATCATGCTGTCCCACGCGATCTCCCGGAATTCGGGCCGGAAATTGAGCCTGCGGCCGATCTCCCGGATCGCGTCGTAGTCCCATCCGCCGGGCTTTCCCGTGCCCGGGACAACATAGTCAAACGGGGGGAAGTCGTCCTCGACCGCGACGACGACCACGCGGCCGCCGAGGTCGGGCAGCGCGACGGGCGGCCTGGAATCCGGCGAGGGCGCGCCGCCATGCACCAAGGCGAGGCCGAGCCCGCAGGCCAGCGCGAGAGTCGCAGGTATCCGGCAAGACACCCCGGGACCGTGGCCCACGCGCAGCATGCTGGCAAGTGCGCCCTCAGGCGCCTACAACACCTCCGTCTCAAGCATCGCAGCCTCGACCGCGACGCGGCGCCTCAGGTAGTAGACGGTCATCCCTCCCTGGTAGAGGAGCGTCGCGCCCGCGACGCAGAGGTAGACCAGCCGCAGGAATTCGAGGAGAAACTGATCGATGGTCATCCCGGCCTGCTGGATCTGCGCGGCCAGCTCCACCGTCACCACCGGACGGATGGCGGAGATGTCGGGGTTCGCCATCCGGAGAGCCACATACGTGAGCATCGTGGTCATCAGGTAGAGCTGGCTGGAGACAAGCCAGCGCATGCCGTTTCCACGCCCGGCGCGCAACAGCGCGGCCCCGTGGAGTTCGATCGCTCCCGCTCCCGCGACGAGGAGGCCGATCACGGCGCCGGAAACGTCGCGCGAAGCAGCCGAGATCAGCGCGAACGCCCCGGCAACCCCGAGTATGGACATTCCGTCGAAGCGGGCCACGCGGGTGACCCGGCGCAGGACTTCCGAGGGCTGCAGCGGCGGCTTCATGGCGCGAGGAGGGTGTTCATTCCCGGGTTGCCAGTGAATCTCAAGCTTCTTCGCGTGTCCGGGGCGGCTCGGAGTGTGAGGGCGGCAATTTTGGGGGTTGCGAACCGGCGGGTTTGTGTGATCTTCCGCAGCAGTCAAAACCCCATAAGAACCATACCCCATGGATACTCCGGTTTCCGCGCTGATTGAGCGCAAAGGGTCAGCTGTGCACGCCGTGGCTTCGACGTTTACGATCGCCGAAGCCGTGGCCGAAATGAACAAGAAGCGGATCGGTTGCGTCGTCATCATGGACTCGGGACGGATCACGGGCATCTTCACCGAGCGCGACGTTCTCAGTCGCGTGGTCGGAGCCGACCTCGATCCGAAGACGGTCCGCGTCGCCGACGTGATGACCAAGGACGTTCACACGATTCCGCCGGAAACAACGGTCGAGCAGACGATGGAGCTCTTCGCGGAGAGGCGGTGCCGCCACATTCCGGTCGTCGACAAGGGCCAGCTGAAGGGCCTCATCTCGATCGGGGACATATCGCGCTGGGTCGCCGACACGAGCAAGGCCGAGGCGGACCACCTCAAGAATTACATCTCGGGCGGATTCCACGCCTGACGGCTGCCGCCCCTCCCGGGACCCGGGACGGGCGGGCCCCGGCGCCTCGCCGAATTTGACGCGGGCGAAAGGTGGGGCATTTTCTGCTCGAACCTCATTATCACTCCATGAAAGCAATCACCACAGCCCTGGCCCTCGCGCTCTCCGCCACCTCCATGCATGCCTCAATCGTCACCCGCGAAGTCGATTACGAACACAACGGCGTCAAGCTGCAGGGATTCCTGGCCTACGACGACGCCAAGGTGAAGGAAGGGAAGCTGCCTGGTGTGCTGGTCGTCCACGAATGGTGGGGCTTGAACGATTACGTGAGGGGCCGCGCGCTAAAGCTGGCGAAGCTTGGATATGTTGCCTTTGCCCTCGACATGTATGGCAAGGGGGTGCTCGCGACGGACCCGGAGAAGGCAGGGGAACTCTCCGGGCAGTTCCGTGGAAAGCCCCTCATGGCGGAACGGGCCAAGGCCGGTCTGGACCAGCTGCTCGGCACGGGCCTGGTCGACCCAGCCCGCGTTGCGGCCATCGGCTACTGCTTCGGAGGATCCACCGTGCAGGCGCTTGCCTACTCGGGCGCGCCGCTCGCGGGCATTGTGAGCTTCCACGGGGGCCTGATCCCGGCCACCGAGGAGGCTGTCGCCAAGAACAAGGCGAAGATCCTCATCTGCCACGGCGCAAGCGACCCGTCGCTGAAGCAGGAGCAGATTGACGCCTACCTGAAGTCCCTTAACGACGGCAAGGTGGACTACAAGTTCGTCGTGTACGCGGGCGCGCTGCACGCGTTCACGAACCCGGATGCGGATACCATCGCCTCCGAGAATCCCAGCATGAAGGGCTTCATCGGCTACAGCCCCTCCGCGGACGGCCGCTCATGGGAGGACATGAAGGCATTCTTCGGCGAGATCTTCGCTCCCGCGAAGAGCTGACCTAGGTTCAGGTTGGATCCAGATGGGACGGGTGGCGCCTTCACGGCGCCCGTTCAGGCGCAGCAGCTTGAAGCGCAGCACGCTCCGCCGGGTTTGACCGCCACGACCTCGGCCGAGAACACCTTGGACTCGAATCCTCGCTTCTCCTCCCAGCTCGAAATCACTTGGTCGGTGTTTCCCTTGGGCTTGATGGAGATGTCCTGGAAACCGGCTTCCTCGAGGATGTGCACGAGCTCGGACTGGACGGTCGCTCCCGCAAGGCATCCACTGTAGAGCGACAGGTCGTGCGTCATTTCATCAGGAAGCTTCTCCCTGGCAACCACATCCGAGACGGCGAGCCTGCCCCCTGGTCGAAGGGCGCGAAAGGCCTCCCTGTAGACGGGGCGCTTGTCCGGGCACAGGTTGATCACGCAATTTGAGATCACAACATCGACGGTCCCGTCTGCCACTGGGAGCGCCTCAATCTCGCCGAGCCTGAATTCCACGTGCGCATAGCCGCCTTTCCTGGCGTTGGCACGGGCCTTCGTGAGCATTTCCGGAGTCATGTCCACGCCGATGACCCGCCCCGACGGCCCTACGGCCCGTGCGGCGAGAAAGGCGTCAAAGCCGGCCCCGGAGCCGAGATCGAGCACGGTTTGGCCAGGCCGCAGGGATGCCAATGCCACCGGATTGCCGCAGCCAAGACCCAGGTTCGAGCCCTCGGGCACGGCGGCCAGGTCCTCGTCCGTATAGCCAAGCTTTCGGGCCTGCTCATCATGCGGACGGCACCCGCAGGAGGACGGCACCTCGTCGGGGCGGCCGCAGCAGTCTTGGACCGGCGCGTCGTGCCCCTTTGTGGCTGTGTCGCTGGCCGCGATGGATCCGTAGGTGCGGCGAACCTCGGCCTTGATGGCTTCCGAATCAGGCAGTGTGGCTTTCATGTTGTTTGTTGGGAAAACGGGCCGGCCCGTGGGAGGGGGATGCCGGGGGTTCGCCGTGCTAGAGGGCAAGCTCATACCAGCGCTTCGTCTTCACGCACGCCCTGCAGACGGAAAGCATTACGGGCACCTCGACAAGCACGCCCACCACGGTTGCCAGGGCGGCACCGGACGTCGGGCCGAAGAGCGTCAGGGCCACCGCAACCGCCAGCTCAAAGAAATTGCTCGCGCCGATTAGGGCGCCCGGCGATGCGACGTTGTGCGGCACCCTGAACCGCCGCATCAGCAGGTAGACGAGCGCCGAATTGAAGTAGACCTGGATCAGGATCGGCACCGAGATGAGCAGCACGACCGGCCATTTCTCGAGGATGTTCTCCGCCTGGAACGCAAAGATGAGGACGAGCGTGGCGAGGAGCGCCAGGATGGTGACCGGCTTGAAAATCGGAAGGAAGCTCCCGTCGAACCACGGGCGCCCCTTGAGGCGTATCAGGGCGGTGCGGCTCAGCCATCCCGCCGACAGGGGAATGACGATGAAGACGACGACCGACGTGAACAGGACTTCGCGCGGCACGGTCACTCCCGCCACGCCGACCAGGAACATTACGATCGGGGCAAACAGCACCAGCATGATGAGGTCGTTTATCGCCACCTGGGCCAGGGTGTAGGCCGAATCGCCGTCGGTGAGATAGCTCCAGACAAAGACCATCGCCGTGCAGGGTGCGGCCGCGAGGATGATGAGGCCGGCCGTGTAGCTTCGAGCGGCGTCGGCCGAGATGAGCCCTAGGACGTCGCCGAAGAGCACGCGAAGGAACAGCCAGCCGAGGAACGCCATGCCGAAAGGCTTCACGAGCCAGTTGACGAAGAGCGTGATCGCGAGTCCCCGCGGCCTGACCATGACGCCCTTCAATCCCCCGAAGTCGATCTTCAGCATCATCGGATAGACCATGAGCCAGATCAGCAGGGCGATGGGGATGCTCACGTGGGAGGCGTGGCCAAACTCGAGAGAGCTCAGCCGGTGGGTCAACTCCGGGAACATCCGTCCGGCCGTCACACCCACCGCCATGCACGCCAGCACCCAGGCGGAGAGATAACGCTCAAAGAAATCCAGCCGCTTCTCCGGACTTGTGGCTATTGGGGCTTCCGTGGTCATGAGCGTGTCGTCAGAGCCTCAGCCGCGCTCGATCTTCGCTTGTTTGCCGATATCCTCGACTTGAAGCTGCTGCAGCTGCGCGTCGGGCAGGGCGCACAGCAGCTCGATGCGCCGCGCTATCTGGGACGCGACCTGGACGAAGATCCATTTCCTCTCCGCCTCCGTGCCAAGGGCCGCCGCCGGGTCGGGCGAGCTCCAGTGGGCCACGATCGGGTGGCCCGGCCAGACGGGGCACGTCTCCCTCGCGTTGTCGCAGACCGTTATGACAAGGTCGAAGTTGACTCCCTTGAACTCCTCCCACGACTTGCTGCGCGCGTCGCCTGCGTCGATGTTGTACCGGTCCTTCAGGACCCAAAGGGCGAGGGCATTGACTGCGCCCGCCGGCCTTGCGCCGGCGCTGTAGGCCTCGAAGCGCCCTCGGCCCTTCTGCCGCAGCAGGTATTCGGCGATGATGCTCCGGGCGGAGTTGCCGGTGCAGAGGATCAGGGCCTTGTAGGGTGGTTTCATTTGGAAACGGGATGCCCCTCAGGGCGTCGTGACGCCGCGCAGCATATTGGACTGCTCGCGGCAAACCGGCGCACGAGCCTGCGCAGCCTACCAGTGTCGGCGCGAAAGGCCGGGTCCTCGCGGGCGCAGTCCTGCAGGCACGCGAGGTTGGCCGCCAGCTCCCCGGACGGTCGGCCGGGCAGGCTGTAGGCCACCCAGTTGGCTTTCTTCCGGGCGACGACGAGTCCGTGCGCGCGCAGGTAGGCGAGGTGCTTTGACACCTTCACCTGCGGCTCGCCAAGGATTTCCTGGATATGGCACACGCAGAGCTCGCCCTCGTTAAGCAGATTGAGGATGCGCAGGCGCGTCTGGTCGCAGAGGCATTGGTAGATCTGGACTAGCGTCATATCCATACAGGTATATACCGTATAAGGAATATACAAGTTAAATTCCTTGGGCCTGAAATACGGGCTGCCCGTCCGCGCGCCCCTAGAATCCCACGCCCGGGCGGCGGTGGTGCCGGACCGTGGTGACGTAGCGGCCGCGAGCCCCGCGTACGGTGATGCGGGCGCCGAACGCCTCGCTCAGCCTTCGCGAGGTGACGACGCCTGCCTTCGGGCCGGAGGCGAAGGCGCGGCCGTCGCGCAGGAGAAGGGCGTGCGTGAACGCCGGCATGATCTCCTCGGCGTGGTGGGTCACCAGCACGAGCGCAGGCCCGGGCCGGCTCTTCGCGACGCTCTCGACAAACCACAGGAACTCCTCCCTGGCTACCGGATCAAGGCCGGCGCACGGCTCGTCCAGGATGAGGAGCTTCGGCCGCGCCATGAGAGAGCGGGCGATCAGGATCCTCTGGCGCTCGCCCTGCGAGAGGTGGACCCACTCCCGGCGGGCCAGGTGGGCGCCGCCCACGAACCGCAGGAGCCTACGGCCCTCGGCGACTTCGGCGCGCTTCGGCTTTGCCCAGAGGTCAAGCTGGGCGTAGCGACCGCTGACCACGGTGTCCAACGCCGTCTCGGCCGCGGGAATCGAGGCCTGAAGCGAGGTCGTCACGATCCCTACCTCGAGGCGCAGCTCGCGCCAGTCGGTTTCGCCATACCTCCTGCCGAGAAGGGCGATCTCGCCCGAGGAAGGGGAGAGGTACCCGGTGATCGACTTGAGCAGCGACGTCTTTCCGCTGCCGTTGGGGCCGAGGATCACCCAGTGCTCGCCGTGACGGACCCGCCAGTCGAGCCCCCGGAGGATCTCAGTGCGGCCTCGCACGACGCGCAGGTTCGAGACGCAGAGGATGTCGGCCATGCGAATCAGGTTGGCGGGGCGCCGCCTGGAATTCAACCGGGTCTTGTGCGCCGGCCCGTAATTCCCAAGGCTCGCCGTCCTCAGCCGGACATGACCCTCGTCGACTCCCACACGCACCTTGATTCCGCTGCAAGGAGCGGACTGCTGCCGGACCTGGTCCGGCGGGCGCGCGAGGCGGGTGTCGGCTGGATGATCGCCGTCGGGACGGCCCCCGACGACTGGGGCCTCTACCGCGAAATCGTGGCTGCGAACCGGGACTGCATCAGGCACACGGTCGGCATCCATCCCTGCTCCGTCGACGACGGGTGGGAGGCCGCGGCTGCCGGGATCGCGGGGCACTGGGAGGCGGGAGCGGCACTCGCGCCGGTCGCCCTGGGCGAGTGCGGACTCGACCGGTTCCACCTGCCGAAGGAGCCGGCCGAGGCCGCGCGCATCCTCGGCCTGCAGAAGGCGGCCTTCGAGGTGCAGCTGGCGATCGCGCGGCGGCTTGGCTGCGCCGTGGTGATCCATTCTCGGGGCGCCTTCCGCGAATGCGTGGAGATGATCGACGCGAGCGGCGTCGACTGGAACCGCGTCGTCTTTCACTGCTTCTCCGAGGGGGAGCCCGAGATCCGGGAGCTCTCAAGGAGGGGAGGGCGCGGGTCGTTCACCGGGATCCTGACCTACAAGAACGCGGACGCCGTCCGCGCGGCCGCGAAGGCGCAGGGGCTGGCAAGGCTCATGATGGAGACGGACGCCCCCTTCCTCGCGCCGGTCCCCCACCGCGGCAAGCCGAACGAGCCCGCCTACCTGCGCCACACCGCGGAGTTCGCAGCCGGCATGTTCGGGGTCGGCCTCGACGAGCTTGCCGCCGTCACGACGGCGACCGCCCGCGCCTTCTACGGATTCTGACGCCGCGGGGCGGCCTCAGGCCTCATCGAACTTGCGGGCGAACAGCTGCTCCAGCTCGGCCAGCATCTGTTGCGCGTCGTCGCCGGTGACGACGAACTTCACCTTCGAGCCGCTGCCCGCGGCAAGCATCATGAGACCCATGATGCTCTTTCCGTTGACCTGCTCCTCGTCCTTCTCGACGAACACCTCGGACTTAAACTTGTTGGTTATGCGCACGATCATCGCAGCCGGGCGCGCGTGAATCCCAAGCTTATTGAGGACAACAAGCTCCTTGACCACGGCCTGGCCTGAAGGGGTTGTTTCGGTTGGATTCATCAGTGGGCGATGCGCGGCGGATATGGATGTGGCGAGCCGTTTAAACTCCCCAGCTAGGCCCGGCTTGCAACCTAAAAACCAGATGGCACCATCGCGTCGGATGCCGGATCTAGCAATTATCGTACCGTGTCGGCTGGAGTCTAAAAGATTCCCGAGAAAGCTCTTACACAAGATAAGGGGCCGGCCCCTTCTGCTTTGGGTCGCGGACCAAATCACGCGTGCGGCCCCGGGCCTCGATCTGTGGTTTGCGGTCGACAGCCGCCTCCTTGCGGACTGCCTGGCGCCCGGGGGCTACCGGACGGTGATGACAAGGACCGATCATGCCAGCGGAACGGACCGGATCGCCGAGGCAAACGGGGTGGTGAAGGCTGAACGGGTGATCAATGTCCAGGCCGACGAGCCCCTGGTGTCCGCGGGCCAGATCCAAATGCTGGCCTCCCTGATCTCCGGGCCGGCGGACATGGCGACGCTCGCGACGCGCTTTGCGACCGCTGCGGACTTCCGGAACCCAAACCAGGTGAAGGTCGTGTGCGACCGCGACGGCCGCGCGGCGTATTTCTCCCGCTCCCCCATTCCCTATCCGCGCGATCTCGGCGGCGAGGTTGACGACCGGTGGGTCGCGGCAAACCCCTGCTACAAGCATCTCGGGCTCTACGCCTACAAGGCGGCGCTCCTGGACGAGTTTGCCAGCCTTCCCGTGGGGAAGCTGGAGGAGATCGAGCGGCTCGAGCAGCTTCGCGTGATCGAGAACGGCCGCTCGATCGCCGTCGGGTTCACGGACGATCCCTCGATCGGCGTGGATACCCCCGAGGACGCCGCGAGGTTCGAGGCCCGGCTCGACGGCGCGGCCGGCTGAAGCCCCCTCAATCCGTCCCGCGCCGTCCCCTGTGGTGAACGCCCCCGCCGCCGATCTAGGCTCCCTGCGCCGCGACCTCTTCGCAATGGGAGCCGCCGCTCTCATCTGCGTGTCGCTGTATTTCGCCATAGCCTCGGAGAACGGCGTTGCGTACCGCTCGAAGCCCGTCACGTACAACCATTTCAACCTCCTGGTCGACGGGTTTCTCTCGGGCCACCTCTACATGAACTTGGCCCTCGACCCGGAGAAGCTGTTGCCCGGGCACAACCTGATGAGGTACACGCCCAGGGAGCACGACACGAGCCTCTACAAGGGCCGGTACTACCTCTACTTCGGGGTCGCACCGGCCTTGATCCTGTTCCTGCCCTCGAAGGTCCTGACCGGGTTGGATCTTCCCCAGTACTGGGCGGGGGCCCTGTTTGTGAGCGTGGGCTACCTGTTCACGGTGGGCCTGCTCGGCAGACTCAAGAGGGATTTCTTCCCGTGGCTGTCGCCCGCCGTGCTTTTCGCCAGCACGCTGGTCCTCGGGCTCGTCAACGGGTGGCCCATGCTGCTGAGCCGGGTCGGCATTTGGGAGGTCTGTGTTTCGAGCGCCTACTGCTTCTCGTGCCTGGCGCTGTATTGTGTCTACGGCGCGATGGGAAGAGGCAGAAGTTGCATCTGGCTGGCTGCGGCTTCCCTCTGCATAGGCCTGGCGATCGGGTCCAGACCCAATTTCCTTTTCGGGGCTGCCATCCTGCTTGTGCCGCTGGTGAACCTCCGGAGGGCCGAACGGGCCGGCCCTTCGGGGAACGGGCCCTGGCTCGCCAGGTGGTGCGCGGTAGCCGTGCCCGTCGCGTGTGTCGGCGCGCTCCTGGCTTTGTACAACTACGAGCGATTCGGCGATCCGCTGGAACTGGGGACGAAGTACATGGTGCTTTATAGGCCGAATCCACTGCATCCGTTCAGCTTTGGCTATGCGGGGTTTAACACCTACATGTATCTTCTGGCCCCGGCCCACCGTTCCCCTTGGTTTCCGTTCTTCAATCCGTCGCCGATGCCGGACCTTCCGAAGAACTACTCGGTCGAGCCGGAAGACATGTACGGGGTTCTTTCCAACATGCCGATACTCATGGCCGCGGTCTTCTGCCTTTGGTATGCGAGACTCCGGGGCGAGGCATCAAGGCCGGGCGCACTGGTGGGCGCGGCGGCCCTGCTCCTGCTTGCGGTTGGCGGCCCGCTCATTGTCTACGCGGGCGCCAACAACCGCTACATACCGGACGCAATGTGCGGCCTGCCTGTCCTAGCTGTCTTGGGGATCTGGGCCGTCGAGAAGAAATTCCGCCGCGGCGGCGCGCCCCAGCTCGCGGCGAGAGCCGCATTGGCCCTTCTTGCAGCGTATTCGGTAGCCTTCGTTGGGTGCGCGGGAATCCAGAGGGACGATATCTTCAAACACATACATCCTGGCGCGTATCGGGCGATCGCCCATGCGCTCGATTATCCGTCCTACTGGTACGACCGGGTCCGCGGCGCCACCTACGGGCCGGTGACACTCGATGTTACGTTTCCCAGGAACAGCGTGACAAAGAACGAGCCGCTGGTTGTCACCGGCTGGGGGCCTTTGAGTGACGTGCTGTTCGCCCGCTATGTCGACCCGTCCCATCTGCAGCTTGGGTTTGTCGGCCCGGGCGGGATCATCCTGAGCAAAGGCTTCGAAATCGATTACGCGAAGCCCCACAGGATGAACATTTCGATGGGGTCCCTCTATCCGCCCCGAGAAAGCCCCTTCTGGGACTTTCTTGCCATTGAGGATGCGGACATCCTCTCGCACACCCTATCGGTTGCCATCGACGGGGCGACGCGCTTTAAGTTTCGCACGGAGTTCTTCGACGCGGTAGAGCGAAGGCCGGAACTGGGCCGGGGTCCGCCGTCCGTTGTGGACAAGCGGTGGGTTTTCACAGGATCGATGACGGGCGGTTAGGCGCCCCGCTCAGATCCTGCCGGCCTTGCGCGACTCCACCATCCTGTAGAAGTCTACGAACAGGGGATCCGCGTCGCTCGGGCCGGGGGCGGCCTCAGGGTGGTACTGGACGCAGAAGACGGGGAGCTCCTTGTGGCGCAGGCCCTCGACCGTGTTGTCGTTGAGGTTGAATTCGGTGATGATCGCCCCGCGGTCGCGGACGCTCGCGGGATCCGTCGCAAACCCGTGGTTCTGCGCCGTGATCGACACCTTGCCGGTCTCGACGTTCTTGACCGGCTGGTTGCCTCCGCGATGGCCGAACTTCAGCTTGAAGGTCGATCCCCCGAGCGCGTGCGTGATCATCTGGTGGCCGAGACAGATGCCGAAGACCGGGTACTTGGGCAGCAGCGCCGTGACCGTCTTGTAGATATAGGGCAGGGCGGCCGGATCCCCGGGACCGTTGGACAGGAACACGCAGTCCGGGCGGTGCTCCTCGAGCTGCTCGGCCGTGGCCGCCGCCGGGAAGACCTGCACCTCGAAGCCGTGGCGCACGAGCTTTCGGTAGATGGAGCGCTTGGCTCCGTAGTCGAACGCCGCCACGCGAAACTTCTTCGAGGGCGTCACCGCGGCGCCGAACGTGGTCCCGGCGGGCACGTAGGGCGGGTTGTGGTTCGCCGGGTCGTCGTCGCTCCAGATGAAGGGCTCCTTGCAGGTGACGTCCTTCACGTAGTCGGCGCCCGCCATGTCCTTCCACGCCCTGGCCCGCGCCACAGCGTCCTCGTCGGAGATGGCCCGGGTGCTCAGGCAGCACTTCATGGCCCCGTCGACGCGGAGCTTCTTCGTGATGGCGCGGGTGTCCACCTCGCTTATCCCCGGGATCCCGTTCTGTGCCAGATAATCGCCAAGGGCCATCCGCGAGCGCCAGTTGCTCACGGCCGGGGAGAGCTCGCGCACGACAAAGCCGCTCGCCTTCGGCACCGCGGCCTCCGC
>CAZHPC010000099.1:0-12168 GCA_964534685.1 uncultured Opitutaceae bacterium
TGTACTTCAGGATGGCCCAGAGCGCGCGGAAGCCGTCGCGCCAGCCGATCTTCTTTCCCTCGGCGTAGGAGCGGCCGTAGTAGCTGATGCCCATCTCGTAGATGACGACGTCCAGCTTCGACACCTTCGCCGTGATCTCGGGCTCGAAGCCGAACCTGTCCTCCTCGATCTGGATCTTCTGAAGGACATCACGGCGGAACACCTTGTAGCAGGTCTCCATGTCCGTGAGGTTCAGGTTCGTGAACATGTTCGAGAGGAGCGTCAGGAACTTGTTGCCGACCATGTGCCAGAAATAGTGGACGCGGTGGGCCTCGCCCCCCATGAAGCGCGACCCGAACACCACGTCGGCCTTCCCGTCCAGGATCGGCTTCATGAGCTTCGAGTATTCGTTCGGATCGTACTCCAAATCGGCGTCCTGGACGATGACGGCGTCTCCCGTTGCCGCCGCGAACCCGGTCCTGAGGGCGGCGCCCTTGCCCATGTTCACCTCGTGGTAAACGATCCTGTCGACCATGGGCTCTATCTGGGTGCGCAGCAGGTCGCGCGTGCCGTCCCGGGAGCAGTCGTCGACAATGATGATCTCCTTGTCGGGATAGGAGGAGTTGCGCACGCGCTCAACGATGGTCCTGATGGTCTTGGCCTCGTTGTAGCAGGGGATGACGATCGAGAGCTTCATTCGCGAAAGGTTCTGAGGATGGAATACGCGCGCGGCCAACGGAAGCTTTTATCTGCCCCTGGGGCCGTGCCGGCCGGCATCGCCCGAGATCCGGATTGAGGTGGTGTCGGATTCAGTCCAGTCCTTCGAAGTGAGCGCCCCCGAGCCTTCCCGTTCGCAGGCCCTGTTCCCAGTCGTGGCCGTCGCCATCTTGGTCATCGCGGGCCTTGCCGCGCTTCTGGGCTCCAGCCGCTCCTACGTATGGTCCCGGCCGGCCTCGGAGGAACCCTACAACCTGGTTGTGGAGGGGTTTCGGGCGGGCCACGTCTGGCTCGCGAAGGAGGCCCCGGCGCCGCTTGTCCACGCCGCCAACCCCTACGACTTCGCGACGTACCGGCGCTACCTTGGAGCGCCCTGGAACCTGGTCGACCTGAGCTACTACAGGGGCCACCTCTACGCCTATTTCGGGGTCACCCCGGCCGTGATCCTCTTCTGGCCGTACCGCGCCGTCACGGGGGTCTCGCTCCACCAAGCCTATGCCGTCCTCGTGTTCTGCGTCTTGGGCTATGCGATTTCAGTGGGCCTGGCCGCGGCCGCAGGGCGCCGGTATTTCCCGTGGGCCGGGCCGCGGGCCGTGGCGGCCGTCGCGCTCCTCCTGGGTTCGGCCACGACGCTTCCGGTCTTTCTTGTGCGGCCCGGACTTTTCGAGGTCTCCATCAGCTGCGCGTACTTTCTCACGATGCTGTCTCTTGCGGCCCTCTGGAACGCGTGCCACCGGCCGGCGGCCAGGGCGGCCTGGCTTGCCGCGGCGAGCCTGGCGTACGGGCTGGCGGTGGGAGCCCGGCCGACGATCCTTTTTGGCGCCTCGCTGCTCCTGCTGCCGGTTGCGGTGGCCTTCGTTGAAGGGAGGCGTTCGGGGCCGCCGGCTCCCTGGTCCAAGCTTCTTGGCGCCGCGTTCCTGCCGATATCGGCGGTTGGAGCGTGCCTGGCGGCCTACAACTTCGCCCGCTTTGGAAATCCGTTCCAGCTTGGCCACGATTACCAGCTCACCGGCGTCAACATCTCGGGGCTGCGGTCGTTTGGTCTGCGATTCCTCTGGGACAACATCCGCGTGTACTTTGTCGAGCCCCTCCGCTGGCACGCCGCGTTCCCCTTTGTCTGGGAACCCGCCCGCCCGCCGCTCGTCGCCGGCCACCTGACGGTGGAGTTCTTCTTCGGAGTGCTTGCGGCCTTTCCGGTCCTGCTTGCGTTCGCGCTGGGCCCCTTCGCGTGGAGGGGCGCGCACCAGACGCGCGCGCTTTCGTGCGTGTGGTCCGCGCTGGCTCTCCTGTGCCTATTGGAGGCGCTCCCGATCTGCGTCTACGCATGCGTGTCGAGCCGGTACCTGCTCGATTTCGTCCCGGCGCTGGCACTCCTTGCGGCGCTCGGTCTTCTTGCGCTTGAGAATGGGCCAGGCATGGACAGGGCCGCAAGCGGGGGAGGACAGGCACCCGAGCGGTCCCCCGTCCGCGGGGCCGCCTTTGCGCCCCTCCTCCGCCTGGCGGTCTACGGCGCGCTGGCCTACTCGGTTGCGACCGGATGGCTGCTGGCCGTGGCGCTCAGCAGCTTCTACCGCGGCGCCGAGCAGGGAATGGCCGCCCTGAACTCGGGCCGGATTGGGGACGGCGTCGCGGCCTACGAGCGCGTCTGCCGCATCAACCCTGATTTTCGGGGCAAGTCCGAGATGCTCATAGGAACGGCTCTTCTTGGGCAGGGCCGGTCCGCCGAAGGCGCCGCCTACCTGGGCGCCGCCACCCGGGACCAGCCGGAACTCGCGGCTGCCCATCTCAATCTGGGACGAGCGTACCTGGAGCAGGGACGGCTCGGGGAAGCCACCGATTCCTTCCAGAGGGCGGCGTCACTAGACCCGCTCGACGGCGAGGCCGAGACCGATCTGGGGGTTGCGCTTTTCAGGTCGGGGCGGCCTGCCGAGGCCATCGAGTGCGAGAAGGCTGCGCTTCGCATCAATCCGGATCTGGAAGATGCACGGAGCAACCTTAAGGCCTTCCTATCATTCGAGAGGTCGCGAGGCAGGCCATGAACGGACCCTGGTGGGGGCGCAGTGCCGCATCTCAGATTGGAATGGTCGCCTTTGTGCAGTGACTCGGCCCGAAACCGCTCGTGACCGCGTCATGAAACATCGGGGCCAGCGGGAGAGTGGGACGGGCTGCCTCAGGCGCCGCGATCCCGCTCGGCAGTACCCGATGTTCCGCCAAACAGGAGCGGGGTCAGCGCCACGCACAAGTAGTATATGAACTGCGTGGGATAGCTGTAGCGGTCCGCCGAGATCACCACGAGGGAGGCGACGAGGCTCGCGCCGAGCGGGATGAGCGCGAGGACGAACAGCAGGAACACGGAGCTGTCGCGGCACCGGGAGCGAACCAATCGGACCGCGCTCAGGACAAGCACGATAAAAAAGGCGTAGCTCCATGCCGCGTTCTGGTAGATGGCCGCGTGCAGGCGCTCCCATAGGTGCTGGAGCCCCCTGAGGAAGCGCTCCTGGCCCGATTCCGCCTCCCTGCCCTGCACGGGAACAGCGGACGCGGCCCCGTCCGAGGCCGCGGCGAGGTGCGCAGCCATTTCGTCGGGATGGATTCCGCTCATACCATAGAGCGGATTGCCCCGCTTGCGGTACGCTATCGATGACTCAATATCAAATTTGTATCCGACGCCCCGGTAGAACTCGACCAGGCCGACCCAGACGAACTTGGCATAGAGGACCGGGTGCCTCCGAATCGCAATCAGCGACACTGCTCTCATGTTCGCCCTGCTCCGGAGGTAGTCCCCGGAGCCCAGCCTGCCCCATCCCCACCGCTCGCTGAATATCAGCCGGTTGAAGGCTTTCTCGTAGAGGAGGTTCAGTCGGTCGGCATCCCATGACGTCCGCATCGTTTCGAGATCCTCAGGCGTGATGTCCTGCCTCGCATAGGAGGCGGGAAGGTCCCTCAGCGCGAGGTTGACGGAGTCCGGCAGGCGCGGATCGGGTTCCCAAAAAAGGGCCGTCGCGCCCACAAGGTTGGCCTCGCCGAAGGATGTGACCACGAAGTTGGAGATCGTCGCATAGTTGTAGGCGCAGAGGCCCAGGATCAGCGCCGGCAAGGGAACCAGGAAAGCGACCACCGAGCGGATCGGCCGCCGCTGCCAGAGCAGATATGCCAGGACGGCGGCGTAGATCACAATGAAGTACTCGCCGGCGGGCCTGACGAGGATGCACAGGGCCATGGCCGCGGAGGCGGCGGCGAGCGGGAACGGGTTGAATCCCTTGAACGCCAGGACGAGGAGCGCCACCGAGGTGACGATGCTGCTCGCGTACAGGCTGTCGCTCAGCAGGGCGACGTCGTAGAGGACGACCTGCGAGCTGCCCAGGAACCCGCACATTGCCAGCGCGGCCGGAAGCGCCAGCGAGGCGCGGTAACGTCGGACGGAATAGACCAGGAAAAGGCTGGAGGCATAGGAGAGCAGGTTCTGCACATAGACGACGGCGATCCAGCGTTCGGTGAAGAGCGTGACGAACCAGAAGAAAAGAGGGTACCCGGGCGTCCGGTAGAGGAAATGGGGCCAGTGGCCCTGCCTGATCTCCGTCACCATGTCCAGGTACCCCGGGGTGTCCTGCGAGGCCTGGACTGACGGATAATACCAGAAGAACGGCAGCCGGCTCAGCATGAAGACAGCGAGAAGCAGCGCCGCCAGTGACAGGAGGGACGGATTCGAGAACCGGGAAGAGGCCCGGGCCCCTTGTCCGGAGGGGCTCATCCCTTTGATCGCGAGCGAGGGTCGGTCAGGCGCATCGCGGCCATTGAGCCAGAATACAGGTTCAGCGGCAATGCAATCGTCGGGGCGGGACCGCCCGCATGGGGCGCGCGTAGCGCTCCGCTGAAATACCCCATGGGCCGATTGACGGGGTAGACGGCGGTGTCTAATCCATGTGGAAACAGGCCGCTACTGCGCGACCCTGGCCTCCCCCCGAGGCCCCTTCAACGGGACGGCGCCAACAGGTGCACGGACTCCACGTACGGCGAGCCGGGATCCGCCTCCTGGGCCCCCTGGACCGCGGGTTCGAATCCAGCCGCGTCAAATGAGTGCGACGAGTGCGCGGTGCGGACACCCAGGCCCCAGTCGACGGAGAAGAGCGTCTGGAGGTCGCGGCGCCGGAGCGGGTCGGCGAAGCGGTCCCAATAGGGGTGCTCGGGGGGCGGGTAAAGCCAGGGCGCGGACAGCCGGACGAAGAGACGACCGGCTGGCGCGGCGAGCGGGGGAGTCTCCAGGACGGAGTCCTCGTTCCCGTTCAGGATCAGCCGCACGTGGCCCGCGTCCACGCGGTCGAGCACAAGCTGGTTGACCTTCTCCGGGTAGCCGCTCGCCAGGAGGACCGTCTCGCCCCTCGGGGCGTCCTCCGGGATGCGGACATCGAGATCGACGGGCGCAAAACGAATCCCCCGCAGGCGGATCCACAACTCGCTCGGATAGTCGAGCACGTGTCCCAGCGCGGCGTAGGTGCCGGGATTCGTCTGCTTCATGAACCCTCGGAATTCCGCCGACGCAAGCCACACGCAGGCGACCGTCCAGCACGCCGCGCCCGCGGCGAGGACACGGACCGCGCGGCTGGGCCGATGCGCCGCCCCGGAGCCGAACGCCGCCATGAGGCCGACCGAGGTCGCGACGGTCCAACCCGCCAGCAGTTCGGCGATGTAGCGCGAGCAGGCTCCCTGCCAGCAGAACAGGATGGCCGCGGCAATGATCGTCGAGCACGCGGCCGCGGCCAGCGCGACCGCGGTCGCGCGCGTGGCGGGGTCCGAGCGGCCGCGCCACGCCCACAAGAGCGCGGGAATGCCCGCCAGGTGGACAGGCGTCGCGAAGAGTGCGCCGTACATGGCCTCATAGCCCATGTATCCCTGCGGGAAACTTGCGGGCCATGTGGCGTGGAGAAACGGGAAGTATGGGCCCATCTCGGGCAGGGACGTGAGATAGGTCCACATGTTGAAGGGGATGTAGGAGGGCCTGAACAGCGTGATGCCCCGAACATCCTTTCCCGACAGCATGTAGCTCTGTCCAAACTCGAGCCAGCCGCCGAACCGCTCGTGGTTGTAAACGAGGAGTGCGACGCCCGAGGCGCACACGAGGGCGGCGGCGGCACCGGCGGCCCCCCACCTGCGGGTCCTCCCGGATTGCGCGTCCCCGACGGGAAGGAGCAGCAGAAGCAGGATAAGTCCGGCCTCGAACACGTTTGTGGCCCTGCAGGCGATCAGAAGCGCGAGGGCCGCTCCGGTGGCGACGGCCCAGCGGGCCCGCCCCCCCGTATCCCGGAATCTCCAGAGAAAATAGAGCGCCCACCAGAGGCACGCGGTGGCGGACACGATCGGGAGCTCCCAGACTCCCGGCCGCCGCAGGATCACGGGCAGCCACGCGGCGTGGAACGCGACGACAAGGGTGGCGCCAAGGGCCCCTCCGGAAAGGCCGGGAAAACACCTCCTGCGAACATTCCAGAGGAGCAGGGCGAGGCCGGCGAGCCCCGCCGCGGCAAAAAGGGCGACCACCGTCCTCTGAGGGAGCATCTGTCCCGAGATGATCCGCCACGGGACCATGACCGCGATCGCGGGACCCGGGCCGTAGTAGAGGTAGTATCGTCCCTTGTAGAGGCTCGCGTCCCAGAGCCTGAGCCGGACGTTCGCCGCGGGATCATAGGGATCCCTGAGCTTCAGGAGCTCCGGATCGGGGTCCACCGAGAGGTAGGTGTGCCCGCGCACGAAACCCTCCGCCATGTACTCGTAGTGGTGCCAGACGTTGGAGCGGTCTCCGTTCCACGGGGCCACGCCGTTGACGATCCAAAAGGCGGACGCGATGCAGACGCCCAGCGCCAGCCCGAGGGCGATGCGGGCCCGAAGGATGCCAGGCTCCGGATTCAAGGGCCCGCCTTCCCCTTGATCTCGGCGGCGGCGGCCGCCTCGATGGCCGCGGCGTCGGGATGCCACGGCTGCATCGTGAGGGCCTCCCGCGCCTCCCTGAGCGCGGTCGCATCGTCACCCACGGTGAACGCGGCCCGGGCAAGAAGCACGTGGTCCTGGACGAAGGTCGAGCGGTCATCGACGCCGCCGAGGCTGGAGAAGGCAACCAGCCCCGCGAGGGCGACGGAGCCCGCGAGCGCCGCCCGGCGGCCGGGCGGCCATCCCCACCAGAAACCCGGCGACCCGAGCGCGCCGCCCGCGAGGACGGCGCAGACGCCGGCCAGGGGGATCCTGAACCGTGCGCTTGCGAAGAAGAGTAGGATCGAGACCGCGCAGGCCGCGCAGACGACGGCGAGGGCTGCGGCGGTGCGGGAGGACCCGCCGGCAAGCCGGGCCGCCCCGGCGACCGCCGGCAGGAGGAGGATCCCCCAGCAGATCGGATTCCAACGCAGCCAGGGCGACAGGGTCTTATGGAAGGCGTAGGTCTTGTTGTTGTACTGCTCCCAGTTGTTCATGAGCGCGTAGGCCTTGCGTGCCATCAGGGCCGCCCATCTGAGCGGGTGGGAGGCGACCTCCGCGATGAACCGGCTGCGCCAGTACTTGTTCATCGCGGGAATATCCGCGGACCGGCCGCCGGTCTCCTGCTCAAAGAGGAGGACCGACTCGGCCCTAGCGGGGTTGGCCCGCGCCAGCGCCGGGGGAAGGCTCACATGCTGCGTGTAGTACCTTCCATTGGCGCCCGGGCGGTTCGCAGCCCACAGGTTGTAGGCCCCCTGCCAAGGCAGGAAGCCCGCGCCGCCTCCGGCGCTCTTCTGCCAGGCCGCCTGCGCCGCGAAGAGGGCGGCTCCGGCGAGCGCCGCCGCGACCAGGCGCCCGCGGATGCGCAGGGCCACCGGCTGGACCGCTGCCACAAGGGGGAGCACGAGCCACACCAGCAGGTAATTCGGGCGCACGAGGGTCGCGGCCGCCCAGAGCACCCCGGCGCCGAACCATCGGCCGGCGCGCTCCGGCGCAGCAAGCGCCGCCGCAAACAGGTTGAGGCCCGCCAGGAAGAGGGTAAGAGAGAGCGTCGAGTCGAGGGCCTGCGTCGCGAAGTGGACGAGGACGGGGTCGAGGGCGAAGAGCAGGCCCGCGACGAGCGCCGAGACGGTGCCGAACCACCGCCGGGCCAGCGAGGCTGCCAGGGCTGCCCCCACCGCGTGGAGCGCGGTTCCCATGGCCAGCGCCGCCGGGAAGAGCCCGCCCGCGGACACACCCAGCGCGCGCAGGCCCGCGAGCACGAGCGCGTATCCCGGCGCCCGGTAGAACGGCTCCGCAGGCAGCGTGCCGCCGAAGATTGCCGCGGCCATGTCCATGTTCTCGCGCTCGTCGAGCACCGGCACGCGCCCGAGCGGCGTGCCAAGGTACCAGTTCAGGTGGCCGAGCGCATAGAAGAGCGCGACGGCGGCGGGGAGCCCGACGACGATTCCCCAGGGGAGCGGATCGCGTGCGGGGGACACTTCCTTGCTTGGGGCGCTGCTTGACACCGCGGGCCATGACAACGCACGACGCCCCGCCATGCGAGCCGATACAAGGTCCGGTCCGTCTGCGAGTTCTTGACGGTCCCCCAAAGGGACGGGAGGCTGGGCCCATGCCGTCCGAGGCACCCCGCGCCAGAAGGAAGCTCCCGCTCGTAAAGCTCGGGATAGCGGCAGCCGTGGCGATCGTGGCCGCCATCCTGGTGCTGAGGGGCCTGGACTACCGGGCTCTGGAGGAGCAGGTGCTGGGGATCGTCCGCGGCATGGGGCCATGGGCGTTCTTCGGCGCGACGGCGGTCCTGCCCGCGGTCGGGGCCCCCCTGAGCGCGTTCACGCTCACGGCCGGGGAGCTCTTCGCGCCCCAGATGACCATGGGCGGCGCGATCGCCGCGCTGCTCTTCGCGATCGGCGTCAACCTGGCGCTCACCTACTGGCTCGCCCGCTACGCGCTCAGGCCGGTGCTCTCGAGGGTGCTGGAGCACTACGGCTACAGGGTGCCTCGGGTCACGGCCTCGAACGCGCTCTCGGTCGCCCTCACGCTGCGTCTCACGCCCGGGCCCCCTTTCAATGTGCAGTCGTACATCCTGGGACTGGCCGAGGTGCCGTTCCGCCTCTACATGATCGTGTCCTGGATCTGCATCCTGCCGTGGGCCATCGGCGCCGCCGTCCTGGGCAAGGGCGTCTTCAACGGGAACTTCAAGCTGGTGCTGTACGGGATGGGGGTGATCGTGGTCGCGGTGGTCGTCGTGAAGGCGATTCGCAAACGCTATGTCCCCCGCGTCAATTAGCCTGGGAGGCCCGGATCCGGGCTCCCGTCCCCTGACGGTCTCGGAATTCACGCGCCAGGTTAAGGCGGTGCTCGAGGGCGGCATCGAGCCCTGCTGGGTCAGGGGCGAGGTTTCGAACCTGCGGATCCAGCCGAGCGGACACGTCTACTTCTCGCTGAAGGACGCCGGCGCCCAGCTCTCGGCTGTGATGTTCCGCGCGCAGGCGGCGCGCCAGAGCATCAAGTTGGGGGACGGACTCCAGGTTGTGGCCTTCGGAAGCGTCAGCGTCTACGAGCCCCGCGGCCAGTACCAGCTCAACGTGAAGACCCTCGTCGACGACGGGGTGGGCGCGCTCCAGCGAGAATACGAGGCGCTCAGGCGCCGGCTCTCGGACGAGGGCCTCTTTGACGCGGCGCGCAAGAAGCCGATCCCGCAGATGCCCGCGACCGTGGGATTCGTTACATCGCCCACCGGCGCGGCGGCCCAGGACTTCATGAGGATCCTCATCCGGCGCGGATGGAGGGGCAGGGTCGTCGTGCTTCCCGCCAAGGTCCAGGGCGAGGGGGCGGCCGCCGAAATGGTCGAGATGCTCGGTCTCGCCGAGACGCTCGGGATCTTCGACCTGATCGTGATCGGGCGCGGCGGCGGCAGCATCGAGGACCTCTGGGCCTTCAACGAGGAGCCCCTGGTGCGCGCCGTGGCGTCCTGCCGGATCCCGACCATTTCCGCGGTGGGGCATGAGATCGACTTCACGCTGTGCGACTTCGCCGCGGACCTTCGGGCCGAGACCCCGAGCGGCGCCGCCGAGCTCATCTCCAGCGAATTCGTGCGCTTCGCCGAGCGGACCGAGTCCGCGGGCCGGGCGATCTCCTCCGCCATCGATGAAGCCGTGAGCCGTGCCCGCGAGCGCGTCTCCCACGGGCGCTCCCGCCTGCGGCTTCTCTCGCCCGCGGCCCAGGTCGAGCGGGGCTACCTTCGTCTCGACGACATGTCGAACCGCCTCGGCTCGGCGCTGCGCTCGTCCGTGCAGCTGCGCCGCCATAGGCTTTCCGGCGCGGCATCGCGTCTCGACCGGGCCTCGCCGGAGACCCGGGTGCAGATCGCGTCCCATCGGCTCCTCTCGCTCTGGAAGCGCCTTCAGGGGGCGAGCCCCGGCTCCGTCCTCAACCGGGGTTTCGCGATCGTGCGGGACGAGAAGGGCAGGCCCGTCATCCGGCGGGCCGGGATAGTCCCGGGCCAGCGGCTTGAGGCGGAATTCGCAGACGGCAGGACGCCCCTTCGTGCGGAACGAGGTTGAGTTTTCCCCAATGACAGGGGAGGGTGTCCGTTCCATGCCCCTGCGCGCGTCCCACCTGGCCATCGTGGCCGCCACACTTCTCTTGGCGGCGTGCGGCGAGGAGAAGGTTTCGACGTATCGTGTTCCAAAGGAGAAGGATCCCGAGCAGCCGATGGCCGCCGCCGACTCCGGGACCCAGGCTGCTCCGGCCCCGGGGGCCGCGATGGCCGACACCGCGGTCCCGACGGCGGAAGGCGCCGCACTGGTCTGGAAGGCACTGCCGCAATGGGTCCCGAAGCCTGCGTCGGCGATGCGCAAGGGCAGTTACAGCGTCCCCGGCGATGGAGGTGAATCCGACCTCTCGATCACGGCGTTCCCCGGCGACGTGGGAGGCGAGCTCATGAACGTCAACCGCTGGCGCGGTCAGGTGGGCCTGCTCCCGATCCGCCAGGAGGAGATTGAATCATCGGTCGTCCGCCTGGAGGCGAACGGCTTGAGGTTCACCCTTGTCGAGCTTGCGCCGAAGGGGGACCCGGACGGCAAGAGCATGATGGGCGCGATCATTCCCTTCGAGGGGTCGACCTGGTTCTTCAAGCTGATGGGTCCGGGCCCTTCCGTGCGCGCGGCGAAGCCGGCGTTCATCGAGTTCCTGCACACTGTCCGCGCGCCCTGACCGATGATCACCGATTACCTCAGGCAGGTCCGCAGCGTCTTCGTCTCTCTCAGGCTGACGGTGGTGCTGATCGCTCTCTCGATCGTCCTGGTCTTCTGGGCGACGCTCGCCCAGGTGCACCTGGGCGTCTGGGGGGTGCAGCAGAAGTTCTTTCATTCGTTCTTCGTCTACGAGGGGCTGGGCGAACTCCGGATGCCGGTGTACCCGGGCGGGTACCTCATCGGAGGGCTGCTGCTCCTGAACCTCCTGTCGGCGCACATCTACCGGTTCAAGGCGGGCTGGCGCAAATCCGGCATTTGGATCGCACACGCGGGCCTCATCCTGCTGCTCCTGGGCGAGCTCGCCTCGGGCCTCCTGCAGAGGGACTACCAGATGCGCCTGGAAGAGGGGCAGACCAAGAACTACTCGGAGAGCAACCGGCGCAACGAGCTCGCGATCATCGACGCGACCGACCCGGGCTTTGACGACGTGGTGGCGATACCGGAATCCCTGCTCGCCAGCGGCACGGTCGTTCAGAACCCAAGGCTTCCCTTCCGGGTGGTTTCCAAGGGGTACGTGCCGAACTCCGAGATCCGGGTGCGCTCGGACGTCCCGAACGCGCCGCCCTCGCCGGCGACGGCGGGCATGGGCCCCATGGTCGCCGTGGTTCCGCTCGAGGTCACCTACAAGGAGGACGAGCGCAACCTGCCGTCGGCGTTTGTGGAGCTCGTCGGGCCCGACGGCTCGCTCGGCACATGGGTCGTCTCCACCGGGCTCGGCAATCCGCAGACGTTCCCTTACGCGGGCAGGTCCTGGAAGATCGTCATGCGGCCGGAGAGGCACTACCAGCCCTTCTCGCTCACGCTGGAGAAATTCAGCCACGACATCTATCCGGGGACGGACATCCCGAAGAACTTCTCGAGCAGGGTCCGGATCAACACCCCGGACGGCGGCCCAGGGCGCGAGGTCCTGATCTACATGAACAACCCCCTGCGGTACGCGGGGCTTACCTACTACCAGGCGGGCTTCGAGCCCAACGACCGCACGACCATCCTGCAGGTCGTCCGCAACCCGAGCTGGCTCGTCCCGTACATCTCGTGCGGGGCGATCGCGCTCGGCCTTGTGATCCAGTTCCTGATGCACCTGGCGGGATTCGCAAGGGGGAGGCGCGCATGACACGCCGGATGCCGCTCTTTGTCGTTCTGATCGCGGTCCTGTGCGTGCTCTCGGGGGTGTTCCCCCAGCCGGGCGGCCCTGCGCCGGCGGTGACCGCGTTCGGGCGGCTGCCCGTCCTTTCCGAGGGCCGGATGAAGCCGCTCG
>CAZHPC010000100.1:0-12018 GCA_964534685.1 uncultured Opitutaceae bacterium
CTTGATCTGGGACTTCCCGGAATGGAGGGCGGAGAGCTCCTGCGCCGCATTCGCGTCCGGAACGCGCAGATTCCCATCCTGATCCTCACGGCGCGGGACGCCACGTCATGCAAGGTCGAAAGCTTCGAGGCGGGTGCCGACGACTACATCACCAAACCTTTCGCCTTCGCCGAGCTGGTTGTCCGGGTAAAGGCGCTGTTGCGCCGCGGCCCCGCCAACCAAGCCAGCAAGGTCCGGATCGGCGACCTCGAACTCGACAGGCTCGCCCAGCAAGTAAGCCGTGCGGGCCAGCGGATAAGCCTTACCCCCAAGGAGTACGCGCTCCTCGACTACCTCGCCACCCACAAAGGCAGGGTGCTCTCGCGCACGATGATCGTCGAGCATGTATGGGACCAGAGCTTCGAGGGGTTGACCAATATCGTGGATGTCTATGTCCGCCACCTCCGCAAGAAGGTGGACGACCCCTTTCCCGCCAAGCTGATCCATACGGTCCGCGGAGTCGGCTATTCCCTCGAGGCCGCGTCCGAGGCATGAAGACGCGCTCGATACGGTTCCGTCTGACTGCCTGGTATGCCGGCCTCTTGACGACCGTCGTGCTGGCGCTGGCCGCGGTGCTGTTCCTGCATCTGCAGAGCTATCTCGAGGGAGCTCTTGCCGAGACCCAGACCCGCCGCGCCCACCAGATTGCGGACACACTGGTCGCCAAGGTCCGTGCGGCTGATGAGGCCAACATAGGCGGTGAGATCGCCTCGCTCTACGCGCCCGAGAAGGGCGACCGGTTCATCCGAATCACGCGGCCGGACGGCGGCGTCATCTACCGTTCGGGTCCGCCCAACAGCCAGGCCTTTGATCCTGCAGCAGTGCCTCCCGCGGCGCCGGAGCCGCCGTGGGAGTTCAGCCGCAAACAGGCTGTTGCGGGCGGCGCCGCGTTGCTTATCTCGTCCGTTCGGGCCCCATCGGCAAGCGGGGGCACCTATCTGATCGAGGTTGGCACATCGGCAGCGCCGGTGGATGCGATGTTCCGGCACCTATTGGTCGTGCTCGGCCTTGGCCTGCCGCTTGTCGTCGCATTGGCAGCCGCGGGCGGATACGCGCTCGTGCGCCGTGCGCTCCGGCCCGTGGACGAGATAGCAGGCAAGGCCGAGCAGATCACTCAGCACAATCTGGGGGATCGATTGCCCGTTCCGGGGACGGGCGACGAGCTGGAACGACTTTCGACCGCCCTCAACCATATGATCATCCGGCTCGACGACGCCTTCCAGAATTCGAAGCGTTTTGTCGCCGACGCATCGCACGAACTTCGCACCCCGCTCACGGTCCTGAGCGGCGAACTCGAAAGCCTGGCCCAGGATTGGGAGCTGTCAGCAGAGACGCGGGAGCGTCTGGGCAGCCTGCTCGAGGAAGTCGGCCGGTTGGTGAAGATCGTCGAGCGCTTGTTCGCGCTCTCCCGGCTGGATGCGGGCGAAGCCCAGTCCGAAAGCGTGCGGTTTGATCTCGCCGAACTGGCCGCCTCGACTGCGGACCAGATGGCCCTGCTGGCCGAGGACCGGAGGATCGTTGTGACGTGCAACGCGGCCACACCGGTCGCCGTCGAAGGTGACCACGCCCGCCTGAAGCAGGTTGTCGTCAACCTGCTCGACAACGCAATCAAGTACACTCCCGAGGGAGGGGCCGTGCAGATCCGGGTGAAGTCCGCGGGGAGCCGCGCGGTGCTTGAGGTGATCGACACCGGGATCGGCATTGCGGGTGACCAGCTTGTCCATATCTTCGACCGCTTCTATCGCGCCGACAAGACCCGCTCCAGGAACCCGGACGGCGCAGGCCTTGGCCTGGCGATCGTCAAGTCGATTTGCCACGCCCATCAGGGCCAAATCGAGGTCGAGAGCGCGGTCGGCAAGGGCAGCTGTTTCCGCGTCCTCCTGCCCCTGGCCGACGAACACTCTCTGCCCTCCGCGACCAAACCAGATTCCGCTTCATGAGACCCAAGATTCACCTTCGCCTCGCCACTGGGTTGTTCCTAGCACACCTGTCCTCCTGGGGAGCCGAGGAAGCACCCACCGTCGCGGTCGCCGCCGTCACCCGAAAGGACCTCTACCAAGAGCTCACGATCCAGGCCGAATTCCGCCCGTTTCAGGAGGTTGAGCTGAACGCGATGGTTTCCGGGTACCTCCGGGATATCAACGTCGACTTTGGCGACCGGGTGAAAAAAGGCGATGTCATCGCAACCCTTGAGGCGCCAGAGTTGGACGATGAACTGGCGCATGCGATAGCCTCGCAGGAACGCGCGACGGCAGCCCATACGAACGCCCACCTTGACTACACCCGGCTGGCGGGTGTCAGCAAGAGCCAGCCCAATCTCGTGGCGCAGCAGGATTTGGACACCGCCGACGCTCGCGACCGAACGACATCGTCGGAGGTGGCCGCTGCTGTCGCGGACGTGGCCAAATACCGGACGCTCGTCGAATACACACGGATCACCGCTCCGTTCGATGGGGTCATCACCGCGCGCTATGCCGACCCAGGGGCTCTCATCGAGACCGGATCCTCCCAATCGTCCCGGCTGGTCCGCCTTTCAGAGAACCAGCTGCTGCGGCTCGACTTCCCTGTATCCGTTTCGTACGTCGCGGACATCGAAGTGGGCGAGCCTGTGGATATCAAGCTGGAGGGTTCCGGCAAGGAGCTAAACGCGCTTGTGAGCAGGTTCAGCCGGAGGGTGGACACCTCGACCCGGACCATGGAGACGGAAGTGCAGGTGCCCAATCCCGACCTGCGGCTCATCCCCGGCATGTACGCGACGGTCACACTCAAGGTGCACAAACGGCCCGGGGCGCTCGCCATCCCCGTCGAGGCCGTGGCCGTTTCGGCCCATCCGACCGTGTATGTTGTCGGGCGCGACGGGGAAATTGCCGAACGAGGCGTCAAGCTGGGCATCGAGACGCCCACAAGCTTCGAGGTCCTGTCCGGAGTGAACGAGGGAGACCTCGTGGTTATTGGAAGCCGGGCCGCGACGCAACCCGGCCAAAAAGTCCAGGCGAAGGTCGTTGCAACATTCCTTTCCCCATGATCACCCCGCTTACTTCCAGCCAGATCGAGGCCTTGCGCCGATTGGACGCCTGCTCCCTCGCCAACGCGGTCGAGTCGTTTCAGGTGCGCCTGCGCAACGAAGGCTTTGCGGACGCCTCCATCCGGTGCCTGTTCCCCAAGCTTCGGCCCGTCGTGGGCCACGCGGTCACTCTCAAGACCCGGGGGGCCAGTCCGCCGACAGGCGCATCGACCTACCTCGATAGCATGGACTGGTGGGACTATGTCCTTTCCGTTCCGGCGCCGCGGATCGTCGTGGTGCAGGACGTGAGTTCGAAGCCCGGCCTTGGCGCGCTCTTTGGCGAGGTTCATGCCAATATCCTGCGCGCGCTAGGCTGCGTGGGTGCGGTGACCAACGGCGCGGTTCGCGATTTGCCGGCCGTCGAGGCGCTTGGGTTTCAATTCTTCGCAGGAAATCCTTCGGTGTCCCATTCTTACGTGCACATCGTGGAGGCTGGGGCGCCGGTGTCGGTCGGCGGGTTGACCATCAATTCAGGCGATATCCTGCACGGAGACCTTCACGGTGTTCAAATCGTCCCGCCTTCGCTCGTGGACAATATCCCGGCGGCGGCCGAGGCGATCGCTGCACGGGATCGCACAGTGATCGCCCAGTGCAAGGCGGCCGATTTCTCGTTGGAAAAACTCCGGTCGGCAGTAGGGCGGCCCCGAGCCTAATCGCGATACCACCGCCATGTCCCGCTTCGCCCTGCGCTATCCGTATCTGATCCTCGTGATCTGCCTCATTGTCTGCGTCGTCGGGCTGACCAGCCTCGTGCGCATGCCGGTCGATCTCTTCCCGCCGATCAGGATTCCGGTCGTGGTTGTGGCCACGTTTTACTCCGGAATGCCGCCGGAGCAGATCGAGACCGACATCACAGGCCGATTCGAGCGCTTCTTCACGCTTGGCAGCGGCATCGATCACATCGAGTCGCGCTCCCTTCCTGGCGTCAGCCTCATCAAGATCTACTTTCAGCCCGGAACCGACGCTGATTCCGCTGTGACAACCATAGCCAACTTGGCGATGGCCGACCTGCGAAAGTTGCCGCCCGGAACCCTGCCGCCCGTGGTGCTGAAATTCGACGCCTCCAGTCTGCCCGTATGTCTGATTACGCTCAAGGGAGAGGGAATGGACGAGGCCAAGCTCCGCGACCTGGGCCAGTACGATGTCCGAAACCAGGTGGCCTACGTGCCCGGGGCGTCCGTACCGCAGCCCTTTGGCGGCCGCTATCGCCAGATCATGGTCTACGTCGATCCGCTCAAGCTGGAGGCGAGCCAATTGAGCGTGATGGACGTGGTGCGCGCCGTGAATGATGCCAATCTGATCCTTCCCGCGGGCGACGTGAAGATCGGGCCCTTCGATTACAACCTCTACACGAACAGCCAGATCGACGCGGTCAAGGACTTCGACCTCCTCCCCCTCAAGACGGTGGGTGGCGCCTCGGTGCTCGTCGGCGACGTCGGGGCCGCCAAGGATGCGTCCCAGATCCAGACCAATATCGTGCGCGTTGACGGCCAGCCGTCCGTCTATCTGCCGATCATGAAGCAGGGAGGCGACGCCAACACCATCGCCGTCGTCGACGGCGTCAAGGCCGCCGTCGCCCATTTGGTCGACGTACCCCGCCAACTTGTCGCCAAGGTGGTCTTCGACCAGTCCGTTTTCGTGCGCAATGCCATCGAGAACCTCATTCACGAGGGCGCGATCGGGCTCGTGCTCACGGGCGTAATGATCCTCGTCTTCCTCAGCAGCATGCGGGCCACGGCGGCGGTCTTCCTTTCGATCCCGCTGTCCGCTCTCGCGGCGTTCATCGCTCTAGCCGCCGGCGGCAGCACCGTCAACGCAATGATACTGGGCGGTCTGGCGCTCGCATTTTCCCGACTCATCGATAATTCGGTCGTGGTCCTCGAGAACATTTTCCGGCACATCGAAATGGGTGAGCTCCCGGAAGTGGCAGCCGAAAAGGGCGGCCAGGAGGTGGCCTTGCCGGTGCTCGCAGCGACCCTCACCACCTCGGTGGTGTTCTTCCCGGTGGTGTTCCTTTATGGGGTGAGCCAGTTCCTGTTCACGGCGCTGGCGTTGGCGGTTGTACTGTCGCTCTTCGCCTCATACTTCGTGGCAATGGCCGTCGTGCCGCTTTTTTGCGCGAAATTCATCCGGAGCCACAAGACGCTCGAGCCGAGCCCGGCGGCCGGGGCAAAGGGTCCAGCCCTGTCCTTCGGGCGCCGTTTTGAAGCGTGGTTCAACGGGAAATTCGAGCGGATGCTCGATCGCTATGAAGGTTCGCTCCAAACCGCATTGGTGCGCCCAGTGGCCACCGTCGTTGGCATCTCGGGCCTCTTTGTACTCAGCCTCGGCCTATATCCCTTCATCGGCAAAGCCTATTTCCCGCGCACCGATCCAAGCCAGTTCGTGATCAACCTGAAGGCTGCCACCGGCACCCGGCTCGAGATTACCGACCAGCTGGTTGAGAGGGTTGAAGGGATCGTCCGCGAGGTCGTTCCCGCACGGGACCTCCGGATCATAGTGTCCAACATTGGCGTAAGCGCCGGTTTCTCCTCGATCTATACCCCAAATTCGGGTCCCCACACGAGCTTTGTGCAGGTGGGGCTGCAGCCGAACCACAGCGTCAGCAGCTTTGAGTACATGGGCCGTGTGCGCGCGCGGCTGCTCAAGGAACTGCCGCAGATGAGCGCCTATTTTCAGACGGGGGGCCTAGTCGACGCAGTCCTCAATCTGGGATTGCCAGCTCCGATCGACATCCAGGTGAGCGGTTCCAATCTTGAGAAGGCTCATGCAACCGCTGTGGAAATCGCGGGCAAAGCGCGCGCCCTGCGAGGGGTGAGCGACGTCTATGTGCCGCAGGACATTGATTATCCGTCTCTAAAGCTCGATATTGACCGCGTGCGTGCAAGTGAGCTCGGCCTGAGCGAAAAGGAAGTGGTCGACAACCTGATCACGGCCCTGGCATCGGACCAGATGATTGCGCCGAGCTACTGGGTCGATCCCAAATCCGGAAACGACTACATGCTCACGGTGCAATACCCCGAGAACAACGTGAAGCATCTGAACGACCTGTTGGCAGTGCCGTTGCGAGGCACCCGCGCGGATCGTCCGGTTCGCCTGGATGCTGTCAGCAGCATCCGGCACATCTCGACACCCACCGAGGTGGATCACTATCAACTCAGGCGCGTTATCGACGTCTACGTCGTACCGACCGGCGAGGATCTCGGGGCGGCCGAGGCCGGCATTCGGAAGATCATCGGAGCGACGGTGATGGATCCTAACATCCGCGTCACCGTGCGCGGTTCGGTATTGGCCATGCAGTCCTGTTTTCGCAGCTTTGGATTCGGGCTGATTCTTTCGACGCTGCTCGTTTACCTCATACTGGTGGCGCAGTTCGAGTCCTTCATGGACCCGTTCATCATCCTGCTCGCCGTGCCGACGGGGCTAACCGGCGTGCTGGCCACTCTTTGGCTTACGGGGACGACCCTCAACATCATGTCGCTCATGGGAGTGGTCATGATGGTCGGAATCGTGGTCTCCAACAGCATCCTGATCGTCGAATTCACCCGCCGGCTACGGGAGGAGGGCACACCCCTTCGCCAGGCCGTGGGCCTGGCCTGCCGGGTGCGCCTGCGCCCGGTGCTCATGACCTCGCTTGCGACCTTGCTCGGCCTGATTCCCATGGCTCTTGCCCTGGGAGCGGGCAGCGAAGCATACGCGCCGCTCGCCCGGGTGATCATCGGCGGATTGGGCGTCTCGGTAGTCCTGACCGTGTACATCGTGCCGGCGACCTATTATCTGGTCCATCGGCATCGCGAGAAACCTGAACCCGAGCCGCCCGTCGACTTGGGCGTTGCTCCCCAAGATCCATCCAGCGCGACGCCATGAACCGCCCGAGACTCTTCCTGCTGGCGCTCGCCATCGCATCCGGTGCGATGCTCCGGGCAGCCGACCCGGGGCCAGTCGAGACGCTGACATTTGCCGACGCCCAAGCCCGGGCGCTGCGCAATCATCCGCGACTGGCGGCGGCCCAAATCCAGGCCATCATTGCGCAGGAGGGAGTCAGAGTCACGGAATCCGGCTTCTTCCCCACAATCCAGGCCTACCTCACCGCAGTCGACGCGGGAAATGAGAACACCCGGATCCTCGCCGGCGCCATCAACAACCCGAGCATCTACGACCGCGCGGCGGGCGGGTTGGGAATCAGCCAGCTTATCACCGATTTTGGACACACAAGCAACCTGGCTGCTGGCTCGAAGCTGCAGGCGAAGGCCGAGGCCGAAAACGCCGCGGCGACCCGGGAGCAGATTCTCCTGAGCGCCGACGTCGCCTATTTCACGGCGCTGCAGGCGCGGGCCGTCCTGCAGGTGGCCCTACAGACTCTTGCGACCGAACAGCTGCTGGCGGATCAGGTGAAGGCGCTCGCGGCGAACCAACTCAAATCGGATTTGGACGTCAGTTTCGCCATGGTCGGTTTCGAACAGGCCCAGTTGGTGTGGCAAAAAGCGCAGGGCGACGACGGAACGGCTCAAGCGTTCCTCGCGTCCGCATTGGGCCTGCACGAGCCACACCGATTCGAACTTGTGGACGTCACGGAGCCCGGCGTACCGCCGACCGACGATGCGTCGCTGATTGCGACAGCCTTGCGCACCCGACCGGATCTCGCGCGGCTCCGGTACGAGCGCGACGCGGCACAGCGCTACGCACGCGCCGAATACGACCTGAACTATCCCACGCTGTCAGCCGTCGGCACGATCGGCGATTCCCCAAGCCACGATATTCACCTGCCGGACCATTACGCGGCAGGCGGAGTCCAGCTGAGCCTGCCCCTTTTTACGGGAGGGCTCTACGCCGCGAGGCAACGCCAGGCGGAACTGCGGGCTCGCATTGCAGAGGAAAACCTTCGCGACGCCGAGGACAGCACGGTAAGGGACGTTCAGGTGGCGCGCCTAAACCTCAGCACTGCAAGCGAGCGCTTGCGAACGGCTGAGCTGCTGGTCACGCACGCGGACGAGGCCTTCCGGCTGGAACAGGCGCGGTACCATCAGGGTAGCAGCTCGATTGTGGAGCTTAGCCAAGCCCAGCTGAACGCGACGTCCGCGGAAATAACCCTGGCAGGGGCACGCTACGACGCGCTGATCCAGCGGGCGATCCTGGATTATCAGACCGGTGTCCTGTGAAGTAGGCTTCACCGCATACAACTGCATCGAGTGGGTATTGAGCGAAGCCGTATGCCCGCGGGTCGGGCCTATCCTGCAGCAAGAGAGTCTTATAACCGATTGATGGTGAATGGCCTGCAATTGGTCATCTGTCTGTAGGGACCATCGACCTCAATCTACAGGTCGCGCTGGACCCTTGGCCATTGCGCAAGTCTGGTAGTCCGGCACGGCGCCCCTTTTTGCTGGACGGGTTTGGAAGGCCCTTGGCTCGGCCATCTTAACTGTTTCGTAACCGAGGCGACACGCAACCCTGACAAAGTCCGTCTAAATTTTCCGGGAACCCAACCGTAACTTGATCCACACCATGCTTCATAAATCGTCTCGGATATGTCTCACAGCGCTTGTCGCCGCTGTCTTTGCCGCAGGCTCGGCCTTGGCCCAGCAGCCGGATGTCAACAAGGCTCTGATTGATCTTCTCGTCAAAAAGGGCGTATTGTCCCAGCAGGACGTGAGCAGCCTGCAGCAGGAAGTCGCAGCTCAACAGCAGGCGCAGGCGGCGCAGGCGCCGGTTACGACGACGACCGTGACGACGTCATCGGGCCCGTCGTATGCCGGCGGTGGTCCCGCCTATAGTGGAGCGTCGGGTGCCGGTGTCCCGGTTCCGAACGCCAAGGGAGGCACCTCGCCGCTGTCCTTCAAGATCGGCATCGCCGACTTCACGCCGTTCGGATTCATGGACTTCACGAGCGTCTACCGCAACGAGGCTACGGGAAGCTCGATCGGCACCTCGTTCAACTCAATCCCCTACTCCAACGGCTCGACGGGCCAGCTCTCGGAAACTAAGTTTAGCGCGCAAAACTCCCGCGTCGGACTGCGCGTCGACTCCGTGGTGAACGACACGAAAGTCCTGGGCTACCTCGAGACGGACTTCCTCGGCAACGCCCCGACGAACCTGTTTGTGACGAGCAACGCGGACACGCTCCGCATGAGGAACTACTTCGTCGACGTGAAGAACGGCCCCTGGGAACTCCTCGCCGGCCAGGACTGGAGCCTGATTGTCCCCAACCGTGTCGGGATCTCACCGATTCCTTCCGATATCTTCTACACGAACAACATGGACACGAACTACCAGATCGGCCTCACCTGGGCGCGCCAGCCCCAGATCCGGCTCGTGTACCATGCGACGGACGAACTCACCTTTGCTCTTTCGCTTGAGAATCCGGACCAGTACGTCGGAGGCCAGGCGGTGCTGCCAGCCGCGTTCACCGGGACGGAGGTCGACACCGGAGCGGCCACGTCGCAGCCAAACATCTTCCCGGACGTCATCGGCAAGGTTGCCTTCGACACGAAGGCCGTAAACGGCCTCCC
The DNA here is from genome assembly GCA_964534685.1 of uncultured Opitutaceae bacterium. Lineage (GTDB taxonomy): Bacteria > Verrucomicrobiota > Verrucomicrobiia > Opitutales > Opitutaceae > Palsa-1447. Next base: position 9,610 of record CAZHPC010000100.1, read on the forward strand.
CTGGCACTTCGAGCTCACGGGCCTCGTCAGCTCGTTCAAGATCAATACCTACAGCGCGACGGTCAACACCGATGCGACGGCCGAAGGCGAAGGGGTCGAGGCGTCGGTGAATCTCGAGCTCGTGAAGGGCTTTCACCTCATCGCCACGGACTTCTACAGCTACGGCGGCGGTCGCTACATCTTCGGATCCGGACCAGACTTCATCGTGACACCGCCCGATGCCTCCGGGGCCTATGGAATCGGGCTCGTGAAGGCCACGTCCACGATCCTAGGCGCCGAATGGACCGTTGTTCCCGTCGACACGGTTTCCGCCTACTGGAGCACGGCCGGATACGGCCAGCGCTACGACAAGGTCGGCGCCACCTACGTCGGTTACGGGTATCCCACCGGCCCCAACAGCCAGAACAAGACGATCGATGAGCTCACGCTGGCCAACACGTACACCTTCTGGAAGAATCCGAGCTACGGTGCCCTCCAGCTGATCGGCCAGGTTTCCTACGTGGACCGCAAGCCGTGGTATGTCGCAGCCGGGACTCCCAGCAAGGCGAACGCAACAATGGTCTTCCTCGACTTGCGCTACGTTCTCCCCTGAACGGATTTTTAGGGTTCTAGGGTAATCCACCGCCTGCGCCCCGAAGGGTCCGCAGGCGGTGTTCTTTTTCTGGCGGTTGAGCGCCGCGCGATCGCGTGGTGCTAACGCCGGCGGCCGTAATCACCTCTCGCGCGCCTGCCGGACCTCGAGGTGCAGGGCGGAGAGCGAGACGAAGATGTCGCGCAGGAAGGTCACCAGCGCGGCCATCAGAAGAGCGATGGCCGCAAGGAACAGGACCAGCATCAGGCCGGCCAGGTCCACCCTCAGAATGGCGCCAAGGAAGATGCTCACGACGAGGGCCGACGACACCAGCATGCTCGAAGTGGCGAATGTCAGCGACAGCCGGACGATCCTTGCACGCCTCCAGGTCAGATCGAGCTGGATTTCCAGCTGCCGGCGCTCGGCCTCCTCCGCCTGCCGCAGCTGCGATGCGTAAAGACGCGTGCGATCTATGATCCGCCCCATTCGGTTGGTCATTGTCAAGAGGAGCAGACCGAGGCCGGAGATCAGGATCACGGGCGTCGTCGACGCCTGAATTATCGGGAGTAGCGAACTGGTCGGCAGCGCATCCATCGGGCAAGGTACACCAAGGGCATTTTGGGCAGCCTAAACAACACCTAATGCACCGGCTCGGCGGTGGCTAGAAGGAGACGTCCACCCGCTCGGTTGTGAGCAGGACGGACTTGTCGCGGGTGACTGTCTTGTAGGCGGCCCGGATGGCATCGATCGCCCCGCGGTTTGCCGGAGTGTCCTCGCAGAGGATCACCAGGACCTTTGACCTGAGGCGGGTGGCCCCGTCGGCGGCGCGGCTCCTCCACTGGCCGTAGGCATCGAGCACCGTCAGGCCATCGGGAAACCGGGGAGTGACCTCCTTGTCCAGGAATGCACGCCACCGGATCTCCCGGATATCGTCGTCCGGGGCGTCCATGGGGCCGATCGCAAAGAAGAGCTCGCACCGCAGCCAGTTCGCGGACTCGGGCCGAGCCGGGTCGCTCCGCAGGGCGGGCGCCGCCTGAGCGGGCGGGTCCGCAACGGCAAAGCGGGCGGCGAACGAAAACGCAACGAGACCGGCGAGGAGGACGGCGGATTTGTACTTCATGGAGGAGTTGGGTGAGTAGCAGGGGCCCCAGGGGACAGCCGAGCCTTCCGGGCGGATATGATCTCGGTGTTCATCCCACCCCAATGGAGCCCGCCGGAATAGCGTCCGTGCTCCATTTTGATGCAGCGGTCGACGACCACGCTCATGCCGCTCCGCGCCGCCAGTTCCGCAGCCTCGATGCTCACGAGCTTGAGTTGGAGCCAAAGGGCCTTGGCCTTGATGGCAACGGCCTGCCTGGCGACGGAGAGGCATTCGGAGGCCGGCCGGAACACGTCCACCAGGTCCACCGGCCCGGGGATGCTCGCCAGGTCGGGGTACGCCTTCTCCCCAAGGATCGCATCCGCCTTGGGGTTCACCGGGATGATCCTGTAGCCCTCCTTCTTGAGATAGCTCGCGACAAACCAGCTCGCCCTCTGGGGATCGGTCGAGAGGCCGACGATGGCTATCGTGCGCGTCTCACGCAGGATCCGCTGGATCACGAGCGGGTCCTGGTAGAGCCTCTGCTGCGCCGGAGTCAGGGCAGAGTTCAGGGTGACCGCGCAGGCAACGCCTGGTCCAGGTCCCATAGGAGGTCCTCCACGTTTTCGAGGCCGATCGACAGCCGGATGAGCTCGGGGCCCACGCCGCCCTTGGCGAGCTCCTCGTCGCTGAGCTGCTGGTGGGTTGTCGAGGCCGGATGGATGACGAGGCTCCTCACGTCGCCGATGTTGGCGAGGTG
>CAZHPC010000101.1:0-11919 GCA_964534685.1 uncultured Opitutaceae bacterium
GTGCGCACGTCGAACATCGTCATGACGATGCCCCCCAGCTCGAGCGCCGAGTTGATGCCCGCCGTCTTGAGGCGCTCGACGTTGCGCAGGATCTGACCCAGGCCCTCGAGGGCCATGTACTCGCACTGCAGCGTGATGAGCAGGTAGTCCGCGGCCGCCAGGCTGTTCATCGAGAGCATCCCGAGGGCCGGCGGGCAGTCGATGATGATCACCCTGAAGCCGCCCGACGCGACCACGGGCGCCAGGACGCCCTTCAGCTTCATCAGGTAGTTCTCCATCTGGGAGAGCTCGATCTCCGCCGCCGCGAGGTCCTCCTCGCTCGGGATGAGCGCAAGGTGCTCGTAGGCCGTCGGGGTGACCAGGGAGAGGGCGTCTCCCTCGCCGTGGAGCGCCGAGTAAAGGCTCCTTCCCTCCTGCTTCTCGATCCCGAGGGAGCTCGTCGCGTTAGCCTGGGGATCAAGGTCGATAAGTAGGGTGTGGATCTTCCTTTGCGCAAGCCCGGCCGCAAGGTTTACCGCAGTCGTGGTCTTGCCGACGCCGCCCTTCTGGTTGGCGATGGTGAAGATGGTGGTGGCCATTTGCGGTGATTCTCGTTTTCCAAATGGCGCGGCGTCAATTCCCGGCGCAAGCCGTTCGGACTTGACCGCCAACCGCCGATGTCTGGCATCTGAGACGTGGCCGCACCCAAGAACCTCTCCGCAAAGCCGATTCCCGCCCGAGAGCGCCTGATCCTCGCCCTAGACGTCCCGTCGCTTGACGAGGGCAAGCGGTGGGTGGAGCGGCTTGGAGACTCGGTGCAATTCTACAAGCTGGGGCTCCAGTTCCTCATGACCGGCGGGTACTTTGACATGGTCGACTGGCTGGATGCCCAGGGAAAGAAGGTGTTTGCGGACATCAAGTTCTTTGACGTTCCGGAGACCGTGAAGCTCGCCGTGGAGCAGTTGCGGCACCGCAAGGTCACCTTTGCGACCGTCCACGGCAACGACCCGATGATACAGGCGGCGGTGTCTGCAAAGGGGCCCATCAAGATTCTCGCCGTCACGGTCCTCACGAGCCTGGACCGTGGCGACCTTGACGACCTGGGCTTCCAGTGCGACCCGGAGGAGCTCGTGCTCTCCCGGGCCCGGAGGGCCATAGCCCTTGGCTGCGACGGCGTGATCTCCTCGGGCCTCGAGGCCGCGCGCCTGCGCGGCGAGCTCGGGGACCATTTCCTCATTGTAAGCCCGGGAATCAGGCCGGTTGAGAACCGGCCCTCCGACGACCAGAAGCGCACGGTCGACGTCGAGGACGCGTTTCTCAGGGGGGCGGACTATATCGTCGTGGGCCGCCCCATCCGCCAGGCCGTGGACCCCCGCGCCAAGGCCGAGGAGATCCAGGCCAAGATCGCTGGACTGTTCGGGCCCTGAAGCCATGAGGCCGGTTCCCCTTCTCCTTGCATGCGTGGTGGCGGCGACCGCGTCGGCGGGGGCTCCCGACGCCCAGCGGCGGCTTCCCGGGCTCCAGGAGGACGGTTACACGTTGCTGCACAGCCAGTGGCCGATTCATCCGGTGGGCGACCAGATCGTCCTCGGCGACTTTCCCGTGGGCATGGCGGTTGATCCCCGGGGCAGGCTTGCCGCGGTCCTGCATGCGGGGTACGGGAGGCACGAGGTGCGCCTGGTCGACATCGGGTCCCTGAGGGTCGTCGCCGAGGCCCCGATAAACGAGGCGTTCTGCGGAGTCGCCTTCTCGTCGGATGGAAAATCCCTCTTCTGCAGCGGCGGCAGCGACGGGGTGCTTCATGCCTTCACGCTTTCTTCCGATCGGCTCTTTGCGCGGGGCGATGTCAGGGTCGCGGACAAGGACGGCAGCAGCGTCGTAGCCGGGTTTGCGCTTTCCCGCGACGCCCGGTCGGCGGTGGTCGCGCTTGCGTTTGACAGCCGTGTGGTCCGCGTGAACCTCGAGACCGGCGCCCGCGCCTGGACCACGGTGCTGGAGGGTGGTGAAAAGACCCGTGTGCGGCCATCAGCCAGCACAGAGGAGCCCAACGACGTCCTTGCGGGCCGCGAACTCGTCTCCGACGCCGACCCCTTGAACGTGGTCTGGGACGAACCCAGGGCCCGGGCGTATGCCAGCCTCTGGGGCGAGTCCGGCGTCGCGGTGATCGACACCAATGACGGACGCGTCATCGGGCGGTGGCCTACCGGGCTCCATCCCAACGAGATGGTGCTTTCGCGCGATGGCCGCCTTTTCGTTGCAAATGGGGGGCTCAACACCGTGACCGTGATCGACACGGGCGACGGGCGCGTGTCCGAGGTGCTCTCCTCCTCGTTCGCGCCCGGCGACCTGCCGGGCTCGACCCCTGACAGCTTGGCGCTTTCGCGCGACGCCGGGACGCTTTACGTGGCAAACGCCTATGCCAACACGATCGCCGTGTTCGACGTCAGCGTTCGCGGGGGCGCCCGCCCTCTGGGGTTTGTGCCGACGGGCTGGTTTCCCACGGCCGTGCGGATTACTCCGGATGGCACGAGGCTGCTCGTGGTGAGCGCGCGAGGGCTCGTGCCGAAGGCAAACCCGGGCGTAGGACCGGAGAGGCAGAAGATCGATGAACTCTACTCGGGTTCGCTAGGAGTGATCCGCCTTCCCCGCGGCGACGGCTACGCTCGGTCGCTCGCGGAATGGACGAGGATCGCGCAGCGGTGCCGGCCTGCGCCACCCGATAATCCCCCGGGGCCGGGAGACCCAATTCCCGCGCGCCCTGGGGATCCCTCGCCGATCCGCTACGTGGTTTACATCATCAAGGAGAACCGCACGTACGACCAGGTGTTCGGGGACCTCAAGCAGGGCAACGGGGATCCGTCGCTTTGCCTGTTCCCGGAGAGGGTCACGCCGAACATCCATGCGATCGCGCGGCAGTTCGTGCTGCTCGACAACTTCTATGCCAATGCGGAAGTGAGCGCGGGCGGCCACGAATGGAGCACGGCGGGCTACTCCTCCGAGTTCGTGGAGAAGTCGTGGCCCGTGAACTACGGCCACCTGGCCGACGGCTCACACGTGCCGTATCCGGCCGAGGGCCACTATCTGGCGGCGATACCCGCCCTCGGATACATTTGGGACCGGGCGGCGGCGGCGGGCGTAAGCTACCGAAGCTACGGGGAATTCACGGAGAATCCCGAGAAGCCCGGCGATACCGTGGGGAGCAACATGCCCGCGCTCAGGGGGCACCTGGACCCGGCGTACCGCGGCTGGGACCTGAAATTCCACGACAGCGATCGGGCGGAGGAATTCATCGCGCAGCTGCGCGGCTATGAGGCGACGGGCGACATGCCCAGGCTCCAGATTGTGAGGCTTCCCCAGGACCACACGGCCGGCTCCAAGGCCGGAAACTGGACGCCCGAGGCGATGGTTGCGGACAATGACCTTGGTGTTGGCCGGGTTGTCGAGGCGCTCAGCCGCTCGAGGTTCTGGGGGCGGACTACGGTATTCGTGGTGGAGGACGACGCCCAGAGCGGACCCGATCACGTGGACGCCCACCGGACGGAGGCCCTGGTCGCGGGGCCGTTTGTGAGGCGCGGGTTCGTGGACTCGACGCCCTACACCACGTGCTCGATGCTGCGAACAATGGAGCTGATCCTCGGCCTGGAACCGATGTCCCAGTTCGATGCGGCGGCAGCACCGATGAGGGCCAGCTTCCAGGCGGAGCCCGACAATTCGCCGTACCGGGCGCTGGAGGAGAACGTCGACATCGAGCGCCTCAACGCGAGGAAGGGAAAGCTGGCCGCGGTCTCCTCCCACTTTGACTTTTCGCGCGAGGACCGCGTCGACGAGCAGACCTTCAACCGGGTGATCTGGGCCGCCGTCCGCGGCGAGGGCGACCGCATGCCCGCGCCCGTCCATGCCGCCTTCGTAAGGCAGCTTCCCGGCGCCGACGACGATTGAATGGGAATCATTCGCGCTCGGGCGGCTGGTACGGGATGGGATTGATTCCCTGCTGGCGGCAGACGGCGATGTCGACGACGGAGTACTGCTGCGATCCGAGGTAAGGAAGCGTGGTCTGCAGCTCTTTCGCCCCCTCTGCGGCTGCGGCCGCGAACGAGGCCGACCCGAGGTAAGTCGTCTCAAACGCCACGATATGACCGCCCTCGGCGGCGTCGTAGAAGCCGGTGAAGCAGTGCCCTGGCCTGAACAGCAGGACCGGGCGCAGGCCTATCCTGCGCAGAATGGACGCGAACAGAACCGAGGCGTCGACGCAGTTGGCCCCCTGGTCGTGGACCGACTGGTCGAGGAACCGGACATATTGTGTGGAAACCAGCGTGGATGTACCGCTGTCGGTCGCGACGTTGACGTAGCTCAGGCCGCGAGCGGCTAGCGCGTCCCAGATGGCCTGGGCCTGCTGCATCGCGGACTGGGCGCCATACTGGTAGCCGGTGAACGCGCGCACGGAGCCGTTGGCGACCGCCTCCTGGAGGAGGGTGTTGATCCAGGGATGGTCCTCGTTGACGAACGCCGCAAAGCAGACGCTGGTGTCCAGCCACTGGCCGGTTGATGCGGTGAAGATCCGCGACACGGCCTCGTTAACGGAATGGACGGTGCAGACGAGCGCAGCCTGGGCCTGCGACTTCCCATCAACCAAGAGGGTGGCCACGAACGACTGCGGGCCCATCTGAGTCGTGCGCCGCAGCGCGTCGTAATTCCACGGGAGCTCGGGATTGAGCGTCGCCGAGCCTGACCGCGCGTTGAAACCGACCTGCATCGGTTGCAGGAAGAGTCCCGAATCAATCCGCAGCTGGAGCGACCCGGAGGCGGGAAGGTCATGCAGGGAGACCGTCAGGCAGCGGGAGTACTCGGGATAGGACACGCCGAACGAGAGCATCAGGGAAGGGTATATGTTGTTCTGGAAGGATCCGGAGAGCTCGCATGCCGGGGCGGGCACGGCGCCGGGCTGAGGGCTCTCGGGCCGTGCCTCCGCCGCGGCCGGCGCGGGCTGGGCCTGAGCGGGCCTGCGCGAGGTCCTGCTGCTTTCGATGTACATCCCGAGGCGGACGCCCAAGGAAAGCAGAAGCAGCGGCACCACGAGGTAGCGCGTAAGCGCGCTCAGTGGCCTTCGCCGGGAATTGCGTGTTTGGGGTGCTGTCACTTGGGGTCCAAGGGGATGACGGATCACGCAGGAATAAAGTTTCTTTCTTGCGTGTGCAACCCGGCGACATCAAAGCGCGTCTTGCAATTCGCATGCTCGGAAGACCCAAAATTGCCCTGATCGTCCTCGCGGGCGTCGTCTGCCTCACCGGCTGCGCCCAAATCACGACCCGCTCGCTTCCCAAGGCGGAAATCGGCAGCCGTAAGCACATCTTTGTGGAACGCCGGCTGGCGGACAACTACGGCGTCTCGGAGGAGATCGCCCGGCAGCTCCGGGCAATGGGATATGACGCCTCAGCCGGCGCTTTGACGATGATGCCCATCGGCACCGAGCTCGTGGTATCCTACGACGACATGTGGACGTGGGACTTCACCACCTACATGATAGAGATCGACATTCAGGTGAGGTCGGCCCGTACCGACAAGATCGTGGCCGTCGGGCACTATTTCGGGCCACATGTGGTGCTTGGTCATGCCCCGCCCGAGATGATCCACGAGCTCCTTTTGAAGCTGTTCAAGCACGCGTGATTCGGCGGCAGCGAGCCATGCCCGCAATGGCCGGGGATCCGCGGCCTGTCGGCGCGTGTCGCGGCAGGACACCGGCGGCAGCTGGAATAAACCGGAATATGGGGTACTCTAACGGGCAGTGAAAACCCTGGTTCCCATAGTCACCTTGATGGCCGCCGCTGCGACGCTGCTGGCCGACACAGAAATGAAATCCTCGAATTCCTCCGCATCCGCCTCCACGGGCGCCGCTTGCGCCACAGATGGCTCAAAGTCCGCCTGCGGACTTCCCTCGAACGTCGTCATCGACATGTCAAAGGCCGCCGTGAAGCACACCGATGCGGAATGGCGGGCGCTGCTGACGCCGGAACAATATGAGGTGACGCGGCTGCAGGGGACGGAACCTTCCTTCCACAACCAATACTGGGACAACCATGAGGACGGTGTGTACTTCTCGGTTTGCAGCGACACGCCGCTCTTCGACAGCCGGGACAAGTTTGACAGCGGCACGGGCTGGCCGAGCTTCACCAAGCCAATCGAGCCGCGGTTTATCGAGGTCCAGTCGGACACCTCCCTTGGAATGGCCCGCGACGAGGTGCACTGTGCCACGGACGGCGCGCACCTCGGTCATGTTTTCGACGACGGCCCGGCTCCGGCCGGAATGCGCTACTGCATGAACTCGGCCGCGCTCAGGTTCATGCCCCGCAAGCAGTACGACACGTGGGTGGCCTCCCACACGAAGCCCGCCGCGTCGAAATGATGACCCGCAACAGGCGCACGAACACTCCATGCCACATCCGCGCAAGCTCCTCGCAATCCTCATCATCATCTCAATGACGATCCTCTCAAATACGGCCAGGGCGGATTCGATCGTGCTCGGCGGCGGGTGCTTCTGGTGCCTGGATGCCTCCTACAAGCTGCTTCCCGGCGTGAAGCACGTCACGTGCGGGTATTCGGGCGGCACTCTGGCGAACCCCACCTATGAGCAGGTGTGCACGGAGGAGACGGGCCACGCGGAGGTCGTGAAGATTGACTACGACCCGTCCGTTGCGTCGCTCGAGCGGATTCTCGGATACTTCTGGCAGGTCCACGATCCGACCCAGGTGGGCGGGCAGGGCCGCGACATGGGGAGCCAGTATCGCTCGATCATACTCTATTCAGATCCGGCGCAGAAGGCCGCGGCCGAGAAGTCGCGCGCCGAGGCGCAGAAGTCGCACAGCGATCCGATCACGACCGAGATCGTGCCCCTGTCCAAGTTCTGGCCTGCCGAGGACTATCACCAGGACTACTTTGCGAAGCATCCTGACGAGGGGTATTGCTCTGTCGTGATCCGCCCGAAGGTCGACAAGCTAAAGCACCTTCTGGAAAGCGGGAAATGACGCGGATTGCCCCCCGGGTCGGCAGGCCGGCCCCGGCCTGGGCGATGATGCCGCAGGGGCCTCCGCGTCCCCACTTTGCGTTTGCGGGGCGGAAGTGCTGAATCCAGATTCCGTCAATGCTGGGATGGTTGGGCGACCTCGGCCGGCTCTTCGGGGGGCTACTCTACTGGAATTTGCGCAAGGCGCTATTCCAAATCCGGGGCGCGTCCGGCCCCGCCCCCTGCCAGCATCCGAGTGACTCCGGTCTTGCCGGAAAGACCGGCTGCGAGGCGTGCATTGGGTGGCGCGACCCGGCGCGGTTCCAGAGGCTGTGCCCGCTGCTGGCGACGTCCGACGACGGGCGCCGCGTCTGCTCGGTCAACGCGGCCGAGGTGCGGCCGTTCTGGGGCCGGGCCGTCGTGCTTTACTGCGGTTCGGCGGCCGCCGTCGCGCTTGCGGCCGTGCTCATCTGCTTTTCGGCGCTCTGGGCGATAGGATACCGCGTGCCGTTGCACGTCGTCGCCTGGCCTCCGGCGTGGCACAGGATCAGGCTGGCGCGCGCGGACTACTTCTACCGCATGGCGCTTCAGTCCATTGCCGCGGGCCAGGTGAGGCAGAGCTACCTCGCCCTGAGCCAGGCGTACACGCTCGATCCGGATAACATCAACTCAGCCCTGCTTCTGGCGCAATACACCCAGATCGCCAACCCGGACTATTCCGACGCGATCTACTCGCGGCTCGTGTTCGGGCACCGTGGGAATTTCGAGGAGACGGCCCAACTGTGGCTGCGCGCGCTCCTTGCGAGGGGGGACTTTCCCTCGGCGGGCGGCCTTTCATCGAGAATGCTGGCGGACGGCGCAGGGTACGCTCCTGCCTGGACGCAAGCTCTCCTTTTTGCCGAGACAATGGGCGGAGACCCCTCCGAGGTGGACCGCTTGCTCGCGGGGCGCGGCGCGGTTCCCGCCGAGGCCCGCTCCGTGCTGTCGCTTGCGAAGACCATCCGCGGTGCCGCTGCGGCAGAGCGCGCCAAGATCCTTGGGATCTACATGGGCGGCGCCACGACAACCTTCGAGGTCTATTACGCGCTTGGGCGGCTCATCGGGGCGGGGCGGGCTTCGGACGTGGTGGCGTTCCTGGAGGGGCAGTCGGCCGCCGCGCTCGGTCCCTATGATCGCGAGTCGCTGAAGCTCGATGCGTATTCGGCGCTGGGATGGAGTGCGGTTGTGAGAAAGGAGATCGGGTTTCTAACGGATCAGGGCGTCTCGGTCCCGGTTGCGACACTGATCTCGGGGCACCTCGTGCGTTATCCCGATGCGGAGAGCGCGGGCCGCCTTTTCAGCCTGCTCGACCAAAAGCCGATGGCAGCGACCGCCGGCTTCGCCGGGGCGCACACGGCGCTCATGTGCATGGCCGGGGTGAATGGGCTTGGCACTCGCATGAGGCAGGAGGCCGACAGCGTCGGGAAGGTGATGGGCGGGGAGTTTCCGAGCAGGGGACGCGTCGTCGATTTCTTCGAGGACCGTTCCCCCGCCAAGAACCCGGCGGCGATTTTGCCCGGGCTCCCCGAGCTGCCCCTCGAACTGGTGTATGCGCTATTCGGGCATTACCGGGCGCCCCCGCCGCCATCGACGATTTCCGTGCCGCCGGCAGGAGGGGCGACCGGCGAGCGGGAGCCGCATTCCTAGGGAAACGGAAAACGCCAAACCCGGTAAAAACGCCGGTCAACGCTCGTGCCCGTAGGGGTCGACTTGACTCTCGATCGCCCTCTGGCGCCGCTCAATGTTGGCCACCACGTACCTCTCATTCAGCTCGTTCAGGACCTCGTCCACGTCCCGTTCCTGCACGTAGTGCGCGAGCGCGTGCGCCCTCAGCACCTCCCAGTAACTTTCCAGCTCCTGGTTCTCGATGACGCCGAGCGCCTCGAACGCGGCCGCCGCGCTCGCGTGGTATTCGGTAAGCCTCTTCGCTACGACTCCGCGGGCGTCGGCCTCCATCTCCTGCGCGGCCGGGAGCGCGTCCCTGTCGTGCTGGAGGGCCAGGTTGTCGACCCATCCCACCACGCCCTTGATGGGAAGCTCCGGCAGCACCACGTCCTTATACGGGGAGTTGGCCGCGAACATGGCCATCGAGCGCGTGAGCGACTCCAACTGGAGGGCGGTGCGGTCGAGGCTGTCAGCGCCCATGCGCAGCTCGGCAAAGGCCTGCGCCCGGTCTCCGAACGCGGACCTCACGCCGCCCGCCGCGCCTGCAAACGAGACGGCGACATTCTTAATGTTCCGGGCGAGCGCCAGCAGCTGCTCGCCGTAATGCTCGATCAGCCTGTCCCAGGATTTGATCGCCTCGGCGATCTTAGCGCTGCGCCGGTAATTCTCCGACACCTGCCTGAGGTAATCGTTCAGCCGCTCGCGGATTGAGGACTTGAGCCAGTTCTCGATCGCCTCGAGCTTGCCGAGTCGGTTCTCGATGGCCGCCTCGGTGTCGAGGACCGTCTGCATCGACGACTCAAAGACTTCCCTCTGCTTTTTCGTTGCGAGAATCCCGAAAGGGGGACGGGTCTCGGAGACCTGCTGCTTCTCGGCAACCAGCCGCTCCAGCGCATCCTTCAACGCGTTTCGGCAAAGGTTGAGGTAGGCCTCGTCGCGCAGTAGCGAGATGACGTCGTCAGGTAGCGACATACCCGATGAGTTTGCGGGGCTTCATGGCTGATCAGGATATCAAAAACAGACCAAAGTCCCTTCTGGTCAATCAGAAACGCATAATTCTGGGCGCGATGTCCGCGCCAAAGTGCGGTTCAGGGCGCCGTCTCTTGACCCCGCGGCGCCCAGGCGAATGATGATCGGACACTTCCTCGATTGCATGAAATTCCGAAAACTGGGCCGCACCGGCTTCACTGTATCTGAGATTGGCTTTGGAGGGTGGGCAATAGGAGGGGGTTGGGGGCCCCAAAGCGAGGCCGACTCGGTTGCGGCCCTGAATAAGGCGCTGGATTTGGGCGTAAACTTCATCGACACGGCGGCGGGTTACGGTGAGGGGAAAAGCGAGCGGATCATCGCGTCGGTGCTCCGGGACAGGCGGGAATCGGTCGTTGTGGCGACCAAGACGCCCCCGACGAACGGCCCGTGGCCTCCATCGCCCTACTGCGTGGCCAACCAGCGCTACCCCGAGAAGTATCTCCGGGAGAACATCGAGCAGCGCCTCAAAAACCTTGGTACCGACAGGATCGACATCCTGCAGCTCCACACCTGGACGAGGGCGTGGAACCGGAACCCCGAGCCGTTCGAGGTGCTTCGCGCGATGAAAAAGGAGGGGAAAATCCGGTTTGTCGGAGTGTCCACGCCGGAGCACGACCAGAATAGTGTAATCGACCTGATGAGGGGAGGGTGGGTCGATGTCGTGCAGGTGATCTTCAACATCTTCGAACAGGAGCCGGCTGCCGAACTGCTCCCCGCCGCGGCCGCGGCCGACGTCGGCATCATCGTCCGCGTGGTCTTCGACGAGGGATCCCTGACCGGCAAGTGGACACCGGACACGACCTTTCCAGAGGGCGACTTTCGCCGGTCCTACTTTGAGGGCGACCGGCTCGGTCGCTCCGTCTCCAGGGCGGCGAGGGTCGCCCTGGCGGTCGGGGGCAGCGGACTCACGCTTCCCCAGGCGGCAATCAAGTTTGCGCTGGCGCACAGCGCGGTGGGCACCGTCATCCCGGGGATGCGCAATCCGCAGCAGGCGGAGGCGAACTGCAGGGTGAGCGACCTGCCGCCGATGAGGCGCGAGCTCGAGGAGAGCCTTCGCGCGCACAACTGGCGCCGTGGCTTTTGGTATGCGGGCAAGTAGCCTGCGCGCCGGGCCTGCGCCTCACCGGCTCCGTAGCCTAGCGCGCGCGGGCTCGGATCGTTGCTCGGCGCATCCAGGGGACCGCTGGCGGAAGGAAACCTTCTGCCACGTTCGCGCCGTGGAGGACCACAGCCTGCCGTTCTGGAATACGAGGGCGTCGGACGTGTAGGCGTTCTCCGGGCCGCCCTTCCTGAGGGCTGAGAACTCCATCGGCTGGATCTCGTAGTCCATGGTCTCGCTTCGGCCGCGGTTGAATGACGACCCGGCGCTCTGCTGGGCCCCCAGGCTGAAGTTCGACCCGAGGCCGAAGCTGCGCAGGAACTGGAGGCGTTTGCCCACGAGATCTGCAGCGAACTGGTTGGTTTCACGGTCGCTGTTGGCGTGGAACACCTTTGTCCCCATGTTTCCGAGAAGCGAGGCGGCCAGGGCCGTTCCGTCGGAGCCGCATCCAAGTGCGGCCGCAAGGCTAGGGAAATTCTGCGTGAGGTAGACGCACGCGGCGCGGGACGAGCGCGCGGTTGCCTGGAACAATGGGTCATAGCGGCTGGCGAAATGCTGGCACTCGTCAGCCCATATGAAGAGGGGGCGACCTCCGCCGTTTCCGTTGTCAGTGCGCCTTTCCACGGCCTTCTGGAGGCTGTATTTCCAGAGGACAGCGGCCATTCTGCCGACCTCGGACCACTCCTTCACGGGCAGGTCGACGATCACGACCTTGCCTCCGATCACGTCTTCCGGGGTCAAGGTGGTGCCCTCGCAGAAGAGCTCCCTCATCTTCCCGCGCATGAGCGCCTCGGCGAGAGTGGAGAACATGGCGACGATGCTGCCTCGGGTCTTTTCACCGAGGGTGGGAAAGTGGCCTAGCCAGTAGCCGGCGGCCTCCCTGCAGTCGACCTCCCATGTCGTTCCGAGAGCCCTGTCCCTCGCGATCTCAAGCTGGCGCCAGCAGGCCGAGCGGGACTTCCACTCCTTCGATGCAAGGCAGGCCGGGTCCGCCGGTGCGCTTCGAACCACGTCAAACATGGCGTGCAGCGACACCGGCTCGCCGGCCATGACCAGGACGTCCACGCAGTTCCTGATGAGGGACCTCATCGCGCGCTCCCAGAACGGGTCT
>CAZHPC010000102.1:0-11588 GCA_964534685.1 uncultured Opitutaceae bacterium
TTATGCTCGGGAGGTCGAACAGCTCGAAGAAGCGGTAGATGACGTCGATCTTCTCGGGGTTTCCCTCGACGTCGAAGAACAGCGCCCCGCCCAACGGAAACAGGTCCTCCGGCCTCATGCAGAAGACCCGATGCCCGGCGACCTGAAGCTGGTGGGCGATCCACTCCATCTCAGGCCTGTAGGTCGCCGCTTCCTCGCTCACAACGAGCGCGATCAGGGGGTTGCGGGTCTCGGGCCGCCGCGCCGCAAGCGAGGCGTGAAAATTCCTGATCATCGCGTCGTCGGAGCCAAGAAGCCCCTCGGTCTCGCGGTAAAGGCGGTTCAGGAAGCCGGTCAGGCCAATCCCGCCCGGCACCGAGTCGAGCTCGGTCATCACGAAGCCCTCGTCGGTCAGCAGAAGGTCGGGGCGCAGGACGTTCGGGAACATCCCGCGGTTCTTCGGGCTGCGCGCGTGCGCGACGAGGGCCTGGGGCTTCCCTCGATCGAGGTAGTCGGCGACCCACGGGGCGGTAAGGGGCTTGTTCCGCAGGAGGTTCCTCCCGGCGACGGAGCGCAGGTAGAGCGTCTCGAGCGCCTGGTGGAACTCAAGGCACGCGGCGCCTATCGCCTCCAACTCCTGCGCCTGCGCGGGAAGGATCGGCCACGCGTCCTGCGAAAGCCGCCACGTCTTGTCCTCGAAGAGGGACTGCGCGGCAAAGGCGTCCTTCAGAATGTCGTACGGGAGCTTGTGCATCCGGCCTTTGCTAGTCGTCGATCTGGATGTCCTTGTTGCGCTGCCTCGGGCTCCCGGCGCGCAGCCACGCCGTGATGAACCTGTCCAGCTCGCCGTCAAGGACGCCCTGCGTATCGCTCGTGCTGTAGCCGGTGCGCAAGTCCTTGACCATCTGATAGGGCTGCAGGACGTAGCTCCTTATCTGGCTCCCCCACCCGATCTCGCCCTTCTCCCCGTAGAACCGCTCCATCTCGCTGCGCTGCTCGTCGAGCCTTTTCTCGTAGAGCCTCGCCTTCAGGACGCTCATCGCGCTCGCGCGGTTCTTGATCTGCGAGCGCTCGTTCTGGCAGACGACGACGATCCCGCTCGGGATGTGCGTGACCCGGACCGCCGAGTCCGTGGTGTTCACGCCCTGGCCGCCCTTTCCCGAGGAGCGGTAGACGTCAACGCGAATGTCGCTATCCGGGATCGCGATGTCGATGTCCTCGGTGATCTCGGCAATCACGTCCACCGCGCAGAAGGAGGTGTGCCGCCTCTTGTTCGAGTCGAACGGGCTGATGCGCACGAGCCGGTGGACCCCGCGCTCCGCCTTGGCGTAGCCGTAGGCGTTCTCGCCCTTCAGGTAAAGCGTCGCCTTGGTGATGCCGGCCTGGTCGCCCGCCTGCACGTCCTGGACCTCGACCTCGAAGCCCCTGCGCTCGGCCCAGCGGTTGTACATGCGGAACAGCATGTCGGCCCAGTCGCATGACTCGGTTCCGCCCGCGCCCGCCTGGATCGAGAGGAACGCGTTGTTCCTGTCGAACTGTCCCGTCAGGAACGACGCTATCTCGAGCTTGTCGAGCTCCTCGGCCATGGCCGCGACGGACTCCTGGAGCTCCCTCTCGTGGGTCTCCCGCTCGGCGGCGTCGGAGACCTCGAGGAGCTCGAGCATCACGCCGGCGTCGTCGACCTTCTTCTGGAAGGCGATCACGGGCAGGATGGCCCGCTTGAGCGTGTTCAGCTTGGCGATGTGCTTCTGCGCGCGCTCGTTGTTGTCCCAGAACGCGGGCGCGCCCATCTCGGCCTCCATCGCCTCTATCTCGCGGCGCTTTTGGTCGACGTCAAAGAAACCTCCACAGGTGGCCTGCGCGCTTCTTGATGCTCTCGATGTGGTTTAGCGTCTCGGTTGAGATCATGTGAAGCGCCAAATAGAAGCCCGACTTGGCCCGACCGCAAGCGGACAAGGCGGCCTGCCGGCACCCCAGACGGACCGGCGGTTTCCCGGCGCGCCCAAGATCCCGGCTGGCGAGCCGATGCCCCAAAAGGCACGGCCGCTTGCGGGACGGGGAGACTGTGCGATCTTACGGCCTTCCTGAAACTCATCCAACCATGACTGAACGTACACTGGGCCGCGGCGGGCTAAGGGTCTCGGCGATCGGACTCGGATGCATGGGCATGAGCGAGTTCTACGGCCCGTCACAGATGAACGACGACGAGTCGGTTCGCGTCGTCCACAGGTACCTCGACCTGGGGGGCACCTTCCTTGACACGGCCGACATGTACGGCACCGGCCGCAACGAGGTCCTCGTCGGCAGGGCCATCGCGGACCGCCGCGGCGGGGTGGTCCTCGCGACCAAGTTTGGAAACGTCCGCGGGCCCAAGGGCGAGTTTCTCGGCGTCCGCGGCGACGCACACTACGTGAGGGAGTGCTGCGAGGCCAGCCTGTCCCGGCTCAAGGTCGACGTTATCGACCTCTATTACCAGCACCGCGTCGACCCCAAGGTCCCGATCGAGGAGACCATCGGCGCCATGGCCGCGCTCGTGAAGGCGGGGAAGGTGCGCCATCTCGGCATGTCCGAGGCCGCCCCCGCCACACTTCGGCGCGCCGCAGCCGTCCATCCCATCGCGGCCCTGCAGACGGAGTATTCGCTCTGGAGCCGCGACCCCGAGGATGAGATCCTGCGGACGGTCCGCGAGCTCGGCATCGGCTTCGTCGCCTACAGCCCGCTCGGTAGGGGGTTCCTGACCGGCCAGATCCGGAAGTTCGAGGACCTGGCGGCCGACGACTACCGGCGCAACTCGCCGCGGTTCCAGGGGGAGAACTTCCAGAGGAACCTCGACCTGGTGAGGAGCATCGAGGAACTCGCCAGGTCCAAGGGGTGCACGCCCGGCCAGCTGGCGCTCGCCTGGGTCCTCGCGCAGGGCGCCGACATCGTCCCGATACCGGGCACGAAGCGGCTGCACTACCTCGAGGAGAACCTTGGCGCGCTCGGCGTGCGGCTCTCGCACGGCGACCTCAGCCGGATCGACGGCGTCCTTCCGGCGGGATCCACCTCGGGCGACCGGTACCCGGCCCAAAGCATGCAGGCCGTGAACCGGTAGCGTCACTCCTGCGCCGAGGGCGCCGATCCCTCGAGCAGGGACTCCTCGTGGTCGAGAAGCTGCTGCAGCGGCCGGTAGACGTCGTCGATGATCGCGCCGCTGCGCCAGAGCCCGTCCAGCGCATGGCGCTCCGCCTTGAGGGCGGCCATCCGGTAGTGGTGTCCCGCGTGCCTGCGCCGGCGCGCGCTTTTCTGCGTCTCCCCCTCGGCTGTCAGCACCGACAGCCGCTGTTCGTACTCCGCGATGACGAGGCCGAGCGCCGCGTTCTGGTCCTCCGTGGCCGCCGAGGGCTCCATCTCCCTGAGGGCGGCCAGGCCGGCCTCGACCGCCGTCATGCGCGCCAGGCGCTCCTCTTTCGGCCGGTCCGCATCCTCGCCGATGCCCAGCGCCCTGATGAGCGCCTCGAGGGTCGTGCCCTGGACGGCGAGCGTCGTCACGATCACCCCGAAGGCCAGGAAGATGACGATGTCGCGGCCGGGGAACGGCGAGCCGTCGGGCAAGAGGAGCGGGATCGACAGCGCCGCAGCAAGGGTGACCGTGCCGCGCATTCCGGCCCAGCCCACCACAAAGACCGCGGCCGGGCGCGAGGGGGTCTCCCTCGCCCGGACGCCCGGCAGAAGGAACGGAAGGTACGTGCCCGGGTACACCCAGATCATGCGCGCGGCCATCGCCGTGCCGGCGACGGCCGCCGTCAGGGCCAGCAGGCGGGGCGCCGTGAACTGGTGGTTCACGGCGGAGAAGACGCCGGGGAACTGCAGCCCCAGCAGCACAAAGGCGATGCCGTTCAGCCAGAAGATGACGAGCGACCAGACGCCGAACGCCGTCTGGCGCGCCTCGGCGTCCATGCGCACCGGGTCCCGCCAGCCCGAGTAGAGGCCCGCGGCGACGACGGACAGCACGCCGGAAACGCGCAGGTGCTCCGCGAGGAGGTAGGCCGCGTAGGGCGTCATGAGGGAGAGCGTCGTCTCTATCAGCATGTCGCCGACGCGAAGGCTCCGCAGGAGATCGCGGAGCCGGCCGACCGCGTAGCCGACCGCGAGCCCGATCGCAAAGCCGCCGACGGAGAGCAGCGAGAACTCCAGCACCATCATCCCGGGCGAGAAGCCGCCCGCGATGACGGCCGCCAGGGCGAACTTGAACGCCACGAGCCCCGTGGCGTCGTTCATAAGGCTCTCTCCGTTGAGGATCGTCGTCATCCGCGCAGGGATCCGCAGGCTCTCCGTGGCCGAGCTGACCGCGACCGCGTCGGTGGGGGAGACGATGGCGCCGAGGGCGAACGCCATCGCGAGCGGAAGGCCGGGCACGAGCCAGTGCGCAACGAGGCCCACGGCCACGGTCGTGAAGGTCACCAGGCCTATCGCCAGCATGAGGATCGGGCGCTTGGCGCGCAGGAGCTCGCGGATGGGCATCAGCCAGCCGTCCGAGAAGAGGAGCGGCGGCAGGAAGCAGAGGAAGAAGAACTGCGGATCCAGCTGGAACCGGGGAAGCCACGGCAGGAACGCCGCCCCCACCCCGCCCATCAGGTAGGTGATGAGCGGCGGCCACGGCAGCCAGCGGCCGGCGACGCTGAGGCCGGCAACGATCAAGAGCAGGAGGAGGGCGTGCTCGAAGTCCGTCATGGCGCGCGCGGCCTCCACATTTCCCGGGACCCAGGCCTAGGCCTGGGCCGCCGCCGCGGCCTTTCGCTTCTTGCGCTCCCAGTACCACGCGATCCAGATGCAGACCTCATAGAGGAGGTACAGCGGGATCGCCATGGCCACCTGGGTCACCACCTCGGGGGTCGTCAGCACCGCGCCCAGGATTAGGGAGAGCACGGCGACGTGGCGACGGAACTTGGTGAGATGGGCGTGGGTCAGGACGCCGATCTTGACGAGGAACAGGACGATCAGGGGGAACTGGAAGCCCAGTCCCATCCCGAAGATGAACTTGCAGACGAAGTTGATGTACTCGTCGGCCCTCCAGTCCTGCGCGGAGAACCCGAGGACCCTGGAATACTGCACCGAGGCCCGCAGCGCGATCGGCAGGAGCACGAAGTAGGTGGACAGGACGCCGGCGACAAACAGAGCGGCCGACCAGCCGAGCCAGCTGAAGATCACGCTGCGCTCCTTCAGGTTGAGGGCAGGCAGGATGAAT
Organism: uncultured Opitutaceae bacterium; assembly: GCA_964534685.1. Taxonomy (GTDB): domain Bacteria; phylum Verrucomicrobiota; class Verrucomicrobiia; order Opitutales; family Opitutaceae; genus Palsa-1447. The sequence goes on from CAZHPC010000102.1 coordinate 5,207, forward strand.
CCCCCCATGAAGAAGATCCAGAAGGGCGACGAGACCGCGAGCGCCGCGAAGAGGGCGACGTGGAACGCAACCATGAACGACTCGGCGGGGCTGAAGTTGTGGAGCCGGATGTCGATCAGGTCGGCGCCGCCCGCGGAGGGCTCCATCGTCAGCGTCGCGACCTGCTCCTTTCCGACCTGCGCCGTGCCGACCCGGAACACGACATTCGGGGCGTCGCCCGGGGGAAGCCCCGGGAACTGCTCCCGGGTGACCTCGAACGGGCCTATCTTCGAGTCGCCAATCTGCAGCGTCACCGTCGGCTTCGGCTTCTCGAAGATGTGCATGTGCCGCAGGGGCCCCATCAGCACGGCCACAATCCAGGGGCTGGCGAACAGGCACACGATCAGGGCGACCCCGATCGCGATCGCCGAGCGGATCAGCGCGTTGCGCAGGTCGTTGAGGTGGCCCCAGAAGGATTTCTTGGGGCCCGTGTCCTCGACCTCGGCCGCCACCGTTGGAATCTCTTCGGCCACGGGGCGGTTGGGCTAAAGGCGCAGGCTGCCCGACTTCTTCTCCTCGAGGAAGGCCTGGTAGGTGGCGGCGATCCCGTCGCGCAGCCCGATCCGGGCCTTCCAGCCCAGGGCCGTCAGCCGGGAGACGTCCAGGAGCTTGCGCGGCGTGCCGTCGGGCTTTGACGCATCCCACCTCACCTTGCCCCTGAAACCCGTCACCTCCGCGACGATTTCCGTAAGCTCACGGATCGTGACGTCCGTCCCGGTGCCCACGTTGATCCAGTCGGGCGGGTTTGACTGCTCCAGGAGGAACGCGCAGGCGTCCGCCAGGTCGTCCACGTGCAGGAATTCCCTCCTCGGAGTGCCCGAGCCCCAGGCGACCACATCCCTCGTCCTGGACTCCCGGGCCTCGTGGAAGCGCCGGATGAGCGCCGGCAGGACATGGGAGTTCTCAGGGTGGTAGGTGTCCCCCGGGCCGTAGAGGTTCGTCGGCATCGCGGAGTGGAACACAACCTTGTGCTGCTTTCGGTAGTACTGGCAGAGCTTAAGGCCCGCGATCTTCGCGATCGCATAGGGCTCGTTCGTGGGTTCGAGCGCGCCCGTGAGGAGGCACTCCTCGGTCATGGGCTGCGCGGCGAGCTTGGGGTAGATGCACGAGCTCCCGAGAAAGAGCAGGCGCTCCACCCCGGCGGACCACGCGCCGTGGATCGTGCCCGACGCGATGGCCAGGTTGACGTGGAGGAAATCGGCCGGATAGGCGCTGTTCGCGTGGATGCCGCCCACCTTTGCGGCCGCGATGATCACGGCGTCGGGCTTCTCGGCCGCAAGGAAGGCCGTCACCGCCGACTGGCTCGTGAGGTCGAGCTGGCTGCGGTCCCTCAGGATGAGCTGGAAACCGGGCTCCTTCTGGAACCGGCGGACGAGCGCCGAGCCCACCATCCCCCGGTGCCCTGCGATGAAGAGCTTGGTCACGGACGGGGAAGCTTTGCGATCTGCGACTCGCGCTTCGCGAGCTCGAGGTCGTGGTCCACCATGATCTTCACCAGTTCCTTGAACCGGACCTTCGGCCTCCAGCCCAGCTGCCGGGCGGCCTTGGCCGGGTCACCAATCAGCAGGTCGACCTCGGCGGGGCGCTCGTAGCGGTTGTCGTGCCTGACGTACCTCTTCCAGTCGAGGTCGAGCAGGCCGAACGCCTCCGCGCAGAAATCCTTCACGCTGTGGGTCTCGTTCGTCGCGACGACGTAGTCGTCGGGCTTCTCCTGCTGGAGCATGATCCACATCATCTCGACGTACTCCTTCGCGTAGCCCCAGTCCCTCTGCGCGTCGAGGTTGCCCAAGTAGAGCGACTCCTGCAGGCCCACCTTGATCCGGGTCGCGGCCCTCGTGATCTTGCGCGTGACGAAGGTCTCGCCGCGCCGGGGGGACTCGTGGTTGAAGAGGACGCCGTTGCTCGCGTGGATGCCGTAGCTCTCGCGGTAGTTGACCGTGAGAAAATAGGCGTAGGCCTTCGCGCAGCCGTAGGGGGAGCGCGGCCAGAAGGGCGTCTTCTCGGTCTGGGGCACCTGCTGGACCTTCCCGAACATCTCCGACGAGGACGCCTGGTAATAGCGGACCTTCTTGACGAGGTCGGCCTCCCGGATCGCCTCAAGTATCCTCTGGGCGCCGAGGGCGTCGACGTCGCCGGTGTACTCCGGGATGTCGAACGAAACGCGGACATGGGACTGCGCGCCCAGGTTGTAGATCTCGTCCGGCTGGAGCTCGTAGAGGAGCTTCACCATCTGCACCGAGTCGGCCAGGTCCCCGTAGTGCAGGAAGAGCCTCACGCCGTTCACGTGGGGGTCGCTGTACAGGTGGTCGATCCGGCTCGTGTTGAAGGTGGAGGCCCTGCGGATGACGCCGTGCACCTCGTAGCCTTTCTCGAGCAGGAGCTCGGCGAGATACGAGCCGTCCTGGCCCGTGATGCCGGTGATGAGGGCTTTCTTCATGGACCTTTGAGTTAAGGGGATGCGCCACCCGTCGGGCAAGCCCGCAGACGGCGGTGAACCGTGGCGGCCCCTCAGACGGCTAGGCGTGCGCAGACGAGGGCGAGCCTCGCCATGAGCGCCTCGACGTTCTTCTGCACGCGGGGCTCCACGAGCCGCCCCTCCCCGTCAAACCCCTTTGAGGCGCTGGGCAGGAAGCATTGCCCGGGCACGACGTGGCACCCGAGCTTCAGGAGGAGCTGCTGCGCCATCTGCAGCGACCGGACGCCGCCCAGCGCTCCCGGCGACGCGGAGATGACCGCGGCGACCTTGCCCTCGAACGGGTTCGAATCGGCGCGGCTGCACCAGTCGATCGTGTTCTTAAGAAGCGGAGTGATCATCGAGTTATACTCGGGTGACGCGACCAAGAGCCCGTGGTGGGAGCCTACGAGTCCGATCAGCTTCACGGCGTTCGCAGGCAGGCCCTCCCGATCCTCCAGGTCCCCGTCGTAAAGCGGCAGGCTGAGCTCACCGAGGTCCACCACGGTGACCTCACAGCCCGCGCCCCTCAGGGCCCCCACCGCAACCGAGAGGAACCTGCGGTTGAGGGATTCGCGCCGCGTGCTGCCGGCAAATGCCAGGATTCTTGTGGGGGAGGACATCGGCAGAGGAGGGCTCATCCAAGCGACTTGAGCAGGCGCTCGAGCTCGGCCCGCTTTGCCTGCTGTTCGGCGAGCTGCCTGCGGGCACCCTCGAGGACCGAGGCCGGCGCCTTTCTGACGAAGGCCTGGTTCGCGAGCCGCGCCTCGGTGGCCGCGGTGTGTTTGGCGAGCGCCTCGATCTCCCTGGAGATGCGTGTTCTTTCGGCCGCGACATCAACGGTGCTCGCCAGGTCGAGATAGAGCGTCCCGAGCGCCGTCACCGAGGCCGGGGCCCCGTCCACCTTCTCACGGCGGGTGATTTCGGCCGCGCCGGCCATGCGGATCAGCTTTGCGAGGTTCTGCTCGACAGTCGCCCAGTCCTCGTCGCTCGCTATCAGAAGGAGCTTCACGTCGCGGCGGCTGGCCAGGTTGTGCTCGGCCTTCAGGGCGCGGGCCTGTGTGACGAACAGCTTCATCCGCTCCACGGAGGTGGCCTGGTCCCGGTCGGGCTTCGCCCCAAGGACGCCCAGCTCAGCCGCGCATCGCGAGGCATTCTCCAGGACGCCGTCCATGATGAACCCCCCGCGGGGCCCCGAGTACCCGAGGAGCGACCAGAGCTCCTCCGTGATGAACGGGATGATGGGATGGAGCAGAAGGAGCGTCTGGCGAAGCACCAGGTCCTGGATCGCCAGGCAGTTCGCCTTCGTGTCCTCCGACTGGAGCTTCGTCTTCGACACCTCGACGTACCAGTCGCAGAAGTCGTTCCAGAAGAATCCGTAGAGCGCCTGGGCCGCCGCGCTGAACTCGTAGTAGCTGAAGAAGCGGTCGACCTCCCGCGTCGTCGAGAGCAGGCGGTCGAGAATGGCATGGTCGTCGGCATCGAACTTCCGGGGATCGATGCGCCCGAGGATGGCCCTCGGGGACGAGTTGTCGCCGGCCGGCCCGCTCATCTGCCGGAACCGGCACGCGTTCCAAAGCTTGTTGCAGAAGTTCTTTCCGCCCTCGATCCGCTCCTCCTGGAACCGAATGTCCTGCCCCTGGGGAGCGGTTGAGACGATCCCGAACCGGAGCCCATCCGCTCCGTAGGTGTCGATCAAGTCCAGCGGGTCGGGCGAATTCCCGAGCGACTTGGACATCTTGCGGCCCTGCGAATCGCGGATGATGCCCGTGAAGTAGACGTTCCTGAACGGGATCCTGCGCTCGAGCGGCTCGCCGGGCCGCACAAACTCGAGCCCTGCCATGATCATGCGGGCCACCCAGAAGAAGATGATGTCCGGGGCGGTGACCAGCGTGCTCGTCGGGTAGAAATGATCGAAGCCCGCCTTCGCCATGTCTCGTTCATCGGGCCATCCCATCGTGGCAAACGGCCAGAGCCATGAAGAGGCCCACGTGTCGAGCACGTCGCCCTCCTGCTCCCAGTTGCCCAGATCGGGAGGCCCGTCGACGGAGACGTGAACCTTCGCGGGGTCCCTCAGGTCCTCCTCCGTCAGGTTGTCGCGGTCGATCCCCTTGCGGTACCAGACGGGGATCCTGTGGCCCCACCAGAGCTGGCGGCTGATGCACCAGTCCTGGATGTTCTCGAGCCAGTGCAGGTAGACCTTAGCCCAGCGTTCGGGATGGAACTGGATGAGTCCTTGGCCGACGGCCGCCTTGGCCTCCTCGACCCTGGGGTAGCGCAGCCACCACTGCCAGGTGAGGCGGGGCTCGACGGGCACGTCGGCCCGCTCGGAATACCCCACGTTGTTCTGGTAGGCCTCCTCGCCGACGAGCGCACCGGAGGCCGCCAGCAGCTCCACCGCCTTCCGGCGGGCGGCGAAGCGCTCCATCCCCGCGAGCTCGGGCCCGGCGAGGTCGTTGAGCGTGGCGTCGGCGTTGAGGATGTCCAGGATGGGAAGCCGGTGGCGCAGGCCAATCTCGTGGTCCGCCTTGTCGTGCGCGGGTGTGATCTTGAGCGCACCCGATCCGAACTTCGGATCCACGGCGGAGTCGGCGATGACCGCAATCTCTGCGCGGTTGATCGGGCGCCAGACCCTGCGCCCGACCATCCCCGCATACCGCGTGTCGTCGGGGTGGACCGCGATGGCGACGTCCCCGGGAATGGTCTCCGGACGGGTCGTCGCGACCTGGATGAACTGCCCCGGGGCGTCGACCAGCTCGTAGCGCACTTTGTAGAGCGTGCTGTTCACGGGCTTCATGATCACCTCCTCGTCAGAGAGGGCGGTCAGCGACGCGGGGCACCAGTTGACCATGCGCTTGCCGCGGTAGATCTGGCCGCGCTTGAAAAGGTCCGTGAACACCCTGAACACGGCCCTCGAATACGCCGAATCCATCGTGAACTGGGTCCGGCTCCAGTCGCACGAGGCGCCGAGTCTTTGGAGCTGCTCGAGGATCTTTCCGCCCTTCTCCCTGCGCCAGTCCCAGACCCGCTCCACAAACTTCTCGCGGCCGAAGTCGTGGCGGGTTTTCTTCTGCCTTCGCATCTCGCGCTCGACGACCGTCTGGGTCGCGATGCCCGCGTGATCCAGACCCGGGATCCACAGGGTCGAGAGGCCCTCGAGGCGGGCCCGCCGTATAAGGATGTCCTGGAGGGTGTCATTGAGAACGTGCCCCATCGTGAGGACGCCCGTGACGTTGGGGGGCGGCATCAGGACGCAGTACGCGTCCTTGCCCGCCGAAGCCTTCCCCGCGAAGGCGCCGGCCGCCAGCCATGCGGCGTACCACTTCTTTTCGACCTCGCGAGGCTCGTAGCTCTTTGTGATCTCGGGCATGAAGACCCGCTAGCAAACCGGCTGGGCGAGCGGCAGGCAAGTCCGGGGTGAGCGGCATCGGGGATTGAATCCGGCCGGGCGTGCCCTTCAATGGGCTCCTTCAATGCCCAAAACCCTCGATGAGCAGGCGCGCTCGCAACTCGTTTTCACCCGGGAAACGAGCGGGGCCGACCGCATTGCCGCATGCAAGGGCTTCCTCAAGGAGGCCATGGCCGACCTGCGCGCCCGTCACGACCACGGCGCCTCAGGACTCGAGGTCGAGCACGGCCGTTCGGCGATCATCGACGCGCTGATATCCAGTCTTTTCGACCACGCGATCGCGCTGTACGCGAGCGCCAAGGGCCCCACTCCGGCCGCCGTCTCAATGCTTGCCCTGGGGGGCTACGGCCGAAGCGAGCTCGCGCCCTGGAGCGATGTCGACGTCATGTTCCTCTACCCCACCAAATCGAAGCCCGCGGAGGTCGAACCGTTCCAGGCGCACCTCACCCAGGAGGTCCTCTACCCCCTCTGGGACTGCGGGC
>CAZHPC010000103.1:0-11545 GCA_964534685.1 uncultured Opitutaceae bacterium
TGGCGTCCCCACGGGGATTCGAACCCCGGTTCTCACCGTGAAAGGGTGGTGTCCTGACCGGGCTAGACGATGGGGACGTAGCGCGGGATCGGGCAAGCTAGGCGGCAGGCCTGACCAAGCAAGAGCATTTTTCCTTCTGGACGCGAGTCGATGTCGGGGAATTCTAGAAGCATGACATTCTCGGAAATCGAAGCCGCGCTGCCCAGCCAGGCTGTGACCTCAATCGAATTGCCGTTTCCAAGGATCGGATCGGGCAAGGTGCGGGAGATATTCGACCTGGGAGACGCATTGCTGCTCGCGGCATCGGACAGACTGTCCGCGTTTGACGTCGTCCTTCCCGACGGGATCCCGGGAAAGGGCATCCTGCTGACGCAGATGAGCCTTTGGTGGTTTGAAAAGACGGAGGGGATCATCCCGAACCATCTCCTGCCCAACCAGGATGCGGAATTCGACCGGCGGGGGATCTTGGGGCGCGACCTGCGCCTGCGCAGCATGGTGGTTCGCAAGCTCCGCCCCCTTCCTATCGAATGCGTCGTGCGAGGCTACCTTGCGGGCAGCGGATGGAGTTCCTACTCCAAATCGGGGTCCGTGTGTGGAATCCCGCTTCCCCGGGGCCTGCGCCAGGCGGACCGGCTGCCCGAGTCGATCTTCACTCCCACGACAAAGGCGCCCAAGGGCAGCCATGACGAGGCGATCGATGACGCCGAGGGTGCCGCAGCCGTGGGCCAGGAGCTCTACAACAAGGTGAAGGCGGTCAGCCTGGCGCTCTACCGATTCGGCCACGACAGGGCCCGAGAGGCCGGGATGATCCTTGCCGACACTAAATTTGAGTTTGGCACTGACGCCGCCGGTTCCCTGGTGCTGATCGACGAGTTGCTGACGCCCGACTCGTCGCGATACTGGCCGGTGGGAAGCTACGTGCCGGGAGGCTCCCCGCCAAGCTACGACAAGCAGTTCGTGCGGGACCACTTGCTCAAGCTTTCCTGGGACCAAAAGCCGCCAGCCCCGCGGCTTCCAACCGATGTGATCGCAAAGACCTGCGAAAAATACCTGGCCGCACTAAGGAACTTGGTGGCCGGGGGCGCTTCTACTGCATGACGCCCTGGCGCCGCTGCGGCACGGTCGCGCCGTTCTGGCCGCGAACAAGCTCGCGGCGAAGCCAGTCGAGGGCGGAATTGACCGCGCGGCGCTTGATGGTGGTGCGCGGTCCCGGGAAGCTGAGCTTGCGCGACCAGACTCCATGCGGGGCGTGAAGGGCCACGAATATCGTCCCGACGGGGTTCTCGTTAGCGCCGCCGCAGGGCCCCGCAAAACCCGTGATCGAGAGGGCATAATCCGCCCCGAGCTTCTCCGCGGCGCCGGTGGCCATGGCGACCGCCGCCTCGGCGCTCACGGCACCATGCTGGAGGAGGAGGCATTCGGGCACGTCCAGAAGCTGCATCTTGGAGTCGTTCGAATAGCAGACGCATCCCCCCGAAAAGAACTTCGAGGCGCCGCATATGTCGGTGAACGCGTTCGCGAGCAGGCCCCCCGTCGCTGTCTCAGCGACCGCTAGCCGTTTGTCCTGGGCGCGCAGGAGGTCGGCGCACACCTTGGCCAGCGAATCGTCGCCGTACGTGACAAAATCCTCGCCCAGGACACTGGCGCACTCGGCCGCGATCGCGGCGATCTCGGTGGCTCCAAGCTCGCCGCCCGGCGAGCTGAGCCTGCAGTCCACGTGGCCCGAGTGAGCGCAGAACGCGATGCCAAGGCCAACGGCATGGCGACCAAAGACCGGCTGCAGCTTTGTCTCGAGCATGGATTCCCCGATCCCCGCCGTCCGAAGCTGCACGTAGGCCTTGCAGTCAAGCAGGAGGCCGAGCTGCGCGAGCCGCGGAATCACCTGCTCGGTGAACATCGGTTGCAGCTCATTTGGCGGGCCCGGCATCATGCACAGCACCTTGCCGTCCTGCTCAACCCAAAGGCCTGGGGCTGTCCCGTTCGCGTTCGAAAGCACCTGGCCCCGCTCAAAACGATACGCCTGCCTGAGGTTGTTCGACGTCATCTTCCGTCCCAAAAGGGCGAAACGCTCGAAGATGTGCCGCTCAATCTCTGCATCGAACACCAGTTTCTGCTCCAACACCTGGGCCACGGCCTCGCGGGTGCGGTCGTCGCAGGTCGGCCCCAGGCCGCCGGTGATCAGCACGACGTCAGACCGGACCCAGCTTTCACGGAACTGCGTTGCAATATCCTCAGCGTCATCCGTTACCGTGACATTCCTGCGCAGCTCAACCCCGCGTGCGCCAAGCTGTGATCCGATGAACGTCAGGTGGCCATTGGCGGTCAGACCCAGGAGGAGTTCGTCGCCAATGGTCAGAAGTTCGTAATGGAGCTTGTGCGGAGGTTTGTTCAAACGGAATGCAGAAAGTCGGACGAAAGCGTGCTTTGCGGACGTTGAAATTAGGCTAATCTTGGGAAAATGCCAGCCGTTGACTCAGATAGCGGGGTCCCTCCTACGCTCAAGGAAAAGGTGCGGCGGCTGCCGGACCGCCCGGGTGTCTACCTCATGAAGGACAGGATTGGGAGGATCATCTACGTGGGTAAGGCAAAAGCGCTGAAAAGGCGGGTTTCATCCTACTTCCAGCCTTCACGGGCGTTCACGCTGCACCCCAAGATCCGCGCCTTGGTTGAGATGATCGCGGACTTCGACGCCATCGTGGTGAAGTCGGAGCCGGAGGCCATCCTGCTGGAGGGGAAGCTGATCAAGCAATGGAAGCCGCGCTACAACACGGACTTCACGGACGACAAGCGCTTTCCGCTGGTGCGCGTCGACCCGCGTGAGGAGCTCCCACGGTTTCGGGTCGTCCGGATCCGAAAGGACGATCACTCGAGGTATTTCGGGCCGTTTGCCCACAGCGGACCGCTCCGGAAGGCGCTCGCGCAAATGCGCAGGCAGTTCGGCATCCTGCTGAGCGACGGGACCCCCCGCCGCCTGCCCGACGGCGCCTGGCAGCTCTATGATGATGTCAGGGCGGAAATCTACGGCTTTCCAGACACCGTGACCACAGAGCAGTACAGGGCGCGGGTCGACCAAGCCTGCGCATTCCTGGAGGGCAAGTCCCGAGAATGGCTCGCGTCCCTGCGGGCCGAGATGGCCTCCGCGTCCGAGCGCCGCGAATTCGAGAGGGCCGCGGCTCTGCGCGACGTCGTGTTCGCGCTCGAGAAGACCTTGGAGAGACCGCGACATTTCGAGCGCACCGACCCGACGGCCCCGAGCGCGGACGAGTCGGCGCTCGCGTCGCTCCGGGAGGCGCTCGCCTTGGCGGGGCCGCCTCGCTCGATCGAATGCTTCGACATATCGCACATCTCCGGCACCTTCGTGGTGGCCTCAATGGTGCGGTTCGCGGAGGGAAAGCCGGACAGGGATAGCTACCGGCGCTTCCGGATAAAGGGATTCATGGGCAACGACGACTTTAGGGCGATGGAGGAGGTGGTGGGGCGCCGTTACCGGCGGCTGCGCAACGAGGGGAGGGCGTTTCCCGATTTGGTGGTGATCGACGGAGGCCGGGGACAAGTGGGGGCCGCGCTGAAGGCTTTCGTCGCGCTGGGCCTCGATCCGCCGCCGATCGTGGGACTTGCGAAGAGGGAGGAGACCATCGTGTTTTCCGACGGGAGGGCGCCGCTCGACATTCCTATGGATCACCCGGGGCTCCGGCTCCTGCAGAGGCTCCGTGACGAGGCCCATCGATTCGCAAACACCTACAACGCAGACCTGCGGTCCAAAAAGATCAGGGAGTCGCTGCTGGACGATTTTCCGGGCCTTGGCCCCGTCCGCCGGGCGGCGTTGATGGACCGGTTTGGGAGCATAGAGCGCCTTCGGAGCGCAACGGCCGCCGAGATCGCGGAGGCGGATGGTTTCGGGCCGCGGCTGGCCTCCGAGCTGCACGCTTTCCTCGGGGCGATCAAGGCGGCCGGCCCGAAAACTCCTTGATCCTGGCGCCGCGTCGGGCCTGCTACGAGATATCCATGCCCCCTTTCCGCATCTTTGCGCTGGCGCTCGCCTCGTTGCCCGGGATAGCCCCGACGGCGGCCGCGGCCCCTGAACTCGCCCCGCTCTTTCAGGACCGCGCGGTCCTTCAGCGGGAGAAGCCGGTCCCCGTCTGGGGCCGGGCGACCCCCGGCGAGCATGTGAGCGTGTCGTTCGCCGGCCAGACGGTCGGCGCGACGGCGGGCTCCGACGGGCGATGGATCGCTGTGCTCGCGCCCCTTGCCGAGAACGCGTCCGGCTCGGACCTCACCGTCAGTGGGAAGGCCACGGTGACGCTCCATGACGTCGTGGTCGGCGAGGTCTGGCTGTGCGCAGGGGAGTCGAACATGGAGTTCGCCGTCGACGACGGCGGCACGTCATACCGGGTGGAGAACGCGGCCGCTGAGGTAGCTGCGGCGCGCTTCCCCCTGATCCGGCATTTCAAGGTCGCGCGCCAGGCCTCGGCGTCGCCGATGGCGTCCGCCTCCGGCGAGTGGAGCGCGTGCACCCCGGCCACGGTGGGCCGGTTCACGGCCGCGGGCTACTTCTTCGCGCGCGAGATCTTCACCCGCCTGGGAACACCCGTGGGGATAGTCAACAGCACGTGGGGCGGGACGCCGATCGAGGCGTGGATGAGCCCGGCGGCCCTCGCCGCCTTTCCCGGCTTCTCGAACGGGCACCCGGCCGCCGGCGCCGATTCGAGGGGCGGGGATCCCTGGGCACCCGGCTCGCTCTTCAACGGGATGATCCAGCCCCTGCTGCCCTACGCCATCCGGGGCACGGTCTGGTACCAGGGGGAGAGCAACGTGGGGCGAGCCTCCCTGTACGCCGCCCAGTTTCCCGTGTTGATCTCCAGCTGGAGATCCCATTTCGGCGGAGGCGATTTCCCCTTCCTCTGGGTCCAGCTTGCCAACTTCTCGCCGCCGACGCAGGGGCAGGGGGACCAATGGGCGTACCTTCGCGAGGCGCAGTCCAGGGCCCTTTCCCTTCCATCGACGGGCCAGGCGGTCACCATCGACATCGGGGAGCTCGGCAGCATGTTCCCGAAAAACAAGAGGGAGGTCGGTCGGCGGCTCGCCCTGATCGCCAAGGCGATGGTCTATTCAATTCCCGTGGAGCATTCGGGGCCCGTCCCAAGCCGCGCGACACCGGAGGGCCCCGTAATCCGGGTCCAATTTCAGTTCGCGGACGAGGGGCTCACCGCATCCGGCAAGCCGCTCCAGTCGTTTGAGGTCGCCGGCCCCGACAGGGTATTCCATTCGGCGGGAGCGACTATCAGGGGCGACACGGTCGTCGTCCGCTCGCCGGCGGTGGCGCAGCCCACGGCGGTGCGTTACGCATGGCGCAATGCCCCGGAAGCCAACCTCTACAACGGCGCCGGGCTCCCCGCGGCGCCCTTCAGAAGCGACGATTGGTGAGGCGGCCGGAGCTGGTCAGGGTAGCTCGTAGACCTCTCCCAGAACGACGCCTGTCGCGCCGCTTGCGCTGGAGACCTCGAACGTGTACGCGCCGGGCGGCAGGTTGGCGATCAGAGCCGTGTCGGAGTTGAGCGCCGAGAGCGCGAACGCCCCGACGCTAGTGTCGGCTGCCGTGATGTCAGTGGCTGCAATCGTGGGCTCATCCGGTCCCGTTGCGGACTGGGTTGTCCACGAAAAATTCTGGGCCACAAGGTTTCCGCCGGAGTCAAAGACGCTCAGCACGGGATCGGGGAGCGTGGTGGGAATGCCAAAAGCCGAGAGCCCCGGCCCGATTCCGCGGATGAGGATGCTCTTGGTCGAGCTTCCGGAGATGACAAATCCCCCGAACAGCGCGCCGGTCGCGGGTGTGACCAATCCCATGGCCGAGATGTTTATCAGACGCTGTGGTGCGGTCAGCGGCGACGCATCGGCGTCGTAGATCTCCAGGAGAACGGTTCCTCCGGTCCCCGAGGGATCGAACACGTGGACAGTGTAGGCGCCGGGCTCTAGGCTGGTAACTATGGCGGAATCCGCGCTGCCCGGAGCGAACGGAAACGCTCCTACCTGTGTGATCGCGGCCGCAATGGTGGGGGACGTTCCCCATCCGTTGTTCTGGGCGATCACGGAACCCGACGGCCCGTAGAGCTGGATCTCAGGGGTAGCCATGGTTCCGGAGACGCCGAATTCGATCAGCCCCGGCCCGACGGCGCGAAGGAGCACGTTCTTCGGGCCCGTTCCCGAAATGGCGAACCCGGCGACCAGGACCTGGCTTCCGGGCAAGTCGACGCGCGTCGAAAGATTAAGAAGCCGGTTGTCCAGCGACGTCGGCGCCGGAGCGAACGGCGTCCCGCTCGCGGCGTTTATGGTAATTGTCATCGTCGTCGATGCGAGGCCCCCCGTGCCGTTGGCGGTCAAGCCGACATGGTAGGTGCCGACGGCCGTCGGAGTCCCGGTGATGACTCCCGTCGAGGAATTGATGGTGAGCCCCGGGGGCAAGCCCGTCGCCGAGTAGGTCTGCGGCGAGAGGGTCGCGGTGACGACGAACCGGAACGGCTGGCCCGCTGTGCCCGCCACCGAGGGCGCGGACGTGATGAGTGCGATAGGGGTAGAATTCGCGAGGTAGAAGACCTGGAGGAGGCCCGAGGAGCTGAATTCCGAGGAGGGCATCACGCCCGTTGCGCGCACGTAGAACAGGTTGGCACCCGTCGGGGCCGCTCCGGTGAGGCGCCATGTCGCCCCGTCCGAGGTGGACGCCAGGCCCACCGTCGTCCAGTGGGTGCCATCGGTCGTCTGCTCAAAGAGCACGGACGAGAACACGGGCACGCCTCCGCTCCTTGTCCAGGTGTAGGTAGACTGGTCCTCGCTCACCGAGACCGACTGCGCCACGGGCGCGGGCGCGGGGAACCGCACGATTCCGACCCGCGAGAAGCCGCCCGCCGTCGTGAAACCTCCGCCGAGCATTATCTTGCCATCGGGCTGCACAATGACGGCGTTGACCGGAGCGTTCACACTCGGGGTAAACGACGGGTCGACGGCGCCAGTCGGTCCGATGTGCGCGGCATAGGGCAGCGGCTGGCCGCCGATGCTCGTAAACAGGCCCGTCACATAGAAGGATCCGTCCAGCTGCAAAGAGACGGACAGCACGGCGCCGTTCGGCGAGGGGTTGAAGGTCGCGTCGAGCGAGCCGTCATTGTTGAGGCGCGCCAGCCCGCTATCAGCCGCGCCTGCCACGCTCGTGAACGAGCCGGCTATGACGATCTGGCCGTTTGGCTGGATCGCGATTGCATCGACGATCCCGTTGACCGCGGGAGCGAACGAGCTGTCCAGGGAACCCGTCGGCCCGAGCCGCGCAAGGTAGGCCGAGTTCTGGCCTCCGGCACTGGTGAAGGCGCCCCCGACGAGAACCTGCCCGTTGGGCTCGAGCGCGATCGAGTCGACCGCCCCGTTCACTGAAGGGTTGAACGAGGAGTCGATTGAGGAATCGGCGTTAAGCCGGACGAGGTTAGCCCGCGGCACGTTGTCAATATTCGCGAAGGAGCCTCCGACAAGCACCGTTCCGTTCACCATGGGGACCAGGGCGTTGACGGGGCCGTCCGGGTGCGCGGAGTAGGAGGAGTCGAACGTGCTGTCGGCGTTGAGCCTCGCAAGGTGGGCGGCCGCACTCGTTCCGACGTTGGAGAAGTTGCCGCCGATCAGGACGGCTCCGCCCTCCTGAACGGTGGTGAAGTTTCCGCCGACGAACAGCGAGCCGTCAGGCAGGGTCATGATGGTGTCAACGGTGCCGTTGAACGCCGGGTCAAACGAGGGGTCGACCGACCCGTCGGGGTTCACCCGGGCGATCTCCTCGCGGTTCGCCGCGTTTCCGGACTCATTCGGCTGGATGCTGGTGAAGTTGCCGCCGAATACGATCTGGCCGTTTGGCTGGACGGCCACGTAGGTCAGTCCACCGTTCGGGTGCGGGTCGAATGACGCGTCCACGGTCCCGTCGGTGTTGATGCGGGCTAAGTAGTCGCGGATGACGATGGGCCCGGCCACCGGCGCCGGGGTCAGATTCCCGACGTTCGCATTCTGCTCGAACGCCGTGAACGTGCCGCCGACGATGATCTTGCCGTCCGACTGGACGGCGATCGAAGCCACCGGCGCATCCGGATCGGGATAGAAGGTGGTGTCCACGGTCCCGTCGCTGTTCAGCCGGGCTAGGTCCTGCACATAATCGACAGTCGTCCCGCCATTGGGCGTGATCGACGTGAAGGATCCGCCGATCGCGATCTGCTTGTTGGGAAGCACGGCTACCGTGTACACGGGGCCGCTGCAGTCGGGATTGAACGAGGAGTCGATCGAGCCGTCGGAATTCACCCTGGCGATGTAATTGTAGGCATATGTGGGAGAGGTTCCGGTCGCGACGGTCGGGACGAGGAGCGTGAAGTCCCCGCCGATGATGATCTTGCCGTCGGATTGCAGCGCCATGCACAGAATCTGCAGGTTGGGCTGCGGCGCAAAGGTCGTGTCAAGCGTACCGTTCGGGTTCAGGCGGGCGATGTAGGCGTTGTTCACGTTGTCGATCGTGCTGAAGCCGCCGCCAATCACTATCTTGCCGTCGCTCTGGACGACGACGGCGCTCACCACTCCGTTCGGCGTCGGTGTGAATGTCGGGTCGACCGTCCCGTCCGTGTTCAGGCGAACCAGGTTCTGCAGGCCGCTAACCCCGCCGAAATTGTTGAAAAGTCCCCCGATGATGATCCGTCCGTCCGCCTGGACGGCTGCGCAATCTACCTCGCCATTGGACGCGGCCGAGTAGGAGAACCGGACCTCGCCGTTCGCGTTCAGCCACGCGCCCGAGTTCGTCGGCGTCAGGGTCGAGGCCCCGTTGGGCAGGACGGCGACCGTGTTGACCGCCCCGTCCACGTACGCGTCGTAGGACGTGTCAGGCGACCCGTCCCCGTTGAGCCGGGCGAGATAGGCCCCTGGGCCTCCGCTGATGGGGCTGAACGATCCGGCGACCAGCACCTGGCCGTTGGGCTGCTCCGCGAACACCTGCACCTGCCCGGTCATCGCGGGGTTCTTGCCTTGGGTGACCGAAGGGTCGACGGTTCCGTCCGGATTGAGGATCGCAAAGTGGTCGATGAACAACGGGGTCGAAGCCCCGTTTGGCTGAACGGTTGTGAACGTCCCGCCGATCATGATGTGGCCGTTCGACAGCACGCTGACCGTGTTGATCAGGGCGTTGACGTTGGGGTCGAAGGTTGTGTCAAGCGCGCCGCTGCCTGAGACGCGACCGATGTAATTGCGGATGGTCCCCTTCGGCGAGAAATTCGGAGCAAACGAGGTGAAGGCG
This sequence comes from uncultured Opitutaceae bacterium, assembly GCA_964534685.1. GTDB lineage: Bacteria > Verrucomicrobiota > Verrucomicrobiia > Opitutales > Opitutaceae > Palsa-1447. The sequence goes on from CAZHPC010000103.1 coordinate 9,299, forward strand.
CCCGCTACCACGATGCTCCCGTCCGACTGCACGGCCACTCCGAGAACGTCGAAGCTCGGGTTGGGGAAGAAGGTCGTGTCGAGCGTTCCATCCTTGTTCAGCCGTGCAAGGTGATTGATGTAGATGGGGGTGGCGGCGCTGACCCCCGCCCCCGGCAGCACCGTCTGGGGCCCGTTTGGGGGATTTGTGAGCGTGGTTGGCACCGCCGCCTTTCCGGTCTGAGGAATGACGCCGGTGAATCCGCCTCCCATGACAATCTTCCCGTCCGATTGGATCGCCAGCGCGTAGACCGCGCTGTTTGCCTCGGGATCAAACGGACTCGGATCGATCTGGCCGTTCGCCTGCAGACGGGCGATATAGCCGCGCGAGTAGCCTCCTATGGTTGTGAAACCGCCGGCGACCACGAACAATCCGTCGGCCTGCTGGGCGATGGCGAAAACGGCGCCGCTCGGGTTCGGATTGTACGTCAGGTCGAGCGATCCGTCGCTGTTGAGGCGGGCGAGGTAATTCAGTCCGTACGACGTCGTGGATCCGTTTGGAGAAAGACTCGAGAATCCTCCGCCGATCAGCATCTGTCCGTTCGACAGCGGCATGATGACGTTTACAGTGGAGTTCGGGGTTGGGTTGAACGGCCCGTCGAGCGAACCGTCGGGATTGAGCCTGGCCATGTTCAGGCGTACGAATCCGTCGACGAACGAGAACGACCCGCCTATGAGGATCTGCCCGTTGGACTGAACGGCAATCGTCTGGACGGGTCCGTCGACCGTCGTATTGAACGTGTTGTCGAGCGAACCGTCGGCATTGAGCCTTGCGAAGTGGTTGTGGGTCACCCCGCCTATGCTCAGAAACGTTCCGCCGACCAGATATTGCCCATTCGGGAGCGTCTGGGTCGCAAAGACCGTGCCCGCCTCATCCGGGGCGATTGTGGAGTCGGGGACGCCGTACGAATTCACCCGGGCAATGTACATCCGCGGGGTCGGCGTCGACTTGTCCAGCGGCTGGAAGCTCGTGAAAAACCCCCCGAGGATGACGTTGCCGTCCGTCTGAACCGCGATGGCATTGACCACCTGGTTGGGGCTTGGGATGAACGTCTCGTCAAGGGAGCCGTCCGCGTTGATGCGGGCGCAGTACGGCGTCGCGATCGCGGTAAGGTCGTTCTCCGGATAGACCTGCGTAAATGTACCTCCGATCAACAGCTTGCCGTCTCCCTCATAGCAAACCGCGTTCACGCTCTGAAGCGGGTTGATGATGAAATTCGAGTCGAGGGAGCCGTCCGCGTTGAGCCTCGCTAGGAAGTCGCACTGGGTCGTGTAGGTGGCCCCGTTCGGCTGTACTGTCACGAATTCACCGCCCATGACAATCTGGCCGCTCGGCAGGACGATGATCGAGCTTACAGACCCATTCGGCTCGGGATCGAAGCCCGTGTCGAGGGAGCCGTCGCTGTTGAGGCGGGCGGCGCAGCTGCGCTTGGTTGCTGCGCTCGCCCCGTTTGGCTGGAGCATCGAAAACCCGCCGCCAACGACGATCTGGCCGTTGGGCTCGACCGCGATTGCCAGGACCGGCCTGTCCGCGTTGGGATCGAACGAGGTGTCGAGAGACCCGTCGGCGTTGAAGCGTGCGATGCGATTTCGGGTCGTCGGGCCAGCTGCACCGTTCGGCTGCACGCTCGTAAAGGAGCCGCCTATCACGATCTGGCCGTTGGACTGCACTGCGATGCCGTATACGATGCCGTTTACGCCGGGATTGAACGCCGCGTCGAGCGTGCCGTCCGCGTTCAGGCGCGCCACGTAGTTGCGGGCGATCTGTGCGGCGCCTCCCGTCGGCTGGATGCTCGTGAAGCTGCCCCCGATAATGATCTGGCCGTTGGGTTGCAGGGCCATGACTCGGACCACGCCGTTGGCATTCGGGCTGAACGTGCCGTCGGGCGATCCATCATGGTTCAGCCGTGCGATATAACCGTGGCCCGAGACAGGCAGTCCATAGGGATGAAGCTGGGTAAAATACCCGCCCATCAATATCTTGCCATCAGGTTGGACTAGGAGCGTGTTGACGATGCCATTGGGGCTTGGATCGAATCCGTCGATCGGCACGGTTGAGGCCCGCAAGCAGGGCGTTGCGCCCAAGGAAACCAGCAACGCGAGACCCGCAAACTGTGTGCCTAAAGGGCGGGTTCTTGGGGACAATAGGAATGGCATGAAGGTAATGCTGCTTACAGAGAACGCGCACAAATGCAATGCCGGTCAGCGG
>CAZHPC010000104.1:0-11301 GCA_964534685.1 uncultured Opitutaceae bacterium
TCACCGACATCATGGGCGAGGAGGACCATTTCGGCGACATGGACTTCAAGCTCGCGGGCACGACCAAGGGGATCACCGGCTTCCAGCTCGACCTGAAGATCAACGGCCTGCCGATCGAGATCGCCAAGGCCGCGATCCACCAGGCCCGCGACGCGCGCATCGAGATCCTGCGCAAGATGCTCGCGGTCATGCCCGCTCCCCGCGCCGACCTGAGCAAGTACGCGCCGCGCATCCAGACGATCCAGATCGACCCCGAGAAGATCGGGCTCCTCATCGGGCCCGGCGGCAAGACCATCCGCCGCATCACCGAGACGACGGGCGCCCAAATCGACATCGCCGAGGACGACTCCGGCAAGGTCTTCATCTACTCCAACAACAGCGAGGCCATGGCCCGCGCGATCCAGGAGATCGACAGCCTGTGCGGCGGAGGAGGCGGAGGAGGAGGCGGCGGAGGCGCGCCGATCGAGGTCGGCAAGCTCTACAACGGCAGGGTCACGGGCATCAAGGACTTCGGCTGCTTCGTCGAGTGCACCCCCGGCAAGGAAGGGCTCGTGCACATCTCGGAGCTCGCCGACTTCCGCGTGCGCCGCACCGAGGATGTCGTGAAGATGGGAGAGATGATCTGGGTCAAGTGCATCGGCGTCGACGAGCGCTCGGGCAAGGTCCGTCTCTCCCGCAAGGCTGCCATGAAGGAAATGGAAGCTCAGAAGCCGGGCGACGGCGCCCCCGCTTCGGAGCCCGTTCAATCCTGACGGGTGAGGCTGCTTGTAACGAACGACGACGGCATCGAGTCCGTCTTTCTCCATGAGCTGGTCCGCGAGCTTATCGCCGCGGGCCACGAGGTCTTTGTCGCGGCGCCCAAGGTCGAGCAGAGCTGGACCGGGGCGTCCAAGTCCCGCCACCGCCCAGTGCATTCCACAAAGGCCGACTGGGGCCTTGGATGCCCGACGTGGGTCGTCGACGGCACGCCGAGCGACAGCGTCAACATTGCCATCGATCACCTGCTTCCAGGAAAGCCGGACGCGGTCCTAAGCGGGATTAACATCGGCCTGAACGCTGGCCTGGGATTCATACTGGGAAGCGGGACGGTCGCCGGCGCCTGCGAGGGTGCGCTGCACGGTCTTCCCGCGGTGGCCCTGTCGCAGAGCCTTTCCGTCGCGATGTACGACGACCTCAAGGCCAGGGGGGGCTCCCCTGAGCCCGGGCTTCTCTCGCTCCTCAGGTCCTCGGCGCGTCACGGGGCGCGGATTGCGCCGGCACTCGCCGCCCGGACGCCGGAACTCAGCTTCATTGTCCACAACCTAAACTTCCCCTTCCCCTGCACGGAGGATTCGGAGGTGCGCCGCACCGTGCCGGCCCGAGTGATGTTCCCCGGGCTCTTCAGCCCCCAGGCACAGGACGGCACCCACAGCTTCGTGTTCAAGATTGGCAAGGACACCTCGCCCGAGGCGCCCCTCACCGACCGCGCCGCACTCGAGGCGGGATTCATCAGCCACACGGTTCTGGATTTCTCAAAGCTTGGTTCGATCTGAAACTGGTTTTGTGCTTTCGTCATGGGAAACGTGATCGAAGTCCAAAACCTCACGCGGATCTTCCGAACCTACAAGAAGCAGCCGGGATTCTGGGGCGGCGTGAAGGGGCTTTTCAGCCGGAAGTACGACGAAACAGCCGCAGCCAAGGATGTCACCTTCTCGATCGCCGAGGGTGAGTTCGTCGGCTTCCTCGGCCCCAATGGCGCCGGAAAGACGACGACCCTGAAGATGCTCTCGGGGCTCATATTCCCCACCTCGGGAACCGCGCGGGTTGCGGGCTTCGACCCCACGCGCAGGGAGAACGCGTACCGGAGGATCTTCGCGCTTGTCCTGGGACAGAAGAACCAGCTCTGGTGGGACCTGCCCGCCATCGAGTCGTTCACGCTCCTCAAGGCCATCTACGGGCTCAAGGAGGAGGACTACCGGAAGACCCTCGACGAGCTGGTCGAACTCCTCGGAATACGCGACAAGCTCAACGTCATGGTCCGCGAGCTGTCGCTCGGCGAGCGGATGAAGATGGAGCTCATCGCCGCGCTCATCCACCGCCCGAGGGTCCTGTTCCTGGACGAGCCCACGATCGGGCTTGATGTCGTGTCCCAGAGGGCGGTTCGGCTCTTCCTGCGCGACTACAATCGCAGGTACAAGGTGACGATCATTCTCACGAGCCACTACATGGCCGACATCAAGGAGCTCTGTGAGCGCGTGATCGTCATCCACAAGGGCAGGAAGATCTATGACGGGGCGTTGGACAGGCTGGAGTCGGGGTCGGGCAGCAGGAAGAAGATCGTGCGGTTCATCCCCAAGGACACGGCGTTCCCCGAGACATGGCGCTCCCGGTTTGGCGAGACGAGGCGCGAGGAGGACGGGACCTTCACGCTGCGCGTCTCGAGCGAGGATATCGTCGCCGTCGCCCAGGAGGTGCTCGCGACCGGCCCGGTCGCGGACATCACAATCGAGGATGTCCCGCTGGAGGATATCATCGCGGAGATCTTCCAGTCGGGCTAGCGGGAAACGCCCGGCGCAATCTCGAACGGACGAGCGCTCCCCACGGCCTCCTGACAGGAAGCCCGACGGCACCCGTTCTAATTCGCCGTCGAACGGTACTCGCCTTCGACGTCGGCGATATCCGGATTGTTCTTGGCGCGTCCGTTGATGAACACGATGGGCAGTTCCCCCAGCATAACCCTGTTCAGCCGGTCGAGCTCATCCTTGGTCGCCTCCCGTTCGGCCGAGACATTGGCGCCCCCCGAACGGGAGCACGGAATTCCGTCAGCGGCCAGCTGGCGCACCAACTCATCGGCCCTGCGCCCCTGCTCGCTCGGGCAGTGTGGCGGCGCGAGGATGACGAGCCTGTCGGTCGGGCCGACGAATGGCTTGGGCAAAGGGGCAAAGCCGTACGGGCTCACGTGCACCGCGGGCTCGGCAACGGATGCGGGCGGGCTGCTCTCGCGCGTCGCACGCTGGTGGTATTTGCCCCAAAGCACGAAGATCCCGACCGCGACGATCACTATTCCGATGTTCTTGATGAGTCTCATGATTGGAAGCGAAGGCGCGCCGGTCTTTCTGAAGCGGCGAAGAAGGTTGTGACGACGCACGCCCCGCATCAATCCTAAGCCCCGCGGCATCCCCGCAGCGCGGCAGGATCCCTGCCCGTGCGACACGGCGGGGCAGGCGCGCGTGAGGCGCCCTCAGCCGGTCTTCTCCAGTTTCACGAAGAGGAGCGGCCAGTTGAGCCAAACCTCGCCGTTCCGGTCGGACCGCCCGAGCACCTGGTTTAGGTCCTTGAGCACCTCGTCCATCGGAAGGTCATAAGCGTGAAGTCCCTTGAAGAAGAGGTACATCTCCGTCTCGGAGGCGAACTTCATGAACACATCCTCGAGCTCCATCCTCTTGACGGTGACCGGCAGGTCCCGCGTCAGTTCCTGGACCCGGTTCTTGCTGAGCCATTGGGCCGTGTGCCCGGTCAGGCACTTGAGCGTTACGACCTCGTCAAAATGGCGTGCCAGCGCCGTGTCCGCGCAGACGTCGGCAAAGACGAAGCGGCCGCCTTTGCGAAGGACCCGGGACACGTTGCTGAACATGTCGCGCTGGTTCACCACGTGATGGATGCCGCCAAGGCTCGTCGCAAAATCAATGCACCCGTCCGGAAACTTCAAAAATGTCCGGGGATCATCGGGATACCCGTGCAGAATGGTCGAGTGCGGCGCGTTCTTTCGCAGCGCCATCAGCTGAGAGTGGCTCGGATCGACAGCGATAGGGGGGACGGACGTCCATTCATACAGGAATTTTGTCAGGAACCCGCTCCCGGCGGCCACATCCATGGACCGCTCCCCCTGCTTGGGCTCCACCCACGCCTTAATTGTGTCAATCTCATCGTGACGCGCATTCGGGGCGGCCTTGTGTGCGAGATCGTAGAGATGGCCGCGCACGTCAAACTCGTTGAAGGGCACGCCTTTCACCTTTCTCGACATCAGGGCCTTCGCGTCGCGAAGGGCCCTTTCGATCTTTGCAGTGTGCAGCTCGAGGTTATTTTCGGACACCATTTCGAAGTTATGGAAGGGGTTTATAGTGAATTTGTTCGCGCAAAATGCAAGACGATCCATGCGCCAGATCGGCCGCGCGTTTATTTGCCAACAATTTGCGCACGTCGAATCGTATGCCTCAGCCCGCGGTGGACTCTATCCCAGCTCTCCAGGCCACGCCCACGATCCACCGACGAGCGACTTCATAAGTTCGCGAAGTGCGGAGCCCGCGCTGGATGCTCCCGCCCGGAGCTCGGCCGTGTTGCAGCGGGCGCTTAGCGCCATAGCCGACGTCTCGGCCGCCGAGGAAAGCTGCTCAATGCGGCGGCCCTCGGGAAACGAACGCTCCCCTTTGCGGAGCTTCAGCTCGTGGAACAGCCTCAGGTTGGTCTCCACTAGCTCACGGTGAAGCATCCGCTGGGCCGCCACCAGTTCACCCCGTTCGATCTTGCGCAACGTCCAGATGTAGTCGCATACAAAAACATTGGCGAGATTCACGGCCTCGGCATCACCCAGGCGGGCATCATCCACCTCGGCGACGACGCGCCGGTAGAACGCCTCCCATTTCTCGGACCCCTTCAGGAACTTCCAGCCCGGTCGTATTACGATCGCCAGGTCCCTCAGCCCACGCCTCAGAAAACCCTCCCTGCGGTGAAGGCCGAGCGCGACCAGGAATCTTGCCGCTCGAAGGGTGCGCGCCGGCAGGATCACAAAGTCCGCCTCGGCGCCCTCAAAAAGCGCATTCACCTTCGGGACCTTGCCGAACCGGGTCATTCTCGGTGCGTAAACGCTGAGCTTCGCTCCCTCAAGGGACTCCGCCCAGGTCCGATCTTCGAACATCGAGGGATGCGAGGAAATGATCTGGAAGTCCCAGTCCGACCCGGCGTCCGAGGATGCCAGGGGGTCCGCTGCGGCTCGCGCGCGGGATCCGAACAGGGTGAGGCCGCTCACCGACGGGGTCTTGGCCGCCCATCGAGCTACAACCTCGGCGAGATCTTCCTGGGCCACGGGACAGCCTCGGTTTTGAGCTCCGGTCAAAGACCGCGAAGCGAGACCAGAATCTCCGTGCCGTCCATTCCCGGCCCGGCGTGAATCTCGCCATGGTGCAGCCTGATAATCTCCTTGGCCAGGAGGACGCCAAGGCGGCCTTGGTTCGGGACCGCATTCTCGATCGGCTCAGGCACGATGCCCTCGAGCTCGAGGCCCGAGCCCTCCAGGGATACCAGGGCCGTCTGGTCTGAGCCGAAGCCCGTCGAGCGGACCTGAAGCTTCAACTCGTGGGCCGTGCCCCCCGTCCGGTTCTCGGAGACTGTCTCGACAAGCATCCGAAGCGCGAACTCCACGAGGCCCTTGGCGACGGACATGATCACGGGCTCGGGCCCGGTTTCCACCTTGACTGAGCACGCGTGCCCCACGGCACGCGCGACATCGCGGATGTCGACGCCGCTCGCCACCGCCTCGTGCAGCGTCTGCATGAGGCCGATGTTGCGGTTAAGCATCTCAAGCCGGGAAATCTCCGAACGCAAGGCGTCGAGAAGTGGCGGCGGAATGACGCCCTGCGGTGGCACCTGCTTGAGCAGAGCCAGGGAAACAAGGGAATTCCCAAACTCATGGCTCAGCGTAAGTCCGAGCTCGCGGAGCAGCTCCCTGCGATCCGCCCGATGGCGCTCGACCGCGCTGCGCATGTCCGCGCTTGCTTCCTCCCAAGAGACCCAGACCCCGCCCGTCTCCTCGACCACCCCGGCGCTCGCCCTGAACGGCTGCCCCTCGGACGGCGCGACGCGGGAATTCTCGCGCATGTGCCTCACTCGGCCCACCAGGTCGCGCACGACCACGGGCACATGACCCGGAGTATCCTCGCCTGGTCCGAGCAGGAGCGAGTGCGGGAGGTACCTCGCACCGAGGACATTCTGCTTGGAGAGAACGCTCAGGCGTCCCACCTCCGCCGACTTTGAGACAAACCGGCGGAGCAGGCGGGCAAAGAAGACCGCGCGCGCCCTGTCCTGATCGTCATAGGCCTGCCCGTCGTCCCTGACCCCGGCGACGACCAGGCCCAGCAGCCGGCTGTTCTCGTGCACCGGGATGACGAGCCTTGCCGACCATTGGAGAAGACGGTTGCGCAGGGCGAGCTCCTCCTTGGGGTCGGTCGAACCCTCCCAAATCGAGCTGTCGACGACAATCGGATGCCGCTCAAAGAAGGCCACGATCGGATCGTCGGCCGGAAAGGACTGCGCGCCCCGGTCGGCCTTGAATAAGCCGCCCTCGCGGAAGAAGAAGGTCGTACTCGAGGTGTGGAGCATCTGGCGCGCGGCGCGCCTGAACTCGGCGGTCAACCGCTCTGGGTTCTCCAGGTTCTCGACAGCCCCCTCGAGGAAATCCCAGAGATCGGCCGCTGTGTCCGCGGGTGCAAACGGCGCCGCCGACCTGGAGGATTGCTTGGATGACTCAATTCGCATTACCTTTTCCATCAAAAGGTTAAGCATTGAGTGTTTCTCGGCCACCTCCTCCACGAGCGGCATGAACTCATTGAGACGCTTTCGGCTGTCATCGTAGGAGAGATAGACCCTCGCCCGGCCCGCCATGCGCGCCTGCTCGAAGGGATGGCTACTCGGCTCGCCAACGAGGATCGTGGGGCACCGCTCGAGGATCGGAGGAAGCTGCCGCTCCGCTGCCGCGTCCAGTATCACGACCGCGGCAAACCCCGATGACGTGAAGCCCGGCAGCGCAAACGAGCCGAGTTTGAGCACAGTCCTTCCCGGCGGAAGCTGGCGCTCCCACGAATCGGCCAGCGCCGTGTCCGCAGTGATGAGTGCTACGATGGCGGGCATGGGAAAGTCACGCGAAAGGTAGCTCCCTCGCCGTCGACGGCTGGATCAACGCTGATCGGGGTTCCAAGCCCTGCGAGAATATCGCTGCAGATCGCAAGTCCAAGGCCAAATCCGGAGGATTTTGTCGTTTGGAACGGCTGGAACAGCTTTGTGCGAATCTCCGGCGCGATTCCCGGGCCGCTGTCCGTGACGGTCATCTCCACGGCGTTCGGGACGTTGCGGGTCACGATCTTGATCCATCGCGCCCTCGGCATCTCCTCCGTCGCGTTTATTGCGTTGAAGCAGAGGTTCAGGAGCACCTGCTTCGCGGCGGAGGGGTCGGTCAACACCTTGTCCGGCGTGGCGTTCAATTCCGTGATGATCCTCACTCCCTTGTCGTCGGCCAGCCCGCTTGCAAGCTCGAGGCTCGACCGGAGGACCGCGTGGAGCTCCACCGCATCAGAGGTGTATGACCGCGGGGCCGCCAGGTCCAGGAGCTGCTGCATGAGGGTGTCTATCCGGTTCACCTCGTCGCCGATGAGGCGGAAGAACTTTGACCGGAAAGCGGGTTCTTCGTAGTGGTCGGGAAGGAGCTGCGCAAACGTCTTAATTGAGACGAGCGGATTGCGTATCTCGTGGGCAAAGCTCGCCCCGAGGAGGCCCACCGTGGCCAGCTGCTCGGCCCGCTGGGCCTTTGCCGAGAGCTGGGCCCTCGTGAGGGCACCCTCTATGATAGAGGTGAGTTCCACCAGCTGCGTGATCTGCGGGTAGGTCACCGGCTGGCGGGACACATCCACTCCGACGCCGACCACAAGCGTCAGCAACGGGCCCTCGTCAATCACCGCGGCCCCCAGCTTGTGGGCGCTCAGAAAGTCCCGCAATTTGCTGCGTTCGGGGGACCAGCGCTCGCGGACAAGCCTCTCCGGCGTGACCCAGCCGAGGGTCCGGAGCAGCTTCAACTCGCTCGTGTTCCTGTCGACGCTCAGCCCGCTTCCCTCGAGCCGGTCCTGGCTCCCGCTGAGAATGAGCGCGTTGTCCGAATGCGACCACCCCTTCAGGATCGTCAGGAAGATCCGCTCGAGGACCTCCGGGCGATTCTCCCGCCGCGCTGCGGCGTAGGCCGCCTGCCTTGCCGACGTGTCCCTGCGATAGGGGCTGAACATGATCTCCAGGTACCGCCCGATCCATCCGGAGAGCCCGAGCGCGATGCCCGTCGCGACAAAGAATGCCAGCGGCACGGGGAGCAGGTACCCCAGCCCGAGGGTCAGGAAATAGAACGTGGTCGCGAACAGCGCGATGAGCGTGAGCCTGCGCGCGCAGAACAGGACAAGCTGCCTCGCGTCGAAGATCCGGTGGGTCGTTATCGCGATGACCACCGTCGTGTACAGCGCGATGATGACGAGCGGCTGAAGCCGGATGAGCCACGGAAAGCCCAGGAGCGTGCGCAGCGTCATCAGCATCAGGATGGCCACGGCGGAGGCGCTTCCCCCAAGGAGGAAGATCTGGAGCTCCAGCCGGCTGATGCCCGTCTGCTCCCGGACCTGGATTATTGCCTCCGAGCTGAGGATGAGGTAGAGGCAGACGATGCCGCTGATGAAGGCGTAGTAGCCCGCTCCGAATACGGGCACCGTCGCCGTCGACTCCGGAGGGATGAAGAAGCGCGTGTAACACAGGACCGCCAGGGCGCACACCGCGAGAATCCAGTACTTTCCGCGCACGAGGACATGCCGGAACGACTCGTCCTCGTGCAGGATGGCCTCCTTCAGGAGCCAAATCGGGACGCAGATCGCGGCGCCGACCGCGGCGGTCAACCTCAGCCATGAGGCGCTCCCCTCGCTGCTCACCGCCACATACAGCAGCATCAGCCATATCGACACATGAAGCGACACGAGGAAGAACCTCTGGTTGATGTTCCTCCGCGGGTTCGCCCACAGCGACACGATCCCCACGATGACGGTCGCGGCGATGGCCAGGAGCGCGGACTGGCCCCCTATTTTTGGATCACTAAGCATGCGTTGGATCCGGCCATGCCGTGGGCGTCAATCACGGCCACCGAATGTGTGAAGAAGCGCGCGCTGGCGCTCAGGTTGAGCCGGCACGCCGGGTCAGGGTACTGCCAGTTCACGGTCGGCGGGATAATCCCGTCCCGGAGCCCCAGGGCGGAACATCCCACCTGGATCGCACCGGCCGCGCCGAGCGGGTTTCCGATCGCCCCTTTTATGGAGAACGTCGGAATCGAGAGCAGCCGCTCCCCGAACACGCTCTCCAGCGCCACCGTCTCCGCCGCGTCGATCTGCCGGTGTCCCGGTCCGCACGCGTTGATGCACTCCACATCGGCCGGCCTCAGACCTGCGTTCGCTATCGCAAGGCTCAGCGACTTGGCCAGGCCCTCGCAGAGCTTGTCCTTGGAGTCGGTCATGTAGGAGTAGCCGGTCACGAAGGCGTAGCCCGGCCTCGGGCTCTCCTCGGCCTCGAGAAGGAGGACGCACGCCCCCTCGCCGATGGCGCCGGTCGTCCTCCAGAGGTCGAACGGACGGCACTGGCGCTCGGGGTGTTCCGGGTTGCCCGGGGACAGCCCCGCGAGCTTCAGCTCATAGAGCGGGTGGAAATACAGGGGCGCCTCCGTGCCCCCGCAGACCGCGTAATCGACGTCCCCGTTGGCGATCAGGTCCGCGCTGTGTCCGATCGCGTCCATCCCGGAGCAGCACACCGACTGGAGCGCCATCGAGCGAACGCTGCCGCCGATCAGCTCGCAGATAATCCCCGAAACCGCGCTGATCGACGTCGTGAAGATGGACGAGGGGATGGCGTTCACGAGGCCCCTGCGGACGATGAGCTCGACGGCCTTGTTGATGACGCCGAAATCCATCAGCGCGGCGCCTATCATCACGACCCCGGGGCGGTCCCTCAGGTCGTGAAAACCGAGCCCCGCGTCCTTGAGCGCCAGGTCCGCCCCGACGATCGCGAGCTGGGTGTGCCGTGGTATCCGCTTGGCCGGAACCGAGAGGTTGTAGTTGTCCATCTTGAGCTGCTTCACCTCGGCGCCCGTGAACACCCCCGACCCCTCGTAGAACTGCCTGAGCACGGCCACCCGGCTCACCGGCTCCTGAATTCCCTTCCAAAACGATTCGCGGCCGATTCCTGCAGGGGTGACTGGTCCGATTCCGGTTATCTTTACTCGGCGGCGCCTCATTCAAGGATGCCGGTCATTTCTTGAGCGACGCGGGAAACGCAAACCGCACCGTCGTGCCGACTCCAGCCTTCGACTCGATGCCAAACTCGCCGCCGTGGGCGCCCGTCAGGTGCCGGCAGATGCTCAGGCCGAGGCCGGTTCCGTTTTCCTTGCTCGTGAAGCCGCCGTGCATGACGCGGTGGATCCGTTCCTGGTCCATGCCCGGGCCGTTGTCCGCGACGGAGACCGTCACCTTGTCGCCCTTAAGCGCAAATTCCGTCACGACCCGGGTCGCCCCCGCTTCGATCGCGTTCTTGAGGACGTTCTGGAAGATCCTCATCAGCTCGTACTTCGAGCCCTTTACCCACGCCTCCGACGGGCCCACGATCTGCACCGTGGGGCTTCCAAAGAAGATCACCTGCTTCACCTCGTAGGCGACCGCCACAATGTCGATCAGGGCGAACTCGGCAGTCTTCTTGGCGGCCGTGCGCCAATTCTCGGAGAGATGGTGGCAGTACTCGGCCGCCTTCCCCACTATTAAGGCGTAATCGGCCATCCTCTTGCCCATCTCGGGGTTCTGCTGGGCCATCTTCTGGGCCTCCTCGACCATCAACGCCGAATAGCCGATGACGACTGTCAGCGGGTTGTTCAGGTCGTGAACGAGCTCGACGGACGCCCTCGCCTGCCAGATTTGCGGCTGGTTCGTCTCAATCTCCTGCTTCAGGGCCCCGTTGAGGGCAATGGCGTCGCTCGCCATCTTGGCCTGGAAGCGCCGAAGCTGGGCCGCCTCGGCCTGATGGCGCACCGCGTCGATAAGCTCGGCCACGTCCGGGGGCTTGCGCATGTACTGGTTGGCCCCGCCGACCATGGCCTGCTGGGCGGTCGAGAGCATCCCATAGCCCGTGAGGATGATGACCGACACGTAGGGGTCTATCTTGCGAAGCTCCTCAAGCGCCTTGATGCCGTCCATCTCGGGCATCCTGATGTCGAGTACCACGACATGGTAGTTCTGGTCCTTTATCTTCTTGAGGGCCTCGGCGGCCCTCTCCGCCGTCTCAACGGAGAAGGAGGTCGCCAGTGTGTAGGCGATCGACTCGCGCGGGCCGTACTCGTCGTCGACAACGAGAACGCGGCGGGGATGGACGGCCCCTTCTTGGCCAGTGGGCGGGTCAGTGACCATCAGGCTGGAAATGCCCCCTTCGAGCACGGCAGGAACATGATGTGTGTTTGCAGGCGGACCCTTCGACTGTCAAACATCCTTGCGTGAC
>CAZHPC010000105.1:0-11277 GCA_964534685.1 uncultured Opitutaceae bacterium
TCCAGACGATCCACGGCGCCAGCCAGTCGATGCTCCAGCTCGTGAACGAGCTTCTGGACGTCGCCACGATCGAGGCCGGCCACCTCAAGCTCGACAAGGCTCCCACAAGCGTGGTCGAGATCGTCGAGAGGTCGGTCCACCTGAGCAACATGGAGGCGTCCAAGAAGAACACGCGCATCGAGATCGTTAAGTCCAACGGCGATCCCATGGTCGACGTCGACCGCAACAAGATCCGCCAGGTTGTCGACAACCTTATCAGCAACGCGGTCAAGTACTCCCCTCGGGGCTCCATCATCACGGTGATCATCCACGCGAACGAGTCCGTCGCGGGCTTCGCTGTCAGGGACAGCGGCCCGGGCGTTCCCGAGCACGAGCGCCACAAGCTCTTCAAGGACTTTGGCAGGCTGTCGGCACAGCCGACGGGCGGCGAGAAGAGCACGGGACTCGGGCTCGCCATCTGCCGGAAGATCGTGGAGGCCCACAGCGGAACCATCGGCGTCAACAACATTCCGGGCCAGGGGGCCGAATTCTACGTCAACCTTCCACTTTTCAAGTGAACTTCAACGGCAGCATCCTTCTCGTCGACGACGAGGCCCACATACGCAAGTTCATCTCGCTCCTGCTCCGGCACCTCGGCGTGGAACGCATCTTCGAGGCGCGCAACGGGGTCGAGGCGATCGAGGTGTTCAAGAAGGACAGCCCCGACCTGGTCATGCTCGACGTCAACATGCCGGTCATGGACGGCATCGAGACGCTCCGGGCGCTCAAGGCCATCAATCCCGACTGCGTCGTGGTGATGCTGACGTCGCTGGCCAACCGCCAGACGATCGATGACGCAGCCGCGCTCGGAGCCGCGAACTACATTCGCAAGGATGCGCCGGCGGAGGACATCGGCCGGGCCCTTTCCGACACGATCGACTCCTGCTTCGAGTCCGACGACTCCGAGGCGGGCACCCCGCCCCCCGGACCATGAACGAGCCCGACCCAGCAGACGCCGAGAACGCCCCGGCGGCCCCGAAGTCGCCGATGCTGGCCGAGGTCCGGTACTCGCTGCCTGACCTGCTGGCGGAGATCCAGGCCGAGAAGGGCTCCGCCTCGTTCGCAATGGAGAAGCTGGACCAGGCCGAGATTGGCAAGCTGTTCAAGTCAAAGAAGGCCGCACGTGTTAAGCCAAAGAGTTGAGACGTTCTTCGGGAAGCTCCGGGCAACTCCCAACTTCGGGAGCGAGGAGGAGCTGCGCGCCATGGGCGAGCGCTACAACGACAAGCCCGACCTTGTCCAGGCGGTGATCGACGCGAAGATCGCGGTGAAGGACGACGCGTGCCGGTACTGGGCGGACACGATGAACGTCGCCTATGTCGACCCTTTCGTCTCCGTGATCACCGACGATGCGATCGAGAAGATCCCGCTCGAGGTGGCCAAGAAGGTCCAGGCCATAGGGCTCTACATCTTCAACGGCGTCATGACGGTCGCCATGGCCGCCCCGGACGAGCAGGAGACGGTCAAGCGGCTGGGCCAGATCGCGGGGATTCCGGTGAGCCCGGTTTTTTCGCTGCCTAGGGAGGTGGAGGACTCGATCGCGATCCACTACTCTAACGAGGAACGCCTCGAGGACAGCCTGGGGCAGCTGGAGCGCTCCACGATCTTCGACCAGCCGGACCTCGCCGGCGACAAGCTCGCCCAGCTCGCCGAGAATAACGCCTTGGTCCAGATCCTGGACGAGATCGTGTACTACGCGATGAGGGAGCGGGCGACGGATATCCACATCGAGGCGCAGGAGATCCATTCGAGGATCCGATTTCGTGTGGACGGGAATCTCCGGGAGATCCTCACGTACTCGAGGAAGCTGCACAAGGCCCTCATCTCGCGCATAAAGATCCTCTGCAACCTCGACATCGCCGAGACGCGCATCCCCCAGGACGGCCGCTTCTCTCTGCCGATCGGCAACCAGACCGCGAATTTCCGCGTCTCAACGATCCCGTCGGCCTACGGCGAGAAGGTCGTGATCCGCATCCTGGCGATGTCGGGCAAGAAGTCGATGATCACGCTGGAGAAGATGATGATGTCGCAGACGATCCTGCAGCCCTTCAAGCGGCTGATCCAGAACCCGAACGGGATCATCTTCGTCACGGGCCCGACCGGCTCGGGAAAGACGACCACGCTCTACTCGGCGCTCCACGAGATCAACACCCCCGAGCTCAACATCTCGACCATCGAGGACCCGATCGAGATCCAGCTCGAGGGCGTCACCCAGAGCCAGGTGAACGCGACGATCGACCTGAAGTTCGCCACCCTCCTTCGCGCGCTCATGCGGCAGGACCCCGACGCGATCCTGATCGGCGAGATCCGCGACCTGGAGACGGCGAAGATAGCGACGGAGGCCGCGCTGACCGGGCACATCGTCTTCGCAACCCTCCACACCAATTCGGCGCCGCAGGCAATCACCCGCCTGATCGAGATCGGGGTCGAGCCGTACATGGTGGCCCCGTCGGTCATCGGGGTCCTGGCCCAGAGGCTTGCCGCGCGGATCTGCGAGAACTGCAAGGAGGCCTACACGCCCACGCGCGAGACGCTCGCGAAGTACTTCAAGGACGATGGACTCACCGACGTCACGTTCTACCGTGGTCGGGGATGCCCGAAGTGCCGGGGCACCGGCTACAAGGGCCGTGTCGCGATCCATGAGCTCGTGCTGATCACCGAGGAGATCCGGGCCCTCATCTCCGAGGGGCGCAGTGTGCAGGAGATCACGAAGGCCGCGGCCAAGGTGGGTTACAGGCCGCTCCGGTACGACGGGCTCAAGAAGGTGCTCCTTGGCATGACGACCATTACCGAGATTGAGCAGAACACCTCCTTTGAATGGGCAACCTAGCGGGTCCGCCAGCAGCCAGACCTCAGCCAATCCCACCCGTGCCCGACCTTCCGACCATCGATCCCGACGCCATTGCCAGCCTGAGGGAGCTCAACCCTGGGGATAACGGGGCGTTCCTGCGCGAGATCGTCGACATCTACATCGAGGACACGCCGAAGCGCATCGCGGAACTGAAGGCCACGCTCTCGTCCGGGGACGCGGCGGCGTTTACGCGCGCCGCGCACACGATCAAGGGAAGCTCCTCCAATGTCGGGGCGCAGGCGCTCAGGGCCATCGCGGAGCGCCTCGAGTACAT
Organism: uncultured Opitutaceae bacterium; assembly: GCA_964534685.1. Taxonomy (GTDB): domain Bacteria; phylum Verrucomicrobiota; class Verrucomicrobiia; order Opitutales; family Opitutaceae; genus Palsa-1447. The sequence continues at coordinate 3,165 of CAZHPC010000105.1, forward strand.
CTCACGCAAGGAGGGCCTCGGCGGGGTGGCCCAGCTGGTAGGGAGCTGCGAGGACGAGTTCGGGCGCGTGGCGGTCGCGCTGCGCAAGCTAACCGCCTAGATCAGCGGTAGAGCGCGGTCGTGGGCACAGCCGCAAGGACGTTGTACTGCCTCATCGCGAGGCGCCACCATTCGGCCAGCGATTCCGAGGGCAGGCTCCAGAGCTCCCTGTGCAGGCGGATCATAGACTGGGGATCTAGCAGGAGCGCCATTTTCTCCTTTGTCGTGAAGCGCCCGGGCCCCTCCCTCAGGAGCCGGATCTGAAGCTTCGCGAACCACTCCCTGGCGCCCGCGCTCGGCCGGCGTTGCCGCAGGAGCGCGACATGCATGGCGTTGATGTAGGGGTCAAGGACCGCCTGCATCAGGCCGTAGTCGGCCCGCAGCGGTTCAAAGGGGGGAAGGTGGCGGTAGCACTCGTCCAGGTTCTGCTCGAGCATGCGCAGCTCGTGGGGCGGCGTCGTCTCCTCAGGGGTCAGGAAGATCCCGAGTTCGCGTGCCCTGCGGCCGAAGGTCGCCTTGCTGAGGAAGATCGAGAGTGGGATCGAGCAGACAAGCCCGGCGAGCACGGGGCTTAGCCAGGCGAAGTAGGCGGGAATCAGGATGAGGGACGAGACGCCCCACACCAGGCCGAACACGGTCGGCGGCCCATGGGTGATGATGGCCTCCCGCCAGTCCGTCCCGTCCTCGTCCGCGGCGCGCTTCTGCGCGACCCAGGCCACGCCCTGGCCAAGGAGCGTGAAGATCACGAACTTCGTGTTGAAGATCATGTTGACGGGCGCAAGCAGCGTGGAGCCCGCGGTCTCCAGGATGGCGCTCGCGGCCACCCTCCAGCGGCCCCCGAACCTGGCCACCTCCTCCCGGCGTCCGAGGAGGACGACGACGCTCGCGAACTTCGGCAGGAACAGCAGGAGCATCGTGAGCGAGAAGAGCGTCAGGGCCTCGGGGATCGCGAGCGAGTAGCCGAAGAGGGAGGTCCTGTCCACGGCTGGGTAGAAGTAGTCCGGGCGGGCGCTCGAGGCCTGGTCAGCCATTTCGATGGTGCTCAGGATCAGGAACAGCAGCCAGAGCGGGGAGGAGACGTAGGCCATGACCCCCATGAGCAGGTGGAAGCGGTTGGCCGGCCGGAACCCACGCGCCGTGAGCAGCCAGGTGTGCTGAAGGTTTCCCTGGCACCAGCGCCGGTCCCTCTTCGCGCTCTCGATGAGCGTAGGCGGCCCCTCCTCGTAGCTGCCCTCGACGTCGTGAGCCAGCCACACCGCCCAGCCGGCCTTGCGCATCAGGGCCGCCTCCACGAAGTCGTGGGAGAGGATGCGCCCGCCGAAAGGCTCGTTTCCGGGAAGTTCGGGAAGCGAGCAGTGTTCCATGAAAGGCTGGACGCGCAGGATGGCGTTGTGGCCCCAGTAGTTCCCCTCGTGCTGCTGCCAGTAGTTGAGGCCGGCGAGGTAAAGCGGGCTGTAGATGCGATTCGCGAACGCCTGAAGGCGCGAATAGAGCGACTCGCCCCGGACCATCCTCGGCGCCGTCTGGATGATCCCGGCCGAGGGGTTGGACTCCATCATCGTCACCAGGCGCGCGAGCGCCTCGCCCGTCATGACCGAGTCCGCGTCGAGGACCACCATGTAGCGGTAGTTCTTGCCCCAGCGCCTGAGGAAGTCGGCGACGTTGCCGGCCTTCTTGTTGATCGCCTGCCGGCGCTTGCGGTAGAAGATCTTCCCGAAGCCTCCGACCTGCTTGCAGAGCTCGGCCCAGGCGACCTCCTCGCGGATCCACTGGTTGGGCTGGTTCGAGTCGCTCAGGACAAAGAAGTCGAAGTTGTCCGCGCCTTGGATCTCCTGGACCGACTTGAAGACCACGCGCAGGCCCTCGAACACCCGGCTCACGTCCTCGTTGAAGACCGGCATGACGATCGCGGTCGAGGCCAGGCGGTAGGGACCCCCGGCGGGCGCCGACACGGATATCCGGCTGCTGTCCCCTCCGCGGTTGATCACGTAGAACCCGGCCAGCGCCGTGCAGAAGCCCACGGCTATGTGCGCGAAGAGGGGGACAAAGAGGACCAGCAGGACAATCTCGAGGCCCGAGAGCCCCTCCGCGTCGCGCCAGTAGAGGTCCGCCACAAACCATGTCGCCAGGCTCGTCAGGATGAAGATCGACGAGAAGAAGACGAACCGCCTCCGGTTGAGGCGCGCCGCGTCCATGTGCTCGGTGACGAAGATCCTCATATCTTAGCGCGTCATGTAGAAGATCCCCGCGAGGGCCGAGGCGAAGACGACCCACAGCAGGAGGGCGCGCAGGACGGGCCAGCGCTCGAAGCGCTCGAGGGTCTCGCCCGCGGCCTCGGTGATCCGCCCTAGGTCTATCGGGCGCGGCACCATGCTCGACACCGCAAGGTCCGGGCCCGCCTCGAGGTTGCGTGTCCTCATCGCTTCGGCGAAATCGGCCGGGATGTTCCCCTCATCGAGGAAGGCGTAGGGCCAGCGCTCCGGCCCGTCGCAAAGGAGCAGCGCCACCCTGCCGTCGATCGCCAGCCTGTCGTGCGGCAGGCCCTTTTGGTCGAGGACCTCGGCGAACCACGAATCCATGAGCGCCTCCGTCTCCTCGGCGGCGACGGTGGTCGGATCAAGCGCAGGATGCTCCGCGTGCCGCTTCGCGGCCCGCTCCAGTATCTCCTGGATAAGGCGGCTCTGGTGGAGGCGGTTGTGTATCCTGTGCGCGCGCAGGTAGTCCTCGACGCGGACGTAGGCCGCGTTCCATGAATCCATCGTGCCCGTCTTCGGGCGGAAGGCCTCGGGCAGCCCGACCGCGGGCGACCCACCCCCGGATTCCTCGCTCAAGGCTGCCACAGGTAACTCCACGTCTCGGTGAGCGCGTGGGGCTGCTTCCTCAGGTAGCAGCGCAGTTCCACCGGCTTACCGGTGCCGTCGGACTTAATCGCGAAGGCGACCCTCCAGGTGCCGTTGAAGGGGTTCTTCTGGATTGTGGAATTTGCCAGGGTCGCGCCCGTGCCCACGGTCACCACGGGCTCGATCTGGGGATCGGGGCCCTGCTTGCCCAGATAGGAGCCGTCGAAGTCGATGAAGAAACGCTCGAGGTCCGACTCCTGGGTCGCCGTGCGCCCGTGGCGCGTGGCGACGACGTATCCGGCCGGCGGATGAATCTGGTCGAGGAACCAGTGGAGCTTGTAGGACAGCTCGATCGGCTCCCCCGCCGCGGGAAGCGTCTCAGGCACCCAGAACACCGTGATGTTGTCGTAGCTCTCGTCCGGGGCGTGAAGCTCGACCAGCCTCACAGACCCCCTGCCCCAAAGCCCCACCGGCTCCACCCATGTGCTTGGGCGCATGTGGTAGTCGGCCTCCAGGTCCTGGTAGTTCTCGAAGCGGCGCTCGCGCTGGATGAGCCCGAAGCCCTTCGGGTTCTGGTCCCAGAACGAGGCCACGCGGGTCGCGTTGGGATTCGAAAGCGGCCTCCAGATCCACTCCTCGGCCCCGCTGAAAATCATCAGGCCGTCGGAATCGTGGACCTCGGGCCGGAAGTCGTCATAGCTCTGGTTGGTGTTCTTGCCGTGCCAGAACATGCTCGTCAGGGGTGCGATCCCGAGAACCTCGGGGTTGCGGCGGCAATAGAGCACCTCGTGGACCTGGACGACCGTGTCGGCGCCAGGGTTAATCTGGAACCGGTAGGCGCCCGCCACGGAAGGCCCGTCCAGGAGCGCGTACACGTTCAGGGCCTTCGAGTCCGGCGAGGGGCGCTCCACCCAGAACTCGCGGAAGACGGGGAACTCCTCGCCCCCCAGCTCGCCGGTGTTGATGGCGAGCCCGCGGGCCGACAGGCCGTAGACCGCGCGCTGGCACAGGAAGCGGAAGTAGCTGGCGCCGAGGAACGACCCGAGCTCGTCGCCCTGCTTGTTCAGCGCGTAGAGGATCCTCATGCCCGCGAACCCGGTCGTGGACGGCACCGAGGGGACCCGGTTCATGCCGTAGTCGAAGAGGGCCGACGAGAACGCGATCGGCTCGACCGATTTTCCCTGAAGCGTGTAGATGTGCACGGGCCTGTCGAAAGTGAAGCCCGGGTGGAAGAACTGCAGCTCGAAGGGGAGGCGCTCGCGGTGCCAGAGCGACTCGCTCGGCCTGAACCGGATGTCCCGGTACTGGTCGTAATTGAGCTTCAGGAGCGCATCCGGAACGCTGACCGGGGCCTGCACGAAGGGCTTGGCGGCAAGCATCTTCGCGTGGAATCGCAGCACCTCGAAGTCGAAGACGTCGTCCGCTCGCGCCCGCACGCAGGCCGCGCCGAGACATGCGGTCAGGAAGAGAAGGCTTCGGTTTGGTTTCATCGTCATCAAAGGAAGAACCCGCGCTGTTTCTCGGAAATCGGAAGATTGGCGCGCTCCATGACCTTGAGCAAATCCTCCCAGATGAGGCGCTTCGTGCGGTTAGTGGGGTTGCGCAGGATGTAGCTCGGGTGGTAGGTGACCATGAGGGGCCTGCCGCCGAAATCGTGCCAACGCCCGCGGACCTCGCCCAGGGCCCCGAACGCCTTGCCCCCGAGCAGGCCCTTCGCGGCCGTCGCGCCGAGCGCGACCAGGAGCCGCGGGTTGACGATTTCGATCTGCGCCCGCAGGTACGGCAGGCAGTGGGCCATCTCGGCCTCGGTCGGCGGGCGGTTGCCCGTCTGGACCCCTTCGGAGCCGAGCGGCAGGTCCGGGCGCCAGTTCATGATGTTCCCTATGTAGACATCCGCCCTGGAAAGCGCCATACCGCCGATCATCTTGTTGAGGAGCTGGCCCGCGGGCCCCACGAAGGGCTCCCCCTGGACCTCCTCCTCGGCGCCGGGAGCCTCGCCCACAAACATGATTGCGGCGTCCAGGCTTCCCACACCGAGGACAATCTTCTTGCCGGGCCTGACTTTCGCCCTGCAGACGGGATCCTCCATGACGCACTGACGAAGGGCGGCCCACCGCGCGGCCTTGTCCCCGTCCGGAAGCGCGACGACGGGGGCCGCCGGCGCGGCGGCTTCGCGAGCCGGCGCCCCCGCGGGCGCCGCGGGCGGACGGCTCTTCACCAGGCCCCTTAGGGCGGCAATCCCCTCGTCCGACACGGGCACGCTCGCGACGCCGCTTGCCTTCAGCCGGCGAAGCTCTTCCGTGATGGCGTTTAGCGCGAGGCGCATGGTCAGAGGCCGGTGCCCCTTTGATACTGCAGGATTTTCTCCACGTACTTGCCCAGCATGTCGAACTCAAGGTTGACCTGGTCGCCGACGCCCCGGACCCGCAGGTTCGTCACGGCAAGCGTGTGCGGGATGATCCACACGGCGAAGGAGTCGCCCACGGCCTCCGCCACGGTGAGCGAGATGCCGTCCACGGCGATGCTCCCCTTCATCACGATGAGCCGGCCGCACCCGCCGGGTCCGCGGATGCGCAGGTAGTGGTCCTGCCCGCGGGGCTCAAAGGCCTCGATGGCGCCCCGGCCGTCGATGTGGCCGGTCACAAAATGACCCCCCATCCGACCATCGGCCCTCATGCTGCGCTCGAGGTTCACCGGGGTCCCGGGCACGATCGAGTGAAGGTTCGTGAGGCGCCGGGTCTCCTCGAGGACGTCGAAGGCCATGCCGGTGCGGTCGTGGGCCACCGCGGTCAGGCAGCACCCGTTGACGGCCACGCTCTCGCCCTGGCCCATCCCCTCGAGCGTGCTCCGCGCCGAGACCCGCAGCCTCCACGCGTCCGCGGCCCTCTCAAACGACTCCACCCGCCCGGTTTCCTCGACGATGCCTGTGAACATGGATTCCTTCTAGCGCAGCTTGATCCTCAGGACGGCGGTGTCGCTCCCGCGGCTGACGAGAAACACGGTCTCCGTGCGCATGAGGTCCTTGTCAATCTCCGAAAGCCTGCCCACGGCCGACGCGAAGTCCTTTATCTCGGCGCCGTCGATCTCCTTGATCCAGTCGTCCGGCCTCAGGCCCGCTATGTCGGCGGGGCTGTTCGGCTTGACCAGGTGCGCGACGATGCCCCTCAGCTCGCTCGTCGGGGAATGGCGGGCGATGGCGTCGCCGTAGACGAATTCGCGGGCGGTGAAGCCGATCTTCTCGAAGTAGGTGCGGTCGGCTTCCCGGACGAGCCGCGGCTCCTCCTCGAGCCGGGCCCTGATCTCAAGGCGGCTCGGCCCGCGCAGGATGGACAAGGTCATGGCGTCGCCCGGCGATCGCACGGCGATCAGCCGCTCCACATAGTCCACGACAACGCGGTCGGGCCTGAACCTCGGCAGTGGCACCCCGTCGACACCGAGGATGATGTCGTGCGCCTTCAGGCCCGCCTTCTCGGCCGGGCTGCCCTCCAGCACTTCGCTCACGACGGCGCCCGACTGGGACGCGAGCTTCAGGAATGCGGCCACCTCGCGGTCCATGGGCTCAAGCCCGTAGGCGCCGAGCCACGCAAGGGGGCGGCCAAACGCGTTCTTCGGGACCCTCCCGATGTAGGGGAGCACCTCGCCCGCGACGAGGAACGCGCTGCTCTCCTCGACGTTGACCAGCATGATGGGCGTTCCGCCCCTCTCGGCGCCCGAGAACTGGAGGAAGGTCTGCCCGAACGAGCTGGCCCCGAGCCCCATGAAGCGGCCCTCCCGGTCGAACACGGGAAGCCCCGGCCCGGCCACCTCCTGCTGCGCGATCGCCGTGCGCTGGGGGAGGGCCTGGATGAGCGCCACGCGGCTCTGCAGGATGTACGGGGTGAAGTCCTCGTCCTTGTTCCGGATTCCTATCCCCCACACCTCCTCCGCGAGCGACGCCTCCCGCGGCTCTCCCGGGCCGGCGAAGGCCGTGACGGGCACAAGCCGGCTTCGGACGGAGGCGTTCGCCCGCACGAAATGCCACCCGGTGAAGGCGTCGCGGCCGAGGTATTCGGCGGGCGAACCCTCGGGGTCGCCGGGCACGTACACCTTGAAGTCCCTTATCTGCTTGGGCGAGACCCGCAGGTCGATGGCGGCCGACGGCAGGATGATGGTGCCCTCGCTGTCGACCACGGTCCCGTACGCGATTGTGGGCCGGCGCTCGAGCTCGGTCTGGGTGATGTATTCCACGGCCACCGCGCACTTGACGCGCTCAGCCCACAGGGAAGGCAGGTCGGAGGCGCGGGCCCCGACGGCGCAGCAGGCGGCGGCCAACATGAGTGAGGAAGTCTTCACGGCTTAAGGACAACGAGGGAGACGCGGCGTTCCCGCTGGACCTCGAAGAGCGTCGGCGCGGGCCTGGCCGTGTATGCTGCGTCGACTGACCTGACGACGTCCATCGACGCCACGGGGCTCTGGTTGATCTTGGTGATGATGTCGCCTCGCGCCAGGCCGGCCACCTCGGCGGGGAAGCCCCTCTGCACCCCGATCACGAGGACTCCCGTGTCGTCCGGCAACTGGTTCTCCCTGGCAAACGCGCGAGAGATCTTCTGGACGCCCATGCCCCAGGTGTCGGACACCCACTCCTCCCCCATCCTGCTCTCAAGCCTCGTGGTGACGAGGGTCGCGGACGCCTCCCGCGACCCGCGCTTGTAGGTGATCGCCAGCTGCGAGCCCACGGCTTGGCCTGCGATCATGTTCTGGATCGGCGGCAGCTGCTCCGGGAAGCGCCCGTCGACCTTCTTGCCGTCAATGGCCAGTATGACGTCGCCCGCCTGAAGTCCCGCTCCCGCCGCGGGCGAACCCGACTCGACACTTTCCACGAGAACGCCCGTGTTGGTGGCCACGTCGTAGAATCCCTCGAGGTCCTGCAGGGCCTTGGGGATGATCCCGATGTAGCTGCGCGTGATCGAGCCGTCGCGCACGAGGCCGGCCACGATCCGCTTGGCCGTCGCCGAGGGGATGGCGAATCCGAGGTTGTTCGCGCCGAGATAAGCCCGCGAGGTGATCCCCACGATGCGGCCGTCGTCCGTGACCAGGGGGCCCCCGGAGTTTCCGGGATTGATCGCCGCGTCGGTCTGCAGCCAGGTGTTGAAGTTGCCGGTCTCGTACCCGTCGACCCCCTCGGTGTCCTCGAAGTAGCGGTTGTTGTTCGAGATGATGCCGCGGGTCACGGTGCGCGTGAGCCCGTGGGGCGT
>CAZHPC010000106.1:0-11183 GCA_964534685.1 uncultured Opitutaceae bacterium
CAGAGGACTCATAAGCCTTTGGCCGCGGGTTCGATCCCCGCCCCTGGCACCATTCCTTATCAGCGGGTTAGGTTATGACCGCGTGCTTCCTGCACTAGACAGGTTGGCAACGCGACCAGGCAATCCGTACGAACAGATCGGCTACTTGCTTTGCATGCGCCAAGCCTCTCAACAACGGAAGTCTGGTCGTCAGGCGAATCCCGAATTACGGGGTCGCGTCTGCGGCGACCGCCACACCCTTTGCGGAAAGCGAGCCTGTCACGGGGCTCACCCGTTGTTCCGCTAGCCCGGACACGACCGCGGCCGCGTGGATGTCCGCACCGGCGGCATTGAAATGGGTGTGGTCCTTCGGATAGAAGGCATGCACCCGGTCCCGGCCCATTCTTTCGAACTTGTCGGCCACGGTGTTGGTGACGTCGATGAACGGGACCGCAGCCTCTCCTGCCAATGCAGCGGACCACTCGCCGTACCGGCCCGGTCCGCGTTCGACCCGCCCGTCCTGCCAGATGTCGCGCACCGTGAGCGACAGGACGATCGGCCTCGCGCCCTTAGCCTTAGCATCGGCAATCATCCTGCTCATGTACCACCCGTACGTGTGCACGACCTCGTGCCTCTTCGTCAGCACGTTGTCGATGTCCTTGGTTTCGCTGCCGAGCCCGGGAAGGGTTCCGCGTGCGCGCAGAGGGGGAGGCGGCTCGTCGTTGAGCGCACCGGCGTCGTTGTGACCGAATTGGATCAGCACGATATCGCCGGGCTTGACCCCGGCAATCAGGTTGTCCCACAGGCCCTCGGTGATGAATGTCCTGCTGCTGCGGCCCCCGCGGGCGCGGTTGACCACGTTTATTTTCGCCGGATCAAAGTAGTCGGCGAAGGGAACAGCCCATCCCTGCTGGGTTTCACCGGTCCCGACGGCGGCCGTCGAGTCGCCGGCCACCCAGATTGTCGGCAGTCTTGGATCTCGGGGCACGCGTTGTGCCAGGACGGGCGAGTTAGGCCGCTGCTTCAGGTCTGGTGCGGGCGTCTGGGAATAGAGAAGACCGGCGCCGGCAGAAAGGAATGCGAGCACTCCGACGCGGAAACCCGCTCCCGGAGGCAGGCCTGACCGGCGGCCTGAGCATGGTCCGGGAGATTGCGCCTGGCTCTTCAATGGGGTCCTTCCGGGCCTGCGCTGGCGTTAGGGAACCGAGGGCAGCTTGGGATGATAATCGGGGTAGGGCGGTTTCACGTAGGTCGGCTGCGGGTGCTCCTTGAGCGTCTGCAGGACGACTTCCACGGCCTTCTCCAGTTGGGGATCATGCCCCTGCCGGACGAGTTTCGGGTCGAGCGGGACCTCTATGTCCGGGGCGATGCCGTGATTCTCCACCTCCCACTGGCCCTCGAGGCCGTAGATGGCAAATCGGGGGGCGGTCACCGTTCCACCGTCAATCAGGACCGGATAGCCGCCGATGCCGACAAGGCCGCCCCACGTGCGCATCCCGATCAACGGTCCGATCTTCGCCTTTCGGAAATACCAAGGCATCGCATCGCCACCCGAGCCGGCGAACTCGTTTATGATCATGGCCTTCGGCCCAAAGATCGCCTCGCCAGGGCTCGATACGTCCTCACCCTCGCGGGGAGTGATGCGGTTCATGATCGGTCGCCTCAGATAGTCGATGATGTAGTCGGCCAGCTGTCCTCCCGAGTTGAACCGCTCGTCAACCACGAGGCCTTCCTTGCCGACCTGCGCAAAGAAGTAGCGGTTGAAACTCGAGAATCCGCCCCAACCGGTGTCCGGCAGGTACACATAGCCCAGCCGGCCCCCGCTCAGCTGATCGACCTTGCGGCGGTTTCCCTCGATCCAGGCAAGGTGCCGGATGCCCAACTCGCTTTCGAGGGGTACAACGGTCACGTCCCTTGACGCAGTCTCATCCGGATTCGGGCCGACCTTGAGAACCGTCTGCTTGCCCGCGGTCTCCTGGAAGAAGCTGTAGAGGTCGTCCGATGCGTGCAGCGGGCGTCCATTGACCGCAAGCAGGTACTCGCCGGCCTTAACGTTCACTCCGGGCTGAGTGAGCGGGGCGTGGAGGTCCGGGTTCCAATTCTCGCCGTCGTAGACGCGCGCGAACCGGTAGCGATCATGGTCGACCGCGTAATCCGCTCCGAGCAGGCCAACGTGGATGGTCTCCTCGTGGAGGTGGGTGCCTCCCCCCACGAACATGTGCAGCACGTTGAAGTCGCCCAGCATGTCCCCAAAGAGGTAGTTCAGGTCCGACCGGCTGGCGACGCCGTCCAGGAACGGTTCGTAGGCCTTTTCCGCCGCGGCGATGTCGACGCCGTGGTAATGCGGGTCGTAGAAGAAGTCCCGCTCGATCCGCCATATCTCGTGGTAGATCTGCCGCCACTCCGCGCGGGGCTCGACGTAGGCCTCCATTGCCTCGATCTTGAGCGCGCCGTCGCCCGGCTTGGGCTCCTTTTCCGCGGGCACGATGAACAGCTTCTTGTCCTTCTCGTAGAGCATCTTCTCGCCGTTGGCTGAAAGGGCGAAGCGCGACACGCCGTCCAGAAGCTTCTCGGTCTTGCGGGTCTTGAATACGAAACGCTCAACGGTCACCGCGACAGTCTCCCCCCGGCCCTGGGGCGCCTTGTCGGTGTAGACCACGTGCAGGATACCCTCCTTGCCCGCAGCAAGGTGGAGGATATCCACCGCCGGGATCGGGATGGCGAGAATTCGCTGGCTGATGTTTTCAAAGTCGATCTCAACCTTTGCCGGCTCCTTCTTCTTCGCCTTGGAGGCCGCGCCGTCCTCCTTGCCCTTGTCCGCTGCATCGGCCTTTTCGGCTCCGTCTGCCGCTGCCGGCTTTTCGACCTTGTCCTCCTTCTCGTCGGGACTATCGGCCTGGTCTCCGGAGGGTTTCGAATCCTTGGGCGCGTCGGCCTTGTCCGCCTTGTCACCCTTCTCCTCGTCGCTTTCAGGCGCGAGCGGTGACGGCAGGTCCTTTCTAAGAACGACGACATAGGCGTTGCGGGTGATGCTCCGCCCGTCGCTCGCCATATCGAGGCCCTGAGTGGTGGGGCCGGAATCAGTGCTGGCTGCGAAGTAGAGCTGCTTCCCGTTCTTGTCGAAGACCGGCAACGTCGCGTCGCTCATCCCGTCGGTAAGCTGTGTCGCCTGCGCCGTCACCGAAGAGTAGACAAAGATGGCGTGGAGGTGGTTCTCGAGCTGTTTCGTGTAGGCCAGCCACCGGCTGTCGGACGACCAGCCCAATTCAAACACCTCGCTGCCGAATCGGTCCGTGTCCACCTTCACGGGTGCGGGGTGGTCCAGCTCGAGATACCATAGGCTCCCCCGCTTGTCATAATAGGCGATCTTCTTGGAGTCCGGCGACCAGGTGGGCCGGTAGAAGAACGACGGCGGGATCCCCAGGTCGATGGCGCGGACCGTTCCGACGCCGGTCTGGTCGCTTATGTGGAGCGCGTATTCACCCGACTCGTCCGAGAAATAGGCTATCGACTTGCCGTCGGGCGACCACGAGGGGTCCCTGTCGGCGACCGCCGGGCTGTGGGTGATATTGCGAATGTCCCCTTTCTCTGACGGGATCGTGAAGATCTCGCCGTGGGCCTCGACGACGGCGCGTGCGCCCGTGGGCGAGATCCCGCAGGTGACGAGATCCTTCGGAAGGATCTTCTCAAAGCGCGGTCGAAGCTCGGGCATGTCGCCGGAAACGGTGACGTGAACCTGCCGGGCTTTCCCCGAATCCAGGTCGTAGAGGTGGAGGGATCCAAGCTGGGTGTAGATGATGGCCCCTGGGCCGGCCGAGGCCGACTTGAAGTCGGATCCGTCGTTATGGATAGCCTCCGTCACCGAGCCTGCCTTCGGATCGTAGCTGAAGAGCGTCACCGGGCCGTTTCGGTCGGAGAGGAAATAGACCTTGCCGCCCACCCACATCGGGTCCGTGTCGTTGGAGCCCTCGCGCGGGACGGGCACGACGCTCGAATCGGACAGGTCGGCTATCCATATCGGAGCGGCCATCCCCCCGCGGTAGCGCTTGATCGCAATATAGGCGTCGACCGCCCCGTTGCGGCGGTTCCAGAGCGGGACATAGGCCAGGTGGCTGCCGTCCGGGGAATACGAGCCCTGCACCCCCATCGGCAAGGGCAGGGGCGTCGGCAGCCCGCCGTTCACCGGCACCGTGAAAAGCCGCTCGTAGCGCTGCGAGAAGCTCTGGCCGTCGGAACGGTACAGGATGTTCTTGCCATCGGGGGTCCATCCCAGCGCGACGTCCGGCGCAGGGTCGTAAGTCAGCCGGCGGGGCTCTCCGCCCGCTGACGACACCACGAACACGTCGGTGTTGCCGTTCAGGTTCCCGGTGTAGGCGATCATGCTCCCGTCCGGCGAGAAGACGGGGCCCGTGTTGATCCCGCCGCTTGCGATGAGCCGGGTGGCTTCGCCGCCCTCGCGGCCGACGATCCATATGTCATCCCCAAAGGAAAAGGCCGCCTGCCTGGCGTTCAGGGTGGCGCCCTGCATGAGCAACGGCCTATCCTGGGCGATCAAAAGCGTGGGGGCGCATGCGACAATTAGCCATCCAACGAGGGTTGGTTTCTTCATGGGGAGGGGATTCGATTGGGGAAAGGGGCGCTCGCGGCGCCGCCTCGGAAATCAGGGTCCTGCATGTCCGAATCTTGTCAACATTCCGCCGAAATGCTGCGCCCACCGGCATCCGCTGAAGGTTGGGCGCCCGAGCAGGCCCCTGGATGCCGGGGTCGTTTGGAGGCCCACGCGAGCGCTCAGAACACACCCAGAGCCGCTAGTGCCTGCGTCCTTAATGACACATCGGTTTCTGGGTTTGTGAGTGGATTCTACGGAAGCCAGCCGCCCGTTGCCTGGAGGGGCGTCATCGCGTCGCTCAAGGTAACCCAGGCCGCCAACGCGCGCCGCTTGAGGCCTGGAAAACTGGAGCGTGGCAGTTTAACGGTTGCCCGGTGGGTGCGCGTCGCTTCGTCCGGAGCCAACGTGTCGTTCACCATTTCGAGTACGACGAACTCGTGCCCAAGTGTCGCCCCTCTGTTCTCGCCGGCAGTCACCCTTGACGACACGCCCCCGCCAAGGAGCGCCACGTGGATATCGTAGGAACCTGCCGCGGCGCGCTTTGCGGGACCCGGAACAAACGCGACACGGCAGACATCGCCTGCGCCGACTTCGATCGAAAGCGATCCCACGCGTCCATTGGAGGCGTCGGATGCCCCCCAAATGGGCCTCCACTCGGCGCCGTTCCGAACAAAGCACGGCGTATAGACGCTTTGGCGGCCCCATGCCGAGGCATAGGCATACTGCCGCGCGGTGAAGTCGTGGGACGAGAGCCGGTCCCTCCAACCCAGCCCGTTCCAATAATCCACATGAAACTCGACAGGCACGAACTCCGTCCAGAGGCCGGTTTTGTCGCGAAGCGATCCAAGCCAGCTGTCGGCGGGCGGGCAGCTGCTGCACCCCTCGCTCGTGTAGAGCTCGATCAGGGTGACCCGCGCGGAGCCGCTCGCGAATCGCAGAGGCTCGGCGGCGTTTGAAACCGCGGCGATCGCAAGACCGGTGGCCAGCAAGATTCTCACACTACCATGAGGTTCTTGAGGACGAAATATTCCACCGGCCCCCATTGACCGGAGAATCGGTTGCGTAGACTGTTGACCGAGATAGTGCGGAACCCCAAGAATTCATCCAGGTCGATTGGTTCAACCGATAGTCAAGCCCCACGCCGTGCAGCACCCCCTTCTGAAAACCCTGGTTTGCTCATCACTTCTCGCCGTTGCGATGACCCCGGCGGCACATGCCCAAACCGCTAATGTGACGGTGGACACGACCACGACGGTCCGGCTGGTCGACGAGAAGGTGTTCGGCCTCAACACGGCCGTTTGGGACAGCGCCTACCCGGACCCGCAGACGGTCCTAGACCTAAAGGACATGCAGGTGAGGGTCCTCAGGTATCCGGGCGGCTCCTCGGCCGACGATTACAACTGGCAGAACAACACGTCACAGGTCGAGGGGCAGAACGCGGGATCGACCGATTTTGATACATTTTCAGCCTCGGCCCTGGCGGCCGGAACCCAGGTCGTGATCACGGCTAACTATGGCAGCGGCACGTCCCAGGAGGCCGCGGCCTGGGTGACGTATTCGAATGTCACTAAGGGCTACGGATTCAAGTACTGGGAAATCGGGAACGAATGCTATGGGACTTGGGAGACGGACAAACAGGCCCTGCCTTACGACCCGTACACCTATGCAACGCGAGCCGTGCAATATATCCAGGCCATGAAGGCGGTGGATCCGACAATTAAGATTGGGGTGGTCGCTGTCACCGGGGAGGACGCCGACTCAAACGGCTACACGGCCCACCCGGCGACCAACACGCGAACGAACACAGCGCACAACGGGTGGACACCGGTGATGCTGGCCACGATGAAGGCCCTCGGCGTTCTGCCTGACTATCTCATCTATCACCGGTACGACGGGAGCCCGGGAAGCGAGAACGACGCGACTCTCCTTCAGGCGGCCCTCACTTGGCCCAACGACGCGGCCAGCCTGCGGCAGATGCTCACCGACTATCTGGGCTCGTCCGGCGCCTCGGTCCAGCTGCTCGTAACCGAGAACAACTCCGTCTATGCAGGTCCCGGCAAGCAGTCAGTGAGCGTGGTGAACGGGCTCTACATGGCCGACAGCATAGCCAGCGTCATGCAGACGGAGTTCAACTCCCTGATCTGGTGGGACATGTACAATGGCCCGGGCACCACGTACACCAGCGGAAGCAGCACTGTTCCCATCAACCTCAGCCCTTCGCTTTACGGATGGCGGCTATATGGCGACTACGGTGTGGAGAATGGGGAAGCGGGTAAACTGGACCCGACGTCCCATGACCGGTACCCGACCTATTACGTGATGAAGCTCCTGTCGAATTTCGCGAGGCAGGGGGACGCCGTCGTGGCGACGGCATCGAACAGCACGCTGCTCTCCGCTTATGCGGTCCACCGGCAGGACGACTCACTGAGCCTCCTCGTGATCAACAAGTCCCCTAGCGAGACGTTCAATGCCAACATCTCGATCAAGGGTTACACGCCGCAGGCGAACGCTAAGGTCTACTCGTACGGCATCCCTCAGGATGAGTGCTCGGAGGAGGTCGCCCAGACGGCGACCATTCCAAGCGCAAACTCGTCGTGGGAGAATCAGATGGATGGCTGGGTCAACCAGTCGGGCCCCGATGTCACTCCCAACTTCGGACTGGTCGGACCCTTCGCCTACAGCATCGGTTACAGCACCACCACGGGAGTCACGAACGGAAACTCCAGCCTGGCCTGCACAACCACGCAGTCGGGCCTGGGCGATCACGCGGTCATTCAGAATTCAACAGCCGCGATGGGCACTGCGCTCAGCACGGCCTCGTCCGTTTCGTTCGACATCTATCCTGTCGCCTCGGCAGGCACCGCCGCGGCGAGCATCTACATCAACGGGATCAGCATCCCCTATGCGGAGATCACCCCGGTAAGCCTGGTGTTGAACCAGGAGAACTCGGTGACCTTTGCGCTGACGGCCGCCCAGCGGACGGGGATCGCATCCTCAATCGCCACGGGCTGGTTCCAGATTGGAATCAATGTGAACGCTTCGAATCCGATAACGGTTTATCTCGACAACTTCGAAGTCGCGTCCGTTTCGCCGTCGCCGACACCGACGCCGACGCCTATCCCCGGTGCGGCGACGTCGCCCGATGTGGCCGTCTCATCCCTCTCGAACGCAGCGGCCAGTTTCACGGCAACCTTTGCGCCCTATTCCGCAACCGTGATCTCGCTCACAAAACCTTCGCTTGCACCTGCCTTTGCGAGCCAACCCTCCTCCCAGACGGTCGCGAGCGGCAGCACGGTCGTCTTCAGCGCGTCCGCGACGGGAACGCCGGCGCCGACGTACCAATGGTACCTCGACGGGGCGGCCATCACATCGGCCACCAACCCGACCCTGGTGGTCAGCGGGGCGACCGCAGCCAACGCCGGAAGCTACACGTGCAAGATAACCAACCCGTCGGGCTCATTGACCAGCAATGCCGTGTCGCTCAGCGTGGTGAACACGTCGGACCCCGGACGGCTGATCAACCTATCCTGCCGGGCCCAAGTCGGCACGGGCGGCAACATCCTGATATCTGGTTTCGCGGTGGGAGGGGCCGGCACCTCCGGTAACGAATCGCTCCTCATCCGCGGGTCCGGCCCGGCGCTCGCCGCGTTTGGCCTCTCCGGCACGCTTCCCGACCCGCAGCTGCAGCTCTACAACGGGGGCTCGGCACTCCTGGACAGCAATTACGGCTGGAAAGGCAGCACCACGATCTCGAACGCCGCTGCCGCGGTGGGTGCCTTCGCATGGAGCAGCAACACGAGCCTAGATTCGGCGCTCCTCGAATCCCTGGCTGCAGGTCCTTATTCGGCTGAGGTTTTGGGCAAGAGCGGCGACACCGGCGTTGCCTTGGCGGAGGTCTACGACGCCACGCCTTCGGGAACGTACACATTGGCGACCCCGCGCCTCGTCAACCTCTCGACTCGTGTGCAGGTGGGCACCGGGGGCGGCATTTTGATCGCAGGGTTTGTGATCGGAGGCTCAACGGCGGAGACGGTCCTCATTCGTGCCTCCGGACCTGCGCTTGCGGAGTTCGGGGTGCCCGGAACGCTTCCGGATCCCAAGCTTCAACTCAATTCGACGACCGGCGTGCTGGCCACGAACAATGGCTGGGGTGGGCGAGCGGAGATCGTGAATGCCGCCTCCCAAGTTGGCGCATTCCCGTGGGCCAGTTCGTTGAGCAACGACTCGGCGATCCTGGTGACGCTGCCTCCGGGCCCCTACACGGCCCAGATTTCAGGCGCGAGCGGCGACACCGGCGTGGCTCTGATCGAGGTCTACGAGGTGAGGTAACCGGGCCGGCCGGAGACTTCGGCCGGGAATCCCGCGCGCCGCCCCGCGAGGCTGAAGATGTGCCTTGGCCCGACGAGACCGGAGGCTATTCTCCCAGGAAGCCTCCTCCAGGATTCTTGGAGATGCATCGTTCAATGACTCCAGCGGATCATCAGCATCGGTTTGGTTGGACGAAACACTGGGCACCGGCATTGCTTCTCGCGGGGACCGCAGCGCTGTACCTCTTCCGGCTCGGTCAGGTCGGTCTGTACGACATGGACGAAGGCGTCTATGCGGAGATCTCCCGCGAAATGCTGGTGCTCAAGAACTGGGTGACGCCCCACCTCAACTTCATTCCGTTTGTGGAGAAGCCGCCGCTTCTCTATTGGCTCAATGCCCTCGCGTTTGAAGCCCTGGGCGTCTCGGAGTTTTCCGCGCGGCTCTCGACGGCGCTCGCGGCGGTCGCGGGAGTGGGCTTTGTCTACGGCATTGGAAGGGACATCTGGAACCGGCGTGCCGGCCTTGCGGCGGGAGCGGTCCTGGCCACGAGCTTTGGCTACTTCATCTTCGGCCGGCTGATGCTGCCTGACATGCTGTTCGTGTCGCTTCTGACCGCGGCATTCTGGGGAATCTGCCGGGCGCTCCTGGACGAGGCGCCGCCGCGCACTGCCGTGTTCGGCGGCTACGCTGCGATGGCAGGAGCGGTGCTCGCAAAGGGGATAATCGGGCTGGTGTTTCCGGCGCTTGCCATCGGAGCCTTCCTCCTGCTCACGCGGGATTGGCGTGTCCTGCGCAGGCTGGAACTCGTCCGCGGAAGCGCGCTTTTTCTGCTCATCACCGTCCCATGGCACATCCTTGTGGACCGGCAGAATCCGGGGTTCCTGTGGTTCTATGTCGTGAACGAGCACATCCTGCGATTCTTCGGGCACCGCCAGCTGGTGAACTATGCGACCCTCCCTGTCGCGACCTATCTGGCCATGACGCTGGTCTGGTTCTGCCCCTGGAGCGTATTCCTTCCAGCGGCCCTTCACCGGTCCTGGCCCCGCCCGCTTTCGGGCGACCGTGCCGAGCGCGGGTCCCTCTTGGTTCTGGTCTGGGCGGGATCCGTTGTCGGCTTCTTCGCCCTCAGCGCTTCCCGGCTCGAATACTACGCGCTTCCCGCACTGCCGGCTCTTGCCCTCATCGTGGGCAGGTTGTGGGACTGCGAGACGGAAACTGCGGGAGAGAGGAGGCAGTCCGGCCTGCTCAAGGCGACATGGATAGCGTTGATCGTCCTTGCCGTCCTCCTGGTGCCCGCGGCCTACCTATTCCCGCGCCTCGAGCACGTGCGTTTCTATAACCTCTTCCCGAGCGTTGCCGCCCCCGCGGACCTTGCATCCGGCGGCGTTCCCCCAACTGCAAAGGTCTACGTTGTTCCCGGCTTCTCCGTCGTGGTTCCCCTTCTTGAGGCCTCGGTCGCCCTTGTGGTCGTAGGAACTGCCGTCTCCGCCTGGGCCTGGTTCCGTCACCGGCCGAGGCTCTCGGTGATCTGCCTGTCTGGCGCGATGGCCGCGGGATTGGTGACGGTCGAGAAGGGGTTTCTCCTCTTCGAGCCCCAGCGTTCCGTTTCGCGGCTGGCGGGTGTGCTGCGGGATGAGCTTCGGCCAGGCGAGCAAATCGTGGTTGAGGGAAAGTATGAGAACCATGCCGGCATCGGCTTCTATACCGGCCAGCGCGCCCTCATCTATCGCGGGATGTTCGGGATTCTCATGTACGGATCACGCAACGGCGACGCCAGGGCCGGATTCGTCTCCGACGAGGAGTTTGAGCGGCTGTGGACGGGATCAGGGCGGGTCTACCTGCTGTCCGACGCCCCGGACTGCTTGTCCCATCTGCGGGCACTTGTACCGGGAACAATCATCCTCGGCCGCACGGGTGGAAACTGGCTGTTTGCCAACCACGCCCGGGTTGCGCGCTAGGATGACGACGTTCTCGGATGTGACCGCGAATTCTCGGGCACTGGCTCCAGGGTCAGGTCTGCTGGCAGACTTGCCAGGAGGAGAGAACCCAAAGCCGTCTTGAAAGACGCCGTCCGTACCGCTCCGGGGTCTTGACCTTGCGAGCCCCGAGGACGACTGCGGCTTCATTGGGCGTCTTGAAGGTTCCTACCGAACACGAAGCGGTTCCGGTGCGCTCCTTCAGCTCCCACGATTCACTGCTGGATGGCTCGATCGTATACTCGGCGTCCGTCGCTTTCATGTAGTATTTCATGGTAAACGCGAATGCGTGCCTGAAATCTTAGAGCTCA
>CAZHPC010000107.1:0-11146 GCA_964534685.1 uncultured Opitutaceae bacterium
CGATGCCCGTCATCCAATACCGCGAGGCCATCCGGCAGGCGCTTGCCGAGGAGCTGACCAGGGACCCGAATGTCGTCGTCCTCGGCGAAGAGGTCGCTCAGTTCAACGGCGCCTACAAGGTCACCGAGGGCCTCCTTGAGAGGTTCGGGCCGAAGCGCATCGTGGACACGCCGATCAGCGAGGCCGGGTTCATCGGCATGGGCATCGGGGCGTCGATGCTCGGCGTTCGGCCCGTCATCGAGCTGATGTTCTGGTCGTTCTACTCGGTCGCCTTTGACCAGATCCTTAACAACGCGGCCAACATCCGCTACATGTCCGGCGGGCAGATCCACTGCCCGATCGTCATCCGGGGCCCCGCGAACGGCGGCACGAACGTCGGCGCAACCCATTCCCTCACCCCGGAGAACGTGCTCGCAAGCCATCCGGGCGTGAAGGTTGTCGTTCCCTCGACCCCCCACGACGCCAAGGGCCTGCTCAAGTCCGCGATCCGCGACAACGACCCGGTCATGTACCTGGAGAACACGATGCTCTACGGCGACAGGGGCGAGGTTTCCGCCGACGACTACCTTATCCCGCTCGGCAAGGCCGACATCAAGCGGGAGGGCAAGGACCTGACCATCGTCACGTATGGCCGTGCCGCGATCCAGTCGCTCGCAGCGGCCCTCATGCTCCAGCAGGAGCACGGGATTTCCGCGGAGATCCTGGACCTGCGCTCGATCCGCCCCCTCGACATGGACGCGGTCCTCGCCTCCGTCCGCAAGACGCACCGCGTCCTCGTGGTCGAGGAGCAGAGGCCTTTCTGCGGCGTGGGCGCCCAGCTTGCCTACATGATTCAGAGCGAGGCTTTCGACGAGCTGGACGGCCCCATAGTCCGGCTGACGACCGTCGACGCGCCCGCGATCTACAGCCCGCCCGTCGAGGTGGAGCAGCTCCCGAACCCGCAACGGATACTGAAGGCCGCCGTCGAGGCGATGGCCTGACCCCGCACACTCCCATGGCCAACATCATCGAGATGCCGAAGCTAAGTGACACCATGACCGTCGGCACGCTGGTCAAGTGGCTCAAGAAGGAAGGCGACACGGTGAAGGCCGGCGACATGCTCGCCGAGATCGAGACCGACAAGGCGACGATGGAACTCGAGAGCTTCTTTGCCGGTACGTTGCTGGCGCTCTTCGTGAGGGCCGGCTCTCAGGTCCCGCTTGGCGCGGCCCTGTGCGCGATCGGCAAGCCCGGGGAGAAGGTCGAGGCTCCGGCGCCCATTGCCGTTCCCCAGGCCGACGCCCCCGCCCCGAGTCCCTCCCCTCCCTCGCCCGGCCCCGAGCCGGCGCCCGTGCATGCGGCGCCAGCCGCGGCTCCCGCTCCCGCAGACGTTGCCGCTCCCTCCGGAACGCGCGTCAGGATCTCCCCGCTCGCCCGGAAACTCGCCGCCGAAAAGGGGATCGATCCCGCCGCAATCACCGGAAGCGGCCCCGGCGGACGCATCGTCAGGGCCGACGTCGCCGCCGCGGCCGCGGGCGGCCCCAGGAGCGCCGCAGCCGGGTCCGCCAGAGCGGTGACCATGGGGGCCAAGGGGCCCCTGCAGGAGGACAGGCTGGTCCCGGTCTCCAACGTCAGGGCCACGATCGCACGGCGCCTGGTCGAGTCCAAGACGCAGATACCCCATTTCTACCTGGAGATCGAAATCGACGCGGAACCCCTCCTGGAGCTCAGGACTCAGCTTAACACGGCGCTCGAGAAGGAGGGCGTGAAACTGTCGGTCAACGATTTTGTCCTCAAGGCTTCCGCCGAGGCGCTTCGCCGCGTGCCCGCGGTTAACTGCTCCTGGGAGGGCGCGGCCGTGCGACAGCACCCGGCGGCCCATGTCTCCTTCGCCGTCGCCATCGACGACGGCCTGATCACGCCCGTCATCCGCGACGCGCACCTGAAGACCCTCTTTGCCATCAGCACCGAGGCGAAGGCGCTCGGCAAGCGGGCCCGGGAGAAGAAGCTCGCGCCCGCCGAGTTCACGGGCGGGACGTTCTGCGTCTCCAACCTCGGGATGATGGGGATCGAGAGTTTCAGCGCCATCATCAACCCGCCAAACGCAGCGATCCTGGCCGTCGGGACCACGGTTCGGAAACCGGTCGTCAAGGGCGACCTGATCGCCATCGGCCAGAGGATGACCCTAACCCTTTCCGTCGACCACCGGGTGGTTGACGGCGCCGTCGGCGCGACCTTCCTGGCGGCCCTGCGCGACCTGCTTGAGAAGCCTGCGCTCCTGCTGATCTAAGCTAGACCGTCTCCCACGACCTCGCCGCAACGGGATCGCGACCCTCGTCGTAGTCGATGTAGTCGAAGTAGGTCTCGATCTGCTTTCCCTCCAGACCCGATTCCCTGATCCGCTGGCGCAGGCGCTGGATGTTCTCGGCGGGGTCGTGCCAGCCGCGCTTCATGAGGAAATGGTTCCAGACGTAGCATTCGTCATCCGAGCGGCGCCCACCCTGCTTTTCCGCCCATTCCAGAACCTCGGCGTCGCTTGCGCCGCCCAGCACGCATTTCCTAATGTCGTCGTACTTGACGCGCAGGAAGCCGCAGCAGCGCGTGTCGAACATGCCCGGCTTCGAGTCGCCGATGTTCTCCACATATTCGGGGGGCAGCTTTCCCGCCGCATGCAGGCGAATCTTGTCGAGCATCCGCCCAAAATAGACAAGGCGGCCGACCTTTGCGTACGGGCTTCGGAGACCGGGTATGTTTGGCATGGTGTTCTGGGCCCAGAAGACGATTGGGGCGCCCCGAAAGTCAAGTTCCGTGGCGCAGGCACTCGCGCACGGAGCGCCTGCGGCCTTGCGGCACATCGGCGCAGGCACTACTCGTTTTTGTAACCCCCTCGTTTATGGGCAGAAGACTCCTCCTCCCTCTGATTGCACTCGCCGCGATGACACCGCGGTTGGCAGCCGCCGACATGTACGTCTATTTCGGGTCTCACAGCTTCGGGCCGGGCATCGGCTTTTCGCTCGCACACTTCGATACCGTTACCGGCCAGCTTTCCCAGCCGAAGTTCCTTTTGGAGGCGCGTGAGCCGGCGTTCTTCGTGATCCATCCCGACGGCCGCCATCTCTACACGTGCAACTCGGGGGCACCTGGCGGGGTGTCCGCCTACACGATCGATCCGCGGACCGGGGCGCTCACGCTCATCAACCGTGTGCTGGCGGGAGGCGGCGACACGAGCTTCATTTGCCTCGACAGGACGGGGCGCTATGCGCTCGCAGCCAACTATGACGGGGGCAACGTCTCCGTCTTTGCGCTGCGTCCCGACGGGGGTATCGGCGACTGGACCGCCTTTGTGCAGCATCACGGAAGCAGTGTGAACCCGGAGCGCCAGGCCCATGCCTACGCGCATTCGATCATCACCGACCCCACCAACCGGTTCGCCCTGGTCGCGGACCTCGGCCTGGACAAGGTGTTCGTCTACCGCTTCGACGAACGGGACGGCTCGCTGACGCCAAACGCGCCTGCCTTTGTGACCGTGGCCCCCGGCTCGGGTCCGCGCCACGTGCGGTTTCATCCGAACGGCCGGTGGGTCTATCTGGTCAGCGAGATGGCCAGCACGGTGACCGGCTTCAACTGGTCGACGGCCACCGGGACCCTTTCCGAGTTTCAGACGATTTCAATCCTTCCAGGGGATTTTGCAGGCACAAGCATGGCGGCCGAGATCCTCGTGCACCCGAACGGGAGGTTCCTGTACGCCTCGAATCGCGGCCTCGACAGCATTGCGGTCGTGTCGATCGACGGGGCCACGGGCCACCTCGGCCTTGTAGAGAACGTGCCGAGCGGCGGCAGCAAACCCCGCAATTTCGCGTTCGACCCATCGGGAAGGTGGATCATCTGCACGAATACCGACGGCAACAACGCGGTCGTCTTCCGCATCGAAGAGGGAACGGGGCGCCTGACGCGGACCGGCGCCTCCGCGAGCCTTCCAAGCCCCTATTGCGAGCGGTTCCTGCCCGTGCCGGCTCCCTGAAGCGCCCGTTGGACGCGCCGCCTACCCCTCGGCGCGCCTTCGCGCATCCTCGTCGATCAGGTGCTTCAGGCGGTCGAGCTCGGCCCTGACTCGCGCCTTCACGGCCGGAAGCTCCGCCTCGCCGGCGACCTTGTCGGAGGCGAAGAGATAGAACTTCATCTTGGGCTCGGTCCCGCTGCCCCTGGCCGCGAACCTGTACCCGTTCGACAGCGTGACGACGTAAAGGTCCTGCTTCGGGATCGTGTCGCCGTCGGCATCGAGGACCGTCTCCCTTCCGAAATCCTGGAAGCCGGTGACCTTCACGTCGCCAAACGCGGCGGGCCGCGAGGTCCGGTATGTGTCCAGGATTCGCTTGATCTTGGCGCTTCCGCTGGCGCCCTCGTAATAGATGTTGATCGAGTCCTCCAGGTAGAAGCCGTACTTGAGGTAGACCTGGTCGAGGTATTCCGGGACCGTGATCCCCTTGGCAGCCACCCATGCGCAGAGCTCGGCGAACATGAGGCACGCTGCGTTGCCGTCCTTGTCCCGCACGTAGTCATTTGGCAGGTAGCCGTAACTCTCCTCCGTCCCGAAGATGAAGAATGTGCTATGCTTGAGGAGCAACTGGGCCCGCTCGACGAAGGGCGTCCTGTCGTAGTCCCATTCCGCACCCATGGCGGCCTTAAGCCGCTCCTCGTAGACGGCGATCTTCGCCGCGATCCATTTGAAGCCGGTCAGCGTTTCGACCACCTTCACGCCGTGCGCGCGGCCGATCGCGTCCTGAAGCTGGGTCGTGACGAAGGTCTTGATGATGCACGCATTCGGCGAGCCGTCCTTTGGGATCCATCCCAGCTCCTTGTACTTGAGGATGCGGTACTCGGCGATAAGTGACCCGATCTGGTTGCCTGTCAGCAGCTCCATCGCCCCGGAGGGGCCCCTCACCGCCACTCCCATCCGGTCGCAGTCGGGATCCGTCGCCATGACGACCGTGCAACCCCTCCTGTTCGCTGTCGATACGGCCATGGAAAGCGCCTCCGCGTTCTCAGGATTTGGGGACTTCACGCTCGGGAACCTCGGATCATAGGCCATCTGCTCGGCGACAAGGATGACGTGGCAGCCCGCGTGGATCAGCATAGGCACGGCATGGAGCGCCCCCGTGCCGTGGATGTTCGTGTAGACGACCCTCAGGCTTGAGCCCCGCAGGACGGATCGGTCGACGATCGCCAAAAAGGCGACGTCCATGTACGCATCGTCCATATCGCGGCCAAGCTTCGTTACGCGGGAAAGGTCCGTCGTCAGGAAAGCCGGCACTGCGCTAAGCGGGACGGCTGCGACCTTGGCGGCGATTCCCGCGTCGTGGGGCGGTATGACCTGGCCCCCGTCGACGAAATAGGCCTTGAATCCGTTGTCGTGGGGCGGGTTGTGGCTGGCGGTGATGACGACACCTGCGTGGGCCTTCAGGTGGCGCACGGTGAAGCTGAGCTGCGGCGTCGGCCGCGGCCCGTCGAAGATGAACGCCTCGCCGCCGAGCTGAGCCCAGATCGACGCCGCAAGCTCGCAGAAATGCCTGGAGTAGAACCGGACATCGTGGGCGATCACCAGGCGCGGAGCCGCTGCGTCGCCCCGGCCGCCAAGGTAGCCCCTGGTGTAGTTGAAGAGCCCGATGACAGCGCGCGCCAGCGTGAAGTCATTGAGCATGTTGCTGCCGACCGCTGCGTGCTCGGGAGTCCCGTAAGGGCCGGGCGTCCCCGCCTCGGCCGCCGTGGTGACCAGGGCGATGGTGCGTCCGCGCATGCCGCCCGTCCCGAACTCCAGCTCCCTGTAGAAACGGTCGTTCAATTCGCTCCAGTTTCGCTTTTCCAGAAGCTCCGTTATGCTCGACTTGGCCCAGGCTGGGAGTCCGGCACCAAGGTAGGCGGCTATGCTTGCTGTCGAGCTAGGCATGAGCTGACCCGCGAGAACTGCGGACTGGAGTTGGTCTGAGGGAGTCATTTCAACTGGTGACGGTTACAGGCAGAGTCCGTTCTCGATTTTGGGTTTTGTCACGAGGCGGGACCAGCTATCAATGAAGGAATCTTCGTCATAGCCGAAGAGGGGCGAAATCTCTAGGGCGAATTCTGGGAGCCCAGTCGAATCCGCCGGGACAGCCGCCCCGGCCTTCCTCAGCCAGCGTGCGAACTGCCGCAGCTGGTCGGCCCGGCACGTCGCAGGCGAATCGACGCCTTCGGCGTTCTTGACCGGGGAAAAGTCGTCGGCGCGGTCGGTCTCGATCACGACCGGGTTCCCCGCCGAGGGAAGGGCGTCGAAGACAAACAGCTCGAATTTGACCCCGTTCGCCTTTACCGGGCGGACTTGCCTGCCGCCCTCGTCTACGGTGGCAATCTTCTTGTCGGCCCTGTGGAACGGGAGGGCGCCCGTTCCGCGCGCCATTCGCCTTATGAATTCCCGGTCAATGACATGGATCGCGATGCTGCCCGCCTCGTAGCGGAGCGCTCCCGTCGCAGGGTCCCTTTCCCTCTGGAGCTCGATTGGCAGGTCGGAGTACTCGACCACGACCAATCGGCCCCGCTTTCTGCAGAAATGGCCCAGCTTTTCCTCGGGGTAGGCCTTGGGCACGGTCTTGCTCGACATCTCCGAGCCTCGCAGGAGGTGCCAGCCGATGAATGCTGCGTCGACGCAGCGGACGAGCGGGTTGTCTACTTGGAAGTAGCTGAGCGTGTCAATGCCCTCCGACGCCATGAGGTCAAGCGCCCCGCTCCTTTCCAGGGCCCTGAGCGACCCTCCGTGCCCGTCGGGCGAAAGGGCGAGCGATCCCTGGCTTTCGAGAAGAATCTTCCCGGAGTAGTCGACGGCGGGCATCCGCCCCTGCCTGAAGAAATGGACCCGGCCTGGATCCAGTCCGAAGTGGCGGTTCTCCCGGAAATAGGCCTCGGTCGCGTCGTGGTTCTGATGGCTCGTCATGATGAACCAGTGGAGCGGCCTCGCGTAGCGCATGCCCGCCGCCGTGATCTTTTCCGAAAAGACCTGGAAGAGGGAGCGGTGGCGCACGGGCGTCACAGGGAACGTTCCCTTCGGCCCGTCATAACCGAGGCGCGTACCCTGCCCTCCCGCCACCGTGAACGCGGCGACCCGCCCGTTGCGCAGCGCCGCCTCTCCCGCCGCCCTCGCCTTCGACCACGACGCCGCGTCGCCCCCATGTTCCGGCAGGCGTTCATAGGGGGCGGGGACCAGACCCTCAAGGTCCGCACCCTGCGAGCTGCCCGACACGACAAGGGTTCGCACAAGCCGGTCGATCTCCCCGAGATCAATCTCGGTTGCCTCCGCAAGCAGACGCGCCCGGGCGTCAGGCGGCAGCGTGTCGAGGAAGGCGAACACCTGCCCTTGTCCGGCACTGCGAAACCTCTCAACAACAGCGTCTGCGTCGGTCATCATCGCTCGGGGCCCTCACTCCTCAAAACGATAGATGAACTCGTCGGGCCTGGCGTAGCCGAGCTTCTTTCGGATCACCTTGTCCACGTACGCGGGATCGGAGCGCAGGCGCTCGAGCACCCTCTCCTGCTCGCGGAGCCGCTCCTGCGCCTCCGCGAGCTTCTGGCGGTTGAGCGTCTCCACCTGCTCGAGGCGCGCGTACTCGTGGCGGGCGTCAATGAACAGGTAGCTGCCCGCGACCCCGAGGCCCGCGAACAGTAGGACATAGAGGCTCAGGATGAGTTTGCGGAATTTCACGGGACTTTGACATGGATAAACAGCGGGCCATCACGCGTTCGCAATTCTTTTTGGACACGGCGCCCGGGAGCAGGTTTTGGCGTGCGTTTTGGGAACGTCCCGGCTTACTCGCATTCGTCTATGTATCTGAGCTACTACGGATTCAATGAGATGCCGTTTAACATCACTCCGGATCCGAAATTCCTGTTCTTGAGCCCGACGCACCAGGAGGCGCTGCAGCATCTCAAGTTCGGCGTGCGCGAGCGCAAGGGGTTCATCGTGTTGATTGGCGAGGTGGGCTGCGGGAAGACGACGCTTTGCAGGCGCTTCCTGAACGAGCTCGATCCGGCGCGCTTCGACACCGCCCTGATCCTGAATCCCCGTGTCACGGAGACGCAGATGCTCAAGGCTATCCTCGGCGAGCTGGGGGAGACCAAGCTCGCGCGCAGCCAGGTGGACCTAGTCTCGCAGATGAACCGGGTCCTCCTGGAGCGGATCCACCGGGGCCGCGACATCGTCCTCATCATTGACGAGGCCCAGAACCTCTCGTTCGAGGTGCTTGAGCAGGTGCGCCTGCTGTCAAACCTGGAGACCGACAAGCAGAAGCTCCTGCAGATCGTCCTCATGGGCCAGCCCGAGCTGAAGGAGGTCCTCGCCCGCGAGGAGCTTCGCCAGCTGCGCCAGCGCATCCTGGTGCACTACGAGCTCCACCCCCTTTCCCATAGGGACATGGTGCATTACATCCAGCATCGCCTCACCCTCGCAGGCGGATCCGGACGTCCGTCGTTCACGCCTTGGGCCCTGAGGGCCATTCACAAGGCCAGCCGCGGCATCCCGCGAGTCGTGAACAACCTCTGCGACAAGGCCATGCTTTCCGCATTCATCCGCCAGTCTGACGAGGTTAATTATTGGGACGCGCGCCGGGCCGTCCGCGATATGGATCTTCTCACGAATTGAGAGATCATCCATGAGCCTCATCAACGATGCGCTGAAAAAGGCCGCCCGCCTGCGCGCCGAGGAGCAGGCGGACATGGTTCCCCCGATGCCAGGCGGCGGCCATGGGCGGGCCTCCCGACAGCGCGAGCCGATCCGCACGCAGACGGTGGTCCTCATAGCCGGCGCCGCGGTCGCGCTCATCGTGGTCTCTGCCGTCATCACCGGGATCCTCATGACCGGAAAGCCGGAGCCAAAGGCATCCGTCGCGGCAAAGCCGACGCCCGCGGCGATTCCGACGCCCGCGCCGCAGAAGGTCGTGGTGCAGGTTCCCGTGATCGCGCTGGCCCCCTCCCGGCCGGGCCCGCCGTCACCCACCCCGGCGCCTACAGCGCCGCCGAAACCGGCCGAGACCCCGCTGCCCATCGCGAGTACCGAGCCGCCCGCGGCGGCAAGCCAACACCCGGCCCCAGCGCCCCAGGCCCGCAATGACTTGATCCAGGGGATCGTGGACCGGTTCCACATTTCAGGGGTCCGTTCGGCGGGCGCCGACAGCAAGGCGCTTGTCGACG
Source organism: uncultured Opitutaceae bacterium (assembly GCA_964534685.1). Taxonomy (GTDB): domain Bacteria; phylum Verrucomicrobiota; class Verrucomicrobiia; order Opitutales; family Opitutaceae; genus Palsa-1447. The sequence goes on from CAZHPC010000107.1 coordinate 9,190, forward strand.
GGCACGTCTACAAGGTGAATGACACCATGGACCGTTCCGTTGGCCTGAAGCTGGTCAAGGTGGAGCCCGACCGCCTCACGTTCGTGGACGCCGACGGCAACACCTACGTGAAGAGCTTCTGAGCAGCGGTCAGAAAGCTGTCTCCGGGGGCCTGAACACCTGCCCGAGAGTCCTTGCGGTGATCTGGAAGTCCAGCCACACGGACCAGTGGGAGATGTAGTAGACATCCCAGTACACCCGGCGGCGCACCATCTCCTCCTCGAGCACCGCCCCCCGGAAGCCCAGGCTCTGCGACAGGCCGGTGATTCCGGGCTTCACCAGGTTACGCGTCCGGTAGCCCTGCGTCTGCTGGCGAAACTCCTCGTCGAGGATGGGCATGTAAGGCCGAGGACCCACGATGCTCATTTCCCCGACAAAGACGTTCCAGAACTGGGGAAACTCATCGAGGCTGCGCCGCCGCATGAACCTGCCAAAGGGAAAAATGCGCTGGTCCTCCGAGAGGGCCTGCTTCGACTCGGCCGCCGCGCTCTCTGGCCCGACATACATCGAGCGGAACTTGAGCATGCAGAAGATCCTGCCCTGCTTGCCCCTTCTGTCGCGCGCGTGAAACAGCGGCCCCGGCGCCTGGATCCTCTGCATGACGGCCACCCATGCGCAGAGGGGCGGCAGTATCAGCGCGACCACCGGGATCGAGACCGCCAGGTCAAACGAGCGCTTGATGATGCGGTTGAGGGGGTCCTCGAGGGGCTCCTCCTGAAGCGTATAGAAATGCCGCCCCTCCTCGGTGATGGGGACCAGCGGCTGGGTGTACCGCTCCTCGATGTTGCTGTGGATAAGGAGGCGGCACCCATGGTCGCGGCACGCGTTGATGACGTTGCTGGCCTCGAGGTCGCTCGCCGGCAGCTCGAGCATTATGACCTGGCCCACCAGCCGCTCCCCGAGTACCCGCGGCAGCTCTGCGGGCGTGCCGAGCCAGGGAACCGACAGCGCTGCCGGGCCTTCCGGGGGCGGCTCCGGCGAAAGCAGACCGACGGGGTAGATTCCCAGCAGCTCCTTGTTGGCTGCCCATTCCCGGACCTTCGCGAACGAGCCCGGCTGCCCGATCAAGACCGTGGGAAGGCGGTGTCCCTTCTGGAAGATGAACCGGGCCAGCCTTCCCGGGACCGTTGCGTTGAGGACCGCGAGCGTAAGCCAGCACCAGACCAGGAAGGTCCCGAGAAAAAGCCTGCTCACGCTATGGTCCTGCGTGGCGAACATCATCGCGAAGATGAGCAGCGCCATGAGCGCGACCTGGCGGAAGGCGAGGCGCGCGGATCCCCCGAGGTCGGGGAGGTGGAACCGGGCGGCTAGGCGGCGCGATACATCGCGTGCGGAGAGCACCATCCCAACGATCGCGCAGAGAAAATAGGGGACGATGTTGCTGTAAGGGCTCATGTGCACAAACGGCACATGATAATTCAGGTTCACGAAGGCCCACGCCCAGAAGACGACGCCCACGATGAGCGTCATCAGAGCCGCGTGGATGTTCGCCAGTCCGCGCGCCCGTGCGTCGATCATTTGCGTCTCCCTTTCTTCGCCATCCAGGCCTCAACCTCCTCCAGTGACCGCGTGTTGACCACATTCTCCCTCGTGAGCCAGCCCTTGCGCGCCGCGTTCACGCCGGCCCTCACGAATTCGAGGTCCGCGGTTCCGTGCGCGTCGGGATTGATCGAGCACTCAAGTCCCCGCTCGGCGGCGCGCCTCCACAGGCGCCAGTCCATGTCGAGCCTTTGCGGATTGGCATTCAGCTCTATGGCCACGCCATTCGCGATCGCGGCGTCGATCACCTTGGCGGCGTCGACGCAGTAGGCCTCGCGCCGGAGCAGGAGCCGTCCCGAGAGGTGCCCGAGCATTGTCACGCGAGGGTTCTCGATCGCCCGGATCATCCGGGAGGTCATGACGGCCTCGTCCTGGCTGA
>CAZHPC010000108.1:0-10990 GCA_964534685.1 uncultured Opitutaceae bacterium
TGGGGCGCTGCGTCGGGGTTCCTGTCGTCCTCCGCGGTGTGGCTGCGCGACTCGGCCATGCCGCGCTGGTCCTGCTCGTGGGCCGTCGCGGCCATGTCGGTCACAAAGAGATCGATCAGGCCGTCGTTGTTGACGTCGCCAAGGTCCGAACCCATCGAGGAGAACGGCATGTGCGGAATGACGCGGTCGACCACCTCCGTGAACGTGCCGTCGCGGTTGTTGTGGTAGAGGAAGTCGGGCAGCGAGAAGTCGTTCGCTTCGTAAAGGTCGGGCCAGCCATCGTTGTCATAGTCCCACCAGACGGCTGAGTGCCCGCGCGCCTCGCCGGAGATGCCGGCGCGCTCGGTCACGTTCGTGAAGGTCCCGTTGCGGTTGTTGTGGAACATGTAGCTCCGCTGGCCGTTCGGGCTCTTGCTGTAGTTGAGCATGTTCGTCTGCAGGAAGAGGTCGAGCCAGCCGTCGCGGTCGTAGTCGCAGAAGCACGCCATGCTGGACGCGTCGTTCACGTCGAGCCCGTAGGCGTGGGCCATCTCCTTGAACGTCCCGTCCCCCTGGTTCACGTAGAGGAGATTCGGGGCGTTGAACCTGCATACGTAGATGTCGAGGCGCCCGTTGTTGTCGATGTCGACGAACGTCGCCCCCTGGTTCCACACGCCGGGCGTGGCGCCGACGCCCGCCCTCTCGGTCACGTCCTCGAACCTGTAGCCGCCCAGGTTGCGGAAGAGGCGGCAGCCCTCGGTCTTGCTGACGACATAGATGTCCGGCCTGCCGTCGCCGTCATAGTCCCCGATCGTCACTCCGGTGCCGATCTCGCCGACCTCGAACTCGTGGTAGAGCTCCCCCCAGATCCTTGGGTCGTCATACTTGTTCTCGGCGCGCAGCCCGGTCTCCTCCGGCGAGAGGCGGACGAACATGGTCTTGCCGCGAGGGAAAGGGCGCGGCGCCAGGGGCTGGCTGCTTATCCCTCCGGCGGGATCGGCCGCCCGGGCCGCCGGGCCGTGGAGCAGGGCCGCGGCCAGCAGGGCGAGGCGGGTGCAACGGCCTGCGAAACTCCGCGCCGAAAGGGTTTGGGAGTTTACCGAGGGGAACATGGGCCCTACCATGCAGGACCGCCCCAAAAGGAGCGTCAAGGTCGAGTTGGGCGCGTCGCCCCGCGGACTCCCCTTGTCCTTGCCTGCGCTTTCCCCTTATTTGTTGACCCTGAGAATTCCGGCCGCCCGGCCACACCCTGATTGAACACGCTCGCCCGCATCTTCCCGCGCCTATGGGTGGTCATTCCCGTCTGCGCGTGCGCATGGCTCGTCTGGCTCGACGTGGGCCGCGTGCGGCGGGTCGAGTACGTGTCCAGCCTGGAGGGGAGGGCGCGGAAGGCGGACGTCCTCGACGCGGGTTCGCCGACCGGCTATGCCAACAGGCAGCGCGAGCTGATCGTGCCCGAGGCCAACGAGGACAGCTTCCACTGGATAGCCCAGACCCAGCAGATGTTCGCGCGGGGGGAGGCGCGGGTGCGCCATGTCGACTATGAGAACGCCCCGGCGGGCCGGGAGGTGAACTCGGCCTCGCCCTACCGCTGGTGGCTGGGGCTTGTGGCCTGGGTCTCGCACGAGGCGTCCGGCCGGCCGATTGGCGTGTGCGTGGAGCGGGCCGCCCTCTACGGCGACCCGATCCTCCATCTCCTCGCTGTCGCGGGCTGCGCGGCGCTGGTGGCCTGGCGCTTCGGCGGATTCGCGGCCGCGCTGCTCTCGGTCGGCCTCGTCGCGGTCTTCCCGTTCGCCTCCGGGTTCCTTGCCGGCATGCCGGACCCGCACGGGCTCTCGGGCCTCTGCGCGCTGGGGAGCCTCCTGCTGCTTCTGGCCGGGCTGCGCGCGCCGGGCGCCGGACGGACCGCCACATGGTTCGCCCTCGCCGGCGTCGCGGGGGGCCTGGGCATGTGGGTGAGCGTCCCGACCCAGGTGCCGATCACGTTGGGCGTCGTCTTGGGGGCGCTCCTTGAGGCCTGGGTGTCGAGGCGGGGCGCGGCCGGGGCCGAAACGGCCGGAGCCGCCCCGATGCCGTGGAGGATCTGGGCCTGCAGCGGGGGGGCGACCGTGCTCGCGGCCTATGTCGCGGAGTATTTTCCCGGCAACATGGGCTCGTGGCGCCTCGACTCGGTGCACCCGCTGTACGGGCTCGCCTGGATTGGGGCGGGCGAGCTCCTGGCAAGGGCGGTGCCGTGGATCCGGGGCGCGAGGCCCTCGTGGAGGGCGCGCGACATCGCGGTTGTGGTTCTCTCGCTTGCGGCTGTCGCGAGCCTGCCGGCGGCCTACCGGATCACAAACGACCCGACATTCCTCGCCAAGGACTCGCTCTGGGCGCGCCTGACTAGGCTTCCGGACGGGGCGGCCGCAGCTAGCACTTGGGCCTGGCTCCAGCGCGACGGCGCCTCCCGTGCCGCGTGGGCGACCCTGCTGCCGCTGGCTGCCATCATCCCCGCGGCGTGGCTCCTCGTGCGCCGTGCTGCCGACCCCAGGGCCCGGTCCTTGCTCGCCGTCGCGCTGGGCCCGGTTCTTGTCGCCTTCGCGTTCGCCTGCCAGCGGCTTGGCTGGTGGGGCGTGCTTGATGCCACGCTGCTGGCGCTTGTGGTCGGCGCTGCGTCGGGGGGGGCCATGCTGGGACGGATGCCCGCGCGCTGGCTCCTGGCGGCCGTGGTCCTGGTTTCCACGTTCCCGGGGATAGGCCAGCTCCTTCCTCACGGCCCCTCCGGCCCGGGAATGACGCTCACCGCCAAGGAGTCCGAGCAACTGGTTGAGCGCCATCTGGCGCACTGGCTGCAGAAGCGCACCGGCGAGAACGGGGTTGTCGTCTTTGCGCCGCCAAACGAGACGACGGCCCTGTGCTACTTCGGGGGCCTGCGCGGCGTCGGGACCTTTGCGGCCGACAACAGGGCGGGCTTCGGCGCCACGCTGGGCATCGCCGCCGCGACGACCATGGAGGAGGCCCAGGGCGGTCTTCAGGGGCACGGTGTGAGGTACATCGTGATCCCCTCGTGGGACCCGTTCTTCGAGGATTTTGCACACCTCTACCTGGTCAAGAAGTTCGCGAGCAGGTCCAGCCTGCTGGTCACCTCGCTGCGGCACTGGAACCTGCCTCCTTGGCTGCGGCCGGTGCCGTACCAACTTCCCGTCGGAGGGGCGTTTGAGGGGCAGTCGGTCCTCGTCTTCGAGGTGGTCGACGAGCAGAGCCCGGCTGCGGCCGCGAGCCGGCTGGCGGAGTATTTTGTCGAGACGGGCGACTTGGGCGATGCAGCCGCCGCGGCCGCGGCCCTGCGCCGTTTTCCGGGCGACGTGGGTGCACTGGCCGCGCGCGCGCAGGTGCAGAGCGCCCGGGGGGACGCCGCGGCCGCGGCAAGGACCCTGGACGACCTGCTGGTTCGCCTGCGGAACGGCGGCGACCGGTACCTCCCCTGGGATCGCAGGATCAGCCTGGCGACGGTCCTTGCGCGCGGCGAACAGTACAGGCTTGCGGGGGAGCAGATGCGCCGCTGCATCGAGGGGCTCAAGGAGGACAGGCTCAGGTCGCTCACAACGGGCTCGCTCTACGACCTGCTTGTGCTCGCCCACGCGTTCCACATAGAGATCGCCGATTCAAGGCTGCGCGACCTGGCGATCGACCTTCTTCCGGAGGACCTGCGAAGCCGAATCTAGGGGCTTTGCCGGTCGGGTCTGGGGCCCCGCAGGGGAAGGGTCAGGATGCCTTCTCCAGGCGGTCGTACCACTGGAACTTCATGTAGACCGACGTGGCCGCCAGTACGGCGAGGATTCCCGCGGACAAGGGCCATTGCTTCAGGACGATGTAGATGGGGAGCGTCACGAGGCACATCTGCCAGACGATGCCGATGGCGACGTTGGTGAGGTCATGCGCGGCGCCGCGGTTGGGCACGAAGGACGGGTCATCGAGCATCACTTTCTCGCGGATCGGCCCCCACCAGCCCCAGGGGTTCACGGTCCTGTAGAATTTCTTCAGGACCTCGTCGTCCTCTGCCTTGCTCAGGTAGGTCCCGGCGAGGCACCCGGCGACGGAGATCACCAGCAGGAAGGGGAACGTGTAAAGCGCGTTGAAGCTGCGGCCGGCCACCTGCTCAACGAGGAGGAAGAGGACCGCCCCGGCGATGCCGCTAACCATGCCCCAGAAGTAGCCGTAGCCGTTAAAGCGCCACCAGTACCACTTGAGGACGTTGGCGGCGACGAACGCGCTGTAGAGCGCCCCAACCAGCCACATCATCACGGTTGTGATGCTGTTGGTGAGCAGCCCGCAGACGATCCCCACCGCCAGGAAAACGATGGAGACGACGCGGCTGAGCATCACGAGCCTCCTGCCGCTCGCCTCCGGGTTCATGAAGCGCTTGTAGATGTCGTTGACCACGTAGGCGGGCGCGGCGTTGAGCGTCGCGGCGAAGTTCGACATGAAGGCCGCCGCGAGTCCCGCGAGCAGGAACCCGATGACCCCGGTGGGGACCTGCCCGCTCAGCACCAGGGGGAGCACCTTCTCGAAGTCCGGGTTCCCCTGCGACTGGAGGGTCGGCATGCAGAACGCCAGGGCGAGGACCGTGATGCCGGCGATCATCATGTAGCGCGGGAACATGAGGACGACGGTCACCATGCCGTTCATGAGCGAGGCCTCGCGCGGATTGCGCGTGGCGAGGATGCGCTGCATGTCGTAATTCGGGGCGGGCCCGGCGAGGCTCGCGAGCACGCCCTTGAAGAACATGAGGCCGAAGATGACCGTGAAGAACTCGTTGCCGTCCGCCTTGATCGCCGCGTTCGCGGTGCTGAGGATCCCGTCCCAGTTGAGGCCGAGCTTCCAGCCGAAGAAAGGGTTCATCCATCCGTCGGGGATGCTGCGGGCGATCATTGCGGGCGACACCTTGACGAGCGCGATGACGCCAATCGTGATCGCTGCCAGCGTCAGGATCGTGAATTGAGCGACTTCCGTGATGACGACGCTCACCATGCCGCCCTTGATCGCATAGAGCGATGTGAGGCCGAGCAGGATCATGGCGTAGATGTTCTCGTCGCTGAAGACTCCCGTCGAGGCGCCCGTGAAGTGCCAGGGGAGCATCACGACCGCAAACTTGCCGATTCCCTTGAAGGCGTAGGCGAGCAGCCCGATCACGTTCGCGAGAGCGAAGACGACGACGCTCAGGTGGGCGAGCGTCGCGCCCCGGTCGTTGCCGAAGCGCGTCTGCATCCACTGGGCGCCCGTGAGGACGTTGGAGCGGCGCAGCCACGCGCTCATGAACATCATCAGAAAGATCTGGTTGAACGTCGGCCAGACCCACGGGAGCCAGATGCTCTTCAGGCCGTAGATGAAGAGGACATACACGAGCCACATCGTCCCGCTTATGTCGAACATGCCGGAGGCGTCCGAGACGCCGAGCATGTACCAACGCATCGTCTTTCCCCCCAGGAAGTACGCGTCGAGGTCCTTGGATCCCCTGCGGGAGACCCAGAGGCCCACGGTCACGACGAGCACGAAATAGCCGACAATGATGCCGATATCCAGGGGGTGCAGCAGCATGGGAGGGTGCGGTAGGGGGCGGCGCGCACCGAGGCGTGGGAGCGGCGCCCCGATGCTGCTGGGAGGATCAAAAAAACGAGTAAGAGCGCAAACAAAACCCGCCGCCGGGGCGGGTCACAGGGTTCTCATTAGCCTTGCGGGGCGAAATTTCGGATGTCGTCATAGGTTAGAGTTGGTCGTTCGGATGCTCCCAAAACCATGAAACCCCCAAAATTCCTGCTCGCTGCCACGATCCTTGCTGCCTGCGTCCACGCGCGCGGGGCCACGGCTTCCTTGCCGAGCGTGCCCAACGCCCAGCTGACCGCCCTTGCAGCAAGCGCCGAGCAGGAGGTGAAAGGCGACATCCTTCCCTTCTGGCTCAAGGTCACGCGCAATCCCGAGAACGGCGGCTTCTACGGCTTCATCGACAAGGACATGGTCGTGAAGAGGAACTCGCAGCGCGGCGGACTGCTGACGTGCCGAATCCTCTGGACGTTCTCGACGGCCTACCGCCTCTACCATGATCCGGCCTACCTCGAGATGGCGCGTTACGCCTACAGGGACCTTGTGGACCATTTCTGGGACACGGACAACGGGGGCCTGTTCTGGTCGATCACGGTGGACGGCAAGCCGCAGATGGACTTCAAGCTGATCTACCTGCAGACCTTCGGGATCTATGGGCTCTCGGAGTATTACCGGGCGACGGGGGAAAAGGCCGCCCTCGAGAAGGCCATCGCGATCTACAACCTCATCGAGGAGCATTCGCGCGACAAGAAGAACGGCGGCTACTTTGACGCCCTCGACCGGAAATGGGCCCGCCTGTCGCCCGACAAGAACCGGATGGGCCCCGCCTCGAAGTCGCAGAATTCGCACATCCACATCCTTGAGGGCTACACGAACCTCCTGCGGGTGTGGCCGGACGCGGGCCTGCGGGCCAGCCAGCGCGACCTGGCCGAGATGGTGATCAAGCACATCATCGACCCGAAGACCCATCACCTGATCCTGTTCATGGGGGACGACTGGACGCCGATCGGGCACGGAGAGGTGTCCTACGGCCATGACATCGAGCTGAGCTGGCTCCTGGTTGAGGCGGCGAAGGTGCTCGGCGACCCGGCGCTGATCGCCGAGGTCAAGACCATCTCGCTCGACATCGCGCGGGTGACGCTGGCGGAGGGCGTGGATCCGGACGGGGGCGTGGTGAACGACGGCGGCCCCGGCGGCTACACCGACACGGACAAGGACTGGTGGCCCCAGGCCGAGGCTGCGATTGGATTCCTGAACGCGTACCAGCTGTCGGGCGACCCCCGGTATTTCGAGGCGTCGCGGCACAGCTGGGACTACATTGAGGCCAAGTTCGTCGACCGCGTGCATGGCGACTGGATCGAGAAGGTCAAGCGCGACGGCACCCCGGTTCCCCGGCCCAAGGTGACGGTGTGGAAATGCCCCTACCACAGCAGCCGCTGCTGCTTCGAGCTCATCGACCGCGTGCATGAGCTGACCGGCGCCGAGGCGGCGCCCTAGGCTGGCCGTCAGCCGGCCAGGAGCAGCTCCAGCATCCTGCGGTCGAGCTTGTGGCCGCGGAAGTCCTCGTACCGGACGTCCGCGCGCCCGCTGTCGACGACGCCGAAGCCGCCGCGAAGGTTCCACATGGACCATCCCCAGCCGGCCTCCCTCCAGAGCGCCAGCTGGTCGGCCATCCACGCGAGGCACACGTCGTGGGGCGTCTGCGTGAAGCAGCCCCATTCGCCGATGTGAACCGGAGCCCCCCGGTCGGTGAGGGGTTTCCACTTCGTGATCTCCTCGGCCCGTAGCTTCTCCTTGTCCCAAAGCACGCCGTGCTTGTCGACCATCGGCCACGTGGGTTTATCGAGCGACTCAAATTCGGCGGCCGGCACCCACTTCGCCTTATAGTGGCTGACCATCTTCGGCTGGTAGTCATGGGAGCTCTGCACGATGCCCTCGTCGATCAGCCCGAGCACCGGCGTCTGCCCGATGTCGGCGCCGTTGGCGAAGATGAGCCTTTCGGGAGTCGCCTCCCGGATGGTGGCGATGAGCGCCTTGGCGATCTCGACGTAGCGCGACTGGTCCGCCATGAACGGCGGCTCGTTCAGGAGGTCGAAACTTACTCGAGAGCTCGGGATCCCCCGGTAGCGCTCGGCAAAGAAGCGCCAGTGGTGCTTTGCGGCCTCGAGCGCCCGCAGCATCGAGTCTCGGGGGCTGTCGAAGAGCTGGTAGGGCTCGCGATCCCTTCCGTTGATACAGTAGCCGGGGATCCTGTGGAAACCCAGGCTCATGTGGATGCCGTGCTGCCTGCCGAGCTCGATGGCGCGATCGAGCGGCTTCAGCGCATCGGGATTTATCGTCATCCAGTCCTTCGGGCTGGACCACGCCCAGTAGGAGAGGGGAATCCTCGCGAAATTGAAGCCCCACTCGGCCATCCACTGAAAATCGGACTCCACAAACTCCCGAGGGCCGCGTCCGCCGGCCATCGCGGTCAGGTTGAATCCGCGCCAGCGCGGGATGCGCGGCTGGCGGCCGGCGGCGACGCCGGCGCAACCGGGGCCGAGAAGCAGGGCTCCCGCCGAGACCCCGAGGAACTCGCGCCGGGTCATCACGGCGTCAGCGGATCCATTTTGCGGGAAGCCCGGAGTGGGCGGCCTCGCCTGCCAGGCCAGCGTCGGCCAGTCCGGGACAGGCGGCGGCATCAAGCGCATACCTGAAATAGTCCGGGGGGTTGGGGCCCCAGGTGACGCTGCAGTCCCTGAAGGTGACGCCTGAGGCGTTGTTCATCAGGAATCCGCTCGTGGGAAGGGCCCGCAGGGACTCCTTGTCGCCGTTGGGCCGCAGGTCCTGCTGTCCGCCCGCGAAGGCGGACGGCCTCGAAACGTGGATCGAGACCCGGTCGAAGGAGATGTTCTCGATGTGGCCCGGCTCGTCGGCGTAGATGACCGCACCGTTCTCGGAGCTGCAGATGAGGTTGGAGAACCGGATGTCGCGAACGACGCCCAGCTTGCTGCGGCTTGTCCAGGGTATCGCCTCGATCTGGATGGGCTCGCCGCGCCCCCACCACATGGGGTCAAAGATCTTCGTCTCGATGATGAGATTGGAGAAGAGAACCCGCTCGATGGTGCCGCCGAGGCTCAGGCGGACCGCGACGCCCCTGTGGCTGTCCTTTATGATGGAGTCACTGACCACCACGTCGCGGATGGGCCCGCTCGCGTCGCACCCGAGCACGACGCCCGACGAACGCGACCTCAGGGTGCATCCCGAGATCACCACGTTCTCGCAGGGGCGGGCGACGCCGTCGCTCAGCGGGGCGGTCTTCAGCGAGATGCAGTCATCACCGGTCTCTATGTGGCAACCGTGGATGCGCACGTTCGACGACCAGTCGATGTCGATGCCGTCGTTGTTCGGCATCCTCAGGTCCCCGTCGATGCGTATCGAGTCGATGGACGCATCGTCGCACCCCTGCAGCCTCAGGGTCCAGAACGCCGAGTTAGTCAGCGAGAATTCCTGAAGCAGGATGTGCCGGCATTTCCTGAGGACGATCATGAAGGGCCTCAGCTCGACGCAGGTGTAGATGTTGGGACCGATCTTTGAGACGTAGGCCATCTCATTGCCGTCAATTTGCCCCGGTCCCGTGATGGCGATGTCCTCGGCGCCGTCGGCGTACACGATCACGCCCTGCCGTGGAACGGCGGCCGAGTCGAACGTCACGGGCTGGAGGGAGAACCGCGTGAAGTCGGAGTGGCGTGGGCTGCCCTGGAGCAGGGCTCCGCGCTCCAGGTGAAGGTCGACGTGGCTCCTCAATTCGATGGTTGCGATCGTGATCTTGCTTCCGGCAGGGACGATCACGCGGCCGCCGCCCTGGCCGCTGCATGCGTCGATCGCCCGCTGGATGGCGGCCGTGTCAGTCCGGATGTCCCGGCCTGTGGCGCCAAAGTCCACGACATTGAAGACCTGGGCGGCTCCCGCGCACGAGGACGCAAGGGCAACGCCTGCTAACAGGGCCAGAATCGGACTTCGAGAAGGCGTGGGTGCGCGTTTTCGCATGGGTGGGGAGATGCCTGCGGTGCGGGCTGCGTTCGACTAAACGTCCTCTCTTAAACCGCTTAATTCCACGGGGATGTCAAACCGTCGATAGTGCTTTCCCTGCTTCGAATTCATGATCCTGGAGGACCCTCCCAAGAGGTGTTCGAGGACCGAGAAGAGCATCTCAAGTCCCTGGCAAAGGATCTCATTAACATCCAGTTCGGTTGCAGATAGTCTATGAACGTCCCCTTCACTAAGGTCAGGTAACCCCCTTCTGGCTCGGTGCCTTCCGCGGCCCCCGTCCAGCGACTTCAACCCCATCCATGAAGCTAAAGATCATCGGTCCCGCATTGCCAAACATCCCCTGGGAGCCCAAGCCGGCCGGCAACCCCGACCAGGCGTGGCGTTACAGCTCGAATCCCGTTGTTGGCCGCCGTCCTCTTCCGCGTGTGACGGGCATCTACAACAGCGCGGTGGTGCCCTGGAAAGGCGGCTTCATCGGAGTTTTTCGCACCGAGGGGATGGACCGCATCCCGCACCTGCACGTGGGCCGCAGCCCGGATGGCTTGAAGTTCACGTTTGAGCCGAAGCCCATCGAGCTTGCCTGCGACGATCCCGAGGTCCGCAAGTTCGAGTACGCGTATGATCCGCGCGTCACCCCCGTCGACGGCGTCCATTACGTCACCTGGTGCAATGGCTACCACGGCCCGACCATTGGCATCGCGCGGACGACCGACTTCGTCCACTTCGAGCAGCTCGAGAACGCATTCCTGCCCTACAACCGGAACGGAGTCCTCTTCCCGCGCAAGTTCGGGAAGAATTTCCTGATGCTCAGCCGGCCCTCGGACACCGGCCACACGCCGTTCGGCGACATCTTCATCAGCGAGAGCCCGGACCTCGTCCATTGGGGCAAGCATCGCCACGTCATCGGCCGCGGCGGCCCGTGGTGGCAGGGCACGAAGATCGGCGCCGGACCCTCGCCGATAGAGACGAGCGAGGGATGGCTTCTCTTCTATCACGGCGTCACCACGACCTGCAACGGCTTCGTCTACTCGATCAGCGCGATGCTGCTTGACCTCGATGAGCCGTGGAAGGTCATCGCCTGCGCGAACCAACCGCTCATTGTGCCGGAGGCCCCCTATGAGCTGACGGGCTTTGTGCCGGGCGTCTGTTTCCCGGTGGGGTGCCTGTGTGACTCGGCGACGGGCCGCATAGCGATCTACTACGGGGCCGCCGACACCTTCACCGCGCTCTGCTTCTGCAACGCGGCGGAAATTGTGCAGTTTATAAAGGATTATCCTCTCAAGAAATAGCCCGGGGTTCCGGGAGCCACCACTGCTCTTGCCTCCCGGAAAGGATGCTAGCACCTTCGGGGCCGTGAAGAAGCCCAGTGTGCTCCTTATCTTCCTGACCCGGTTCGAGG
>CAZHPC010000109.1:0-10988 GCA_964534685.1 uncultured Opitutaceae bacterium
TCCAAGCCGTGGTGGTCCACCTGGTAGACATCCACCCGCCCGACCCGGTTGACGGGCGTCACGAGGGCCCCCTCGGTATTCCACGTGAGATCGCCGCCGTCGAAGAAGCGGAACGGGCCGTAGCAGAGCAGCAGGACGATGCTGTTGGCGTTGTCGGTCGTGTCGACCGGATGGGCGGTGTTCTCCGCGGCCAGCGGGTTGGGTCCGGCGCCGGCAGGCGCCGGGATGAACTGCTGGCGGGCCGCCATGCACTGAAGCGTGAGGGCGGGGGCGCCGCTGGGGGACTTGAGGGGGATCAGGTCGCCCGGGTGGATGATGGTCCGTCCGTCCGCGGCGAAGTCATGGTAGGGGCGAAGGAGCATGACCCACCGGGTGTCGGTCGGGCTGTTGTCCGGATCGTGGGTGGGGAAGCCGTTGTTGTACACCTGCCCGATAGGGATCAGCGTCGCGAGCTCCGCGGCGCCGCCGTAGTGGTCCATGTGGAAGTGGGTCGTGACAAGGAAGTCTATCCTTCTCAGGCCCGCGACATCCGCGGCGACGTGGCGGATGCGCCCCGAGTCGCGCCCGCCCGGGCTCCCGGAGTCGATGAGCACCGACTCTCCCGCGGGCGTGACGATGAGGGTCGCGCCGCCGCCTTCGACATCAACCCAGTAGATGTCGAGCCTGCCGTCGCCTGCTCCCGCATGCGCGGCGCAGGCGGCGAGCACTCCGGCCAGCGGTGCAAGGAGTCGGATGAGGCGGTGGGCCATGCGGTCAGGGTCCGTTGGGGAAGATTCCGGGCGAGGGCACAAGGGAGCAGGGCTCTGGGTTCCGGGTCAATTGCCTTCCGGCCTGTAGCTCACCTTCGCCCCGTCTCTTGTCATCGGCTCGGCAACAACCTCGCCCGGCATTCCGGGAGAATAGGCGCCCACATTCATGCCGCCCGACGGTGCGGTCCGCTGCACGGTCGCGAGAAGCCGTCCCTGATAGGCCGCGCGGGTCGCGACCTTGAACAGCCCCCCGTAGCTCAGGTCGCCGGTGTCGAGCCCGATCAGGCGGCCGTCGCCCTCGACCTTGACCGTGACTTCGGATGTCGCGTCGGCCACCTCGATGCCATGGTCGTCGACCACGGTGATCTCATAGAACTCGATGCCGCCGGGCAGCGGTTTCGCCAGGCGGGCGATCCGCAGGCGCCCGGGCTTGCCCGCAGTGCGCAGCTCCTGCTCGGCGGCCCTCTTTCCCGACTGGTAGCCGACGGCCGAAAGCACGCCCGGGGCGTAGGGCACCGTCCAGTCGCTGGAGCACGCGTCGCGGGAGACGCCATGGCGGCCAAGGGAGCGGCCGTTGAGGAACAGCTCGGCCTCGTCGCAGTTGGTTGACGCCCTCACGACGAGCTGCGCGCCGTCGGCCCAGTTCCACCTGAAGTACGAGGGCGCGGGCCGCCAATCGAGTTCGGGCTTCTCACCGGAGAGGACGGAGAGCTGGAGCACCGGGGCGTCGCTCCAGAAGGCGGCGCGATGGAAGTACTCGGGTTTTCTGCCGCCGGCGAGGTCCAGGTAGCCGGAACCCGACCCGCGGCGCGGAAAACTGTGCGACTCCCCGAGGTAGTCGATGCCCGTCCAGATGAACTCCCCGATGACGTAGTCGTTGTCTCGGACTCCGAGCCAGTTGGCGGACTTGTTGCTGGTCTCGGTGCCCAGGCAGAGGCGGTGAGGGAAGCGCTCGCGCTCCGGGGCGTAGGTGCGCTCGCCGTAGAGCCGGTCGATGTAGTTGTAGCCCGCGATGTCGAGGGCGTCCATGAAGCCGTTTCGCGACGAGACGTGGGACTGGTCGCACGCGGAGGTGGCCGGGCGCGTCGGGTCCTCCTCGTGGCAGACGGCGACGAGCTCCCGGGCGACCTTGGCGCCGCCATCCTCAAGCTGGTTCGGGATCTCGTTACCGATGCTGTAGAGCACGACGCAGGGATGATTGCGGTCGCGGCGGAGCATGGCGCGAAGGTCCGCGTCGTGCCATTGGTTGAAGTACAGGTGATAGCCGTAGAGCGACTTGCCGCGGGTGTCCTCCGTGGGGTTGTACGTCCAGTCCCTCGTCCACTCGTCGAAGGCCTCGTCGAAAACGTAGAGGCCCATCCGGTCGCACAGGTCGTAGAATTCCGGCGCGAAGGGGTGGTGGCTTGTGCGGACCGCGTTGCAGCCCATCTCCTTCAGGCGCGCAAGGCGCAAGGCCCACACCTCGACGGGGACCGCGTTGCCGAAGGAGCCCGCGTCCTGGTGCACGCAGACCCCCCGGAGCTTGGTGGGACGGCCGTTCACGAACAGGCCGCGGTCGGGATCGAAGACGAGCTGGCGGATGCCGAACGTCGTGACGGTCTCGTCGAGGGTCGCCCCGTCGAGCTTCAGCGTGGCGCGCAGCCGGTAGAGCTCGGGCGCGCGGTCGGACCAGAGGCGCGGCTTCGCCACGGGTATCCACTGGGTCGCGCGCTGGCCTGGGCGCATGCTCTCCAGCGTGAGCCTGGACTCGGTGCTCGCGGCGACCGTGCCGTCCGGCGCCAGCACGCTGCAGAGCAGCGCGACCTCGCGCTTGGCGGGCTTGGCGTGCCACGCGTCCTTGAGCCACGCCTGCCGCTCCTGCTCCGTGAAGAAGCTGGCGTCGATGACCACGGCGGCCTGCACGATCGCCTGGTCGGCCGTGATCTCCGGGGTCGTGACGCTGACGCCGCCGTCGAGATGGAAATGCGTGTAGCCCGTGACGATGAGGCGCACGTGCCGGTAGATTCCCGAGCCCGCGTACCAGCGCACGGACGGCTCGAGCGAATCGTCGACGCGGACGGCGAGGACGTTCTGGGAGCCGTCCGTTTTAAGGAAGTCCGTCAGGTCATAGCGGAAGCCGACGAAGCCGTAGGGACGGCGCCCGAGGAAATGCCCGTTGATCCATACCTCGCTGTTCATGTACACGCCGTCGAACTCGATGACGACCTTCCTGCCCGCGGCGGCCGGAAGCGCGAAGGCCTTCCGGTACCAGCCGATTCCGTGCGGGAAGAAGCCTCCGTTCGGATCGCCCTCCGGGGGCGCGGTGAGGGCGCCCTCTATGCTCCAGTCATGCGGGACATCGAGCGTGCGCCAGCCCGCATCGTCAAAGGCGGGCTGCCTGGCCGCCGGATCGTCGCCCAGGCGGAAACGCCAGCCGGCGTCGAAGGCGATGACCTCCCGCGGGTTCGCGGCCGGCTCGGCGGCGCACAGGGCGGCGGAGGCGAGGCAAAGCAGGACTGAGGAGAGGAGGGCGCGCGGAAACGCCGCGGGCGGGGTGCGGATGGCCATGGGGGGAGGGGGTTTGGGGCTAAAGCGTGGGCGCCGCGCAACCCTGCTTGCGGCGACGATTGGTGTTCAGTTTCCGCCTTCGATCATCAATATCCGAACCTTCGCCGCAAGACCTCAAAACCTGGCAGACAGAACATGAAGTACAGAACTCTAGGCAGGACCGGCCTGAAGGTGTCCGTCCTTGGATTCGGAGGCTCGTCGCTCGGCTCGGTGTTCCGCGAGATCGACGAGAAGGAGGGGATCCGCACCGTGCACGCGGCCATCGAGCACGGGATCAACCTCATCGACACCGCCCCGTTCTACGGCCTCACCAAGGCGGAGCTTGTCCTCGGCAAGGCGCTCCGGGAGATACCGCGCGACAGGTACATCCTTGCGACGAAGGTGGGGCGCTACGGCCACAAGGAGAGGGACTTCGACTTCTCGGCCGCTCGGGTCACGAGGAGCGTGGATGAGAGCCTTGGGCGCCTGGGAACCGACCATGTCGACTTCATCCAGGTCCACGACATGGAATTCGGAAGCGTCGAGCAGATCGTCACGGAGACCATTCCCGCCCTCCGGCGGGTGCAGGCCTCCGGCAAGGCGCGCTTTGTCGGGATCACCTGCCTGCCCCTTCGCCTCCTGCGCTCCGTCATGGAGCGGATCGAGGTCGACCAGATACAGTCCTACTGCCACTACTGCCTGAACGACACGTCGCTCGCCTCGCTGCTTCCCTTTCTGAAGGAGAAGGGCGTGGGCGTGATCAACTCCGCGCCGATTGCAATGCGCCTTCTGAGCCTCGAGGGCCCGCCGGCCTGGCATCCCGCGCCGCAGCAGGTGAGGTCGAAGTGCGCGGAGGCGGCGAGGTTCTGCGCCGAACGGGGGGGAGACCTGAGCAAGCTGGCCCTGCAGTTCTCCGTGGCCAATCCCGGGATCGCCTCAAATGTCGTGGGTACGGCTGACCCGAAGCGGATTCTCCGGAACATCCAGGAAGTCGGGGAGCCGATCGATCAGGAGCTGCTCTCGGGCGTGCAGCGGATCCTGAGCCCGGTCCACGACGTCACGTGGCCCTCCGGCCGGCCTGAGAACAACTGAGCCGCTGCGGTCGCCTTGGGATCGCGAAGGCCGGCCACGCTCCAAGCGCGGCCTGTAACGCCGTGATTGCGGTCGTGGCCGGAACCGACAGGATGAGAATCAGACAGCGTTTGGGGTGGCCCCACTGAAGAGACAAGAGGCCGACTCCTCAATGCCCCCTCCGAAACTCCCATCGCATGGCCGCGGTCGGCGCCTTTCCACTGGCGAGCGGATCGGCCGACGCCGCCATGACCGTCACGCTCCCTCCGGGCAACGACACCGCGCAGGTTTCCGGGTCCGGATCCTCGACGGGTGTCGGCCTCGTCGAGGCCTACGAGGTGCGTTGACCGACCGCGGCGGGACCCGGGTGCAACAGGCGCTTCGGCGAGCCGTCCGCGGGCCCGCAAAATCTGCGAGGGGTTAAGCAATACATGCGCAGCCGCTGGGCGCTGGAAAGGGGTAATCTCACAGCGTGAGCCATACCCCTTGGCCTCTTCTGTCGGGCATCGTCATCGGCGGCGTTTTGGCCGGATGCGCCCAGAACAGGGGACCGGCGACGAGCGCGTACGTCCGCGAGTACGAGTCCGTCTTCACAAGCCTCGCAGGCCAGATCAGGGAGCTTCCAAAGGTGGCCCCGCCGACCAGGCCCTTGCTCCCGGCAAACCCGACGTCCGAGGAGCTTCGAATCTACAACGGCATGGAGCGCATCTATCCGCTCTTCGTGAACCAGTACTACGGTTCGGTCTACGAGCGGTGCCAGGCCCTTTCCCAGATCTGCACGCAGGCGCAGGAGCGCATCGCCGCGATCAAGACGGACGGCGTCGACTCGGCGGCCCTTCAGCTGGCGACCGTGGCGCAGCAGGCCGTGGGCGAGCGGCGCGACTTCTTCACCGAGCTCGGCCGCCTGGCCGCGCTCAACCGGGACGCGCTCAAGCGCCGCCACAGCACCGACGCACTGGATGAGGTCCTCATGGGGATCATGACCGGATCCATAGACGCCGTCGCAAACTGCGGGGAGGACGACGCGGCGGTGGTGGGGGTCGTCGGCAGGCTGAAGGAGGCCGCCGACGCGGCGTCAAAGCGGTTGGAGGAGAAGGACGCCGTGGTCGATCAGCTGGCCCGCGAGACCGCGGCCGCCACGGAACTGCAACGCGGCATGGCTGAGTGCACGGCCGAGCACGCGAAGCTGGCAACGGTCCTGCGGGAGAAGTACCCGGACCAGGATTGGTCGACGCTCGCCCCGGCGCCGCTGCCCGCGAAGAGGTAGCGCGGGGCGGTCAGGCGTTGAGGCGGGCCGCCCGCCCCTCGGTCAGGGCATCGGGATGTCCCGGCGCAACTCCTTGTGAAACCGGGCCCGCATGTCCCCGAGCCACGGGTCCATGAAGCGGTCCTCGAGGTTGATCGGCATCACCCTGTCGACCCCTGAATCCAGCGTGGCGAAGAGGACCTGGCCCGTCGGGTCGATGATGGCCGTCTCGACGTCGAAGCCGGATGAGACCACGTACAGGTGGTTCTCGAGGGCGCGGGCCTTGAGCAGCGTCATGTAACCGCCCGCGGCGGGCACCAGGAGGATCTCCGCCCCCTGGATCGCCATGGCGCGCGCCGCGTCGACGTACTCAGCGTCCCAGCAGATCATCATTCCTATCCTCCCGAAATCGGTGTCGAAGACCGGAAAGGCTCCGCCCGGCGTGAGGCCGCCCTCGACCTCCTCCCGGGGCAGGTGGACCTTCCGGTACTTGCCGGCCACCCGGCCGTGACGGTCGATGAGGACGGCCGTGTTGTAGACCGCCGCACCGTCCCGCTCGGTGAGCCCGGCCACGATGTACATCCCGTAGCTGCGGGCCTTCTCGCCGAGGCGCTCCGTGCTGGGCCCGGGGATCTCCTCCGCGGCGCCGACGTACGGCCTCGAACTGCCCTCAAGGAGCATCTCCTCGCCCAGGCACACGATGTCCGGCTTGTCCCTCGCGATCCGGTCGAGCGCCTGCAGGTAGGCGCCCAGGTTGTCCGGGTTGTTCCTCGGGTGGAGCGAGACGGTGCCGACGCGGACCCACCGGGCCGGCGGCGGCTGCGCCTCCTCGAACGTCACGTCGTCCCACCACACGGTCCCCAGCGGGGCCCAGCCGAGGCTGAGCTCAATCCTCGCGCGCACGGCCTGCAGCGGCGCCGGCACGCGCAGCGTCACGCGCGTCCAGTCCCCGTCCGCCGAGGTCTCGTAGGCGTAGTCGGGCTGGCCCACGCGCCTGCCCTGGCTGTCGAGCCAGTCGATCCTGGCCACGACCTGGCGCGCCTCGTCGGCGACCGACTTGGCGCGGTAGTAGGCGGTCAGCCGGTAATACTGCGCGGCCCGGACGCCGGCAACGGGGTAGGCCCATCCCCCGTATTCGGCGGGATTGCCGTTTCCCGAGATCGCCAGCGCGTCGGGAGCCGACCGGAAGTGCGCGGTGTCCACAAAGCACTTCGGCCGGATCTCATCCCGCTCGGCCCACGCGGACCAGCCCCCGTCGGCGCGGATGTTCGCGGCGAAGTCCCGCAATTCGAGGCGCAGCGGGCCGCCCGACTGGCCGGCGCACGGACAAACCAGCGCCACCGTCAGGAGCGCGCCGGCGATGGAGATGGTGTTGATGGCCCGCATGCGTCCTTCCTCGAACCAGGCCAGCGTCGCCCGCAATGTCATTCATGGCAAGAGGCGGATGGGGCGGGAGGGCGGCCGGAGTGCGGCCCCCGCGGACACCGGACGCCGGGCCCGGAGACCGCTCGGGTTGGTTGTTGCCCAATGTCGGGCATTTCCATTTTGTCCGGAGGTTCGTTGTCCATCGGCCGCCCTGCCCACGCCGGCGCCTCCGCGAAAAACATCCCCATCCATGAGCGACACAGCCAGCCGTCGAACCGCCTCCGAGATGATCATCGGGTATTTCAAGGACTTCGGGGTCCTCCGCGAAACCCGGAAGGAATACTGGGGCATCCAGATCATCAACTTCCTCGACTGCACGGCTTACTTCGCGCTGCTGACGATCGCGGCCGTGTTCCTTTCGGACGACCTGGGGATGAGCGACCGCGCGGCCGGCTACACGATCACGCTCTTCACATCGGCCGTGTCGCTGCTGCTGCTTTTTTCCGGGATGGCCACGGACTGGCTCGGGATCAGGCGATCGCTCAACGTCGTCCTCGGCGGCCAGCTCGTGCTTCGCCTCGCGATGCTCTGGGTCGGCCTCACCCCGTCCCTGCCGCACCGGGGCCTCCTCGCCGGCGCCATCTTCTTCCTCATGGCCCCCTTCATCGCGGGCCTTCAGACCGTATTCCAGGCGGGGACCAACCGGTACACGTCGCGCAAGTCCCGCAGCGCCGGCTTCAACCTCTGGTACCTCTTCATGAACGTCGGGGCCGCGGCGGCCGGATTCTCAATCGACATCATCCGCAAGCTCCTGCACATCGGCAACGTTCACATCTTCTCGCTCGGCGTGGCCATGGCCGTCCTCAGCATCATCACGACCAAGCTCTTCATCAAGAGCGAGGACCAGCTCGTCGCGGCGGACGAGCCGCCGGAGGAGCAGGAGAAGGACAAGAAGGTCGTGCGCAAGAATCCCCTGAAGGTGTGGCGCGAGATGATCCGGGAGCCGGCGCTCCTGCGCCTGGCGGTGCTGGTCGCCCTGATCGTCGGCGTGCGGGCCGTCTACACCTACCTCTACATCCTGATGCCCAAGTACTGGCTCCGCACCATCGGGCCGGACGCGGCCTTCGGGACCCTGAACGCGATCAACCCCATCGGGATCGTGATCGGGCTCATCTTCTTCATCCCGTTTGCAAACCGCTGGCCCGTGTTCCGGATGCTTGTCTACGGGGCCATGATCTCGTCCATCGCCCTCCTG
Source organism: uncultured Opitutaceae bacterium (assembly GCA_964534685.1). Lineage (GTDB taxonomy): Bacteria > Verrucomicrobiota > Verrucomicrobiia > Opitutales > Opitutaceae > Palsa-1447. Next base: position 8,213 of record CAZHPC010000109.1, read on the forward strand.
CCGATGGCGCTTCCCTGGACCATCTACGGCATGAGCATCGCCAGGGCCCACTACGTCATGGCGCTCCTCTGCATGGTGCTGGTGACGATCGGCGAGGTGGTGTGGTCGCCGAAGCTCTACGAATACACCGCGGCCATCGCCCCCAAGGGGCAGGAGGGCGCCTACCTCGGGCTTTCGCTGATCCCGTGGTTCCTCGCGAAGACGCTGGTGAGCGCGCTCTCCGGGCACCTGCTGGAGCGCTGGTCGCCCGAGAAGGTCGTGGTCAACGGGGTCTCCGTCCCGCTGCAGCAGGCCATGGTCGCGCACCAGCTCGACTACTGGCACCGGCCCGAGGCCATGTGGCTCGTGCTTGGGTCCTACGCGCTCGCGGGCTGCATCATCGCTGCGTTCCTGGAGAAGTGGCTCACCAAGGGCGTGGTGGAGAACAGGGCCACCCCGGCAAGCTGACCGCTGAGGAGCCTCAGTTCTTCGGCGCGTCCCGCCGAAGAAGGGCCATGAATTGCAGGCCGCGGCCGAAGACGAGGCTCGCGGGGAACGGATAGAGCCCGTCCAACGCGTCCCTTCCCGCGACGCCCAGGCCGCAGCGGGCGAAGACGCTGCTCCATTCCCCTGAGCTCAGGTAGTTGAAGGGGAGGGCGACGCCGTGGCGCCTGTTGCCGACGACGTCCATGAAGCGCAGGCGCGGGCCCGCGGCGAACCCGTCCCGCAGGTGGTCCTTCAGGAGCACGACGCCGGAGCCGACCCGCGCGGCCTCGGCGAGCAGCGCCGCATGGGATTCGGTGTGGTGGAGGACGTCGACAAGGAGGCACGCGCCGAAGCTTGCGTCGGGGAAAGGCAGGTGCAGCCCGTCGAAGGCGGCGACGGGGATCCTGCAGCCCGGCCGCGGCAGGACCTCGGCGCCCTCGACCGCGAGGTCCGGGCGCAGCCCGGCGAGCGCCGCCGCGAGCAGGCCGTCGCCGCAGCCGACGTCGAGCACGCGCAGGTTCACCGGCAGGAGCCTCGCGGCGGCCTCAGCCAGGACCCGGATGCGACGCGGGTGCACCCAGCCCTCGTGCAGGGCGTCGATCCCCTTCATTTGGACTCGAGGCTGAGGATGCTGACCATGAAGCTGCAGAAGACGACCTGGGCCGAGAGGGCGACAAGGGTCACGCCGGGGATGACGGACTTGAGCGTGTGGGCGTAGACGAGGGGCCCGAACCCCCCGGCCCGCCACTCGAGGAAGACCGACGCGATGAGGGCGAGGCCGCAGAGCGCGATCACCCCCGCGCCGACGAGCGCCTTCTCGAGGGTGAAGAACCTGAAGAAACCCACGATGAAGGACCCCGGGGGCCGCAGGCCCTTCACCAGGGCGAACGTGTGCGCGAAGATCCCGAGGAAGCAGCATTGGGTGCCGACCAGGAGGGACAGCGACGAGACCAGCAGCGAGTGGGCGCCGAGCGTCGCCGGGCCGATCCGCGCCTCGGAGAGGCTGAGCGCGCCCCCGAAAAGCCCGAAGACGGCAAGGGCGATGCCCGGAAGGAGGAACAGCCAGTCCGGGCTGCAGATCAGGAACAGCCTCAGCGTGGACCAGCCGTCGCGGAACGTGCGCAGGTGCGATGCCCGGCCGAGGCGCCCGTCGCGGCTGAGGGTGATCGGCAGCTCCGACGTGCGGACGCCCAGCTGCGCCGCCTTGATGATCATCTCGGTCGCGAACTCCATCCCCGTGCAGCGCAGGTTCGCCCGGTCGTAGAAGGAGCGGGTGAAGCCCCGCAACCCGCAGTAGATGTCGTTGATGCGGGTGCCGAACATGAGCCGGGCCAGCAGAGTCAGCGCGGGATTGCCGACCCAGCGGTGCATGAGCCGCATCGCCCCGGATTCGATCCGCCCTCCGCCGCTCGGGAACCGGCACCCCTGAACCAGGTCGTTGCCTGCGCGCAGCTCGGCGACGAACCTGGGCAGGTCTCCGAAGGGGTAGCTTCCGTCCGCGTCCCCCATGATGACGAGGGACCCCGTCGAGGCGGCGATCCCCCCGGCCAGGGCGTGGCCGTAGCCCCTCTGCGGAACGCACACCACGCGGGCCCCGGCCGCGGCCGCCGCCTCGCGCGAGCCATCCGAGCTTCCGTTGTCCGCGAGGATGACCTCGCCCGCGATGCCGTGGCTGGAAAGCGCCTCCACCGCCTGCCTCACGCAGGCGCCGACCGTGAGCGCCTCGTTGAGGCACGGGATGACGACGGAGACCTCGGGTTCTGCGGGATTCACTCGGCGGCCCGATGAAATGATGCTTGGACTCGCCGTTGCGACCCTAAAGTCCCCCTCGCCCCGCCCGGGGGCGGGCGGCCGCCCCGCAATCCCCGCCGCGCGGGCTACTGGATCCCGAGCTTCTTCAGGAACGGCCCGATCGAGCGCGGCCTGCCGAGGAACTCCTCGATCGATATGTTCACGTCGCGGGAGTCACCCTGCGAGTAGATCTCCCGGCGCATCCGCATGCCGGCGCCCCGGTCCAGGAACCCGTCCGGCGCGGCCTTGAACACCGTGGCCATGTCGGCCGCGATCGAGTCCGCCCAGGCGTAGCCGTAATAGCCGGCGTCGTAGCCCACCAGGTGGCCGAAGTAGGCCACGAAGGCCGTGTCGTCCGGAACCGGGAAGAAGACGTCGCCTATGACCCGGTTGCTCTCGGCCTGGCTGTCGACCGCCGCGCCCTCTGCGCGCGGCCCGTGGAGCCTGAGGTCAAGCAGGGCAAAGGAGAGCTGGCGCCGGTAGAAGACGCCGATCGTCGCCAGGCGCACCTCCTGCAGGC
>CAZHPC010000110.1:0-10960 GCA_964534685.1 uncultured Opitutaceae bacterium
GCTTCTGGCCGATGCCGTTTCACAAGTCGGCGCGGTGGACCCTGACCAACGGCTCCGGCAGGCCTATCGACTCGTTCTACTACAACATCGACTTCACGGCCCTGGACTCGCTGCCCGCCGGCACGCGCCACTTCCACGCGCAGTTCCGCAGGGAGAACCCCACGGCCCCCGGGAAGAATTACACGATCCTGGACACCGTCGGCGAAGGCCACTACGTAGGCACGGCCCTCTTCATGGCCGGGAGGGCCCTGTATTTCCTGGAGGGGAACGAGATGGTCTACATCGACGGCGGGACGACGCCCGCCATCGAGGGCACGGGGACCGAGGACTATTTCTGCTCGGGATGGTACTTCGACAGGGGCGTCTATTCGGCACCGTACCACGGCGTGATCATCAAGGACGAGAAGCGGTCTCGGGTGTCCGCCTACCGCTGGCACATCGAGGACGCGATCCCGTTCACCAGGTCGATCCGCTTCACGATCGAGCACGGCACGGGCAATTCCACCACGGCGGACTATTCCTCGGTCGCCTACTACTACCTGGCCGGCCCATCCCCCGCCCCGTTCCCGCTGCCGGCCGACCTGCTCCCCTCGAACCTGCCGCCGATGGCTGGGTTCTCGCTCCCAGGAGCGGTCGAGGCGGAGGGCCTCGTCGCGTCCGCCAAGGCCAGCGCGGGCGGATTCTGGGCGCAGGACATGGGCCAGTGGGAGTACGGGGAGGCGTGGTCGAACCGGGGCGCGCTCTTCTGGCAGGCGGGCTCGGCCGGCCCGCAGCTAAGCCTGCAGGTTCCCTGCCCGGCGGACGGATCGTACAAGGTCGCCGCGCGGATGGTATCGGGCCCGGGATTCGGGGTTGTCCGGTTTTCGGTGGGCGCCACGGCGGCGGGCGAGCCCGTCGACCTCTACGCGCCCCAGGTGGCCCCGAGGCAGGTTGCCCTCGGGACCTTTGATCTAAAGGCGGGCCAGGTTCCGCTGTTGATAACGGCCACCGGGATGAACCCGCAGTCGAAGGGCTTTGACGTCGGAATCGACGCGATCATCCTGGCAAAGCCGCAATAGGCCGACCCCCGGGGCCGCCGCTCGAACCCATGTGCCCAAGGACAACCCAAGCCCTTCCATGCCCCAGCGACTGATCGCCCGCCGCGAATTCGTCCGCGCCTCCGTCGGGACGCTCGGCGCGCTCGCTGCGGCTGCCTCCCTCTCCAGGGGCGCCAGCGAGCGCGCGCCGAATGCCGAGTCGGCGGCGCCCAGGGGGCCCGATGCGACGTTCTCGGGGGAGCACCTCGACCAGGTGGCGTTCCCGATGGGGGGCATCGGAGCCGGGACGATTTGCCTCGAGGGCGCCGGCGCCTTAACGAACGTCTCCGTCCGCAACAAGCCCGCGGTGCAGAACCAGCCGGGGCTCTTCGCGGCCATTTCGCTCGGCGGGCCCGGGAACCTCGCCCGGGTGGTCGAGGGTCAGGTGCCAAGGTGGAAGCTCTACGAGCGCAGGCACGCGGCGACCGGGAACGCCCCGATGGGCTCGGGCCTGCCGCGCTTCCAGCGGGCCACCTTCCGCGCGCACTTTCCGTTCGGGCGCGTGGAGCTCGAGGACGATGCGCTGCCGATATCGGCCCGGATCACCGGCTGGAGCCCCTTTGAGCCGGGCGACCCCGACAACTCCAGCCTGCCCGTTGCCGGCCTCGAATACACCTTCACGCACAACGGCCACGAGGAGCTCGACGCCGTCTTCTCGTTCCACGCTAGGAATTTCCTGCCCGCCCGCATGGACGAGTGGGACGCGGGCCCCGAGCCGGAGCGCGGAACCCGCGCCACCCCCGGCGGCTTCATCCTTTACGGAGGGGCCTGGCCCGCGGCGAACGAGGAGGACGCGTGGTTCTCCGCCGCCGTCGACGATCCCGCGGTCAAGGTGAACCTCGCTTGGTTCAGGGGCGGATGGTTCGACCCCCTGACGATGCTCTGGCGCGACGTGGAGCAGGGCGCGGCCTTCGACCGGCCGGTTCCCACCGAGGGGAAGCTGCCCACGGGGGCCTCCCTGTTCGTTCCGTTTCACCTGGTCCCGGGCGGGAGCAAGACCGTCAGGCTGCGGCTCGCGTGGTACTCGCCAAAGACCCGCATCCGCGACGTCGTCCCGCCCCCCGCGAAGAGCGGATCGCCCTCGGACTACTACCAGCCGTGGTACGGAGGCCGCTTCTCAAGCATCGACGAGGTGACCACCTATTGGGGCGACCAGTACTCGGACCTGCTCCGCCGCACCAAGCGCTTCTCGGACTGCTTCTTCGACACGACCCTTCCCCCAGCGGCTGTCGAGGCAGCCGCGGCGAACCTGAGCATCCTCAAGTCGCCGACGGTGCTGCGCCAGGCCGACGGGCGCCTCTGGGGCTGGGAGGGATGCGACGAGGAGAACGCCCAGGGGCCGGGGACCTGCACGCACGTCTGGAACTATGCCCAGGCGGTCGCGCACCTGTTCCCCTCCCTCGAGCGCACCCTGCGCGAGACCGAGTTCACCGTGGGTCAGGACGCGCGCGGCCACCAGAACTTCCGCGTGGCCCTCCCGATTCAGGAATCGGCGCACGATTTTCACGCGGCAGCCGACGGGCAGCTCGGAGGCATCATCAAGGTCCACCGCGAGTGGCGCATCAGCGGCGACCTGGAGTGGCTGCGCAGGCTCTGGCCGCGCGTCCGCGCGAGCCTCGACTACTGCATCGCGACCTGGGATCCGGGGCGCAAGGGGCTGCCCGAGGAGCCGCAGCACAACACGTACGACATCGAGTTCTGGGGGCCGGGCGGGATGATCTCCAGCTTCTATGCCGGCGCGCTCGCGGCCGCGGTCGCCATGGGGCGCGCGCTTGGCGACGACGTCTCCCCCTACGAGGAGCTGCTCGGCAAGGCGAAGACCCGGATCAGCGCGGAGCTCTTCAACGGGGAGTACTACTTCCAGCGCGTCGAGTGGAAGAGCCTGAGGGCAAAGGTTGGCGAGGACACCAGGTCCTACGGGGGCGCCTATTCCAAGGAGGCGGCGGAGCTCCTGGAAAGGGAGGGCCCCAAGTACCAGTACGGGACCGGCTGCCTTTCGGACGGGGTCCTCGGATCGTGGCTCGCGCTTGTCAGCGGCCTGGGGGCGGTGCTCGAGCCCGACAAGGTGCGCAGCCACCTCGCAGCCGTGCACCGGCACAATTTCAAGGCCGACCTGATCGCGCACACGAACCCGCAGCGCCCCACCTACGCCAACGGAGGCGAGGGGGGGCTCCTCCTCTGCTCGTGGCCGAGGGGCGGGATGCCCTCCCTGCCCTTCGTCTACTCCAACGAGGTGTGGACCGGGATCGAATACCAGGCGGCCTCGCACATGATCATGATGGGCCTCGTGGCCGAGGGCCTCGAGGTCGTGGGCGCCTGCCGCGCGCGTTACGACGGGAAGACCCGCAACCCCTTTGACGAGTATGAGTGGGGGCACTGGTACGCCCGAGCCATGGCCTCCTACGCACTCCTGCAGGCGCTCGGCGGCGCCCGCTACGACGCGGTCGACCAGGTCCTCCACCTCGAGCCGGCCGTGCGCGGCGACTTCCGCTGCTTCATCTCGACTTCGACCGGCTACGGCACGGTCGGCGTCACCGACGGCAAGCCCTTCCTCCAGGCCGTCTCCGGCAGGATCGCCGTGAAGGACATCCGCTACGTCCCGGCGCGCGGGGCCGCCTCATAGCGAATGTGAGCGTTTTGAGCGATTTAGATCATTTGAATTGCGTTCGCCGTGGGCCCGGCGCTAGGAGTCGGCAATGCTTGGCCCGGAACGCCACCGCCAGATCCTGCGCCTGCTCGCCGAACGCGGGCGCCTGACGTCCGCCGAGGTGCGCTCGCGCCTCGGGGTTTCCGCGGCCACCGCGAGGCGCGATTTCACCGCGATCGCCGGCGCCGGGCTTGCGATGAGGGCGCGCGGCGCACTCCTGCCGCACGACTTCTCCCTCGTCGAGCCCCCCTACCCCCGGAAGAGCGAGAGGGCGGTGAACGCAAAGGCGCGCATAGGCAGGGCGGCCGCCGCGCTCCTTCCCGAAGTGGGCACGGTCTTTGTCGACGCCGGCACGACCTGCCTCGAGGTCGGCCGCGCGCTCGTTGAGCGCCCGGCACTGCGCATCTTCACGAACTCGGTTCCCCTCCTCGCGCTCGCGGGAGAGTCGAGGGCCACGCTCAGCTCGATCGGCGGCGAGGCGCGGCCAATGAGCCTCGCCCTGACCGGCGCGCTGGCCCAGAGCTGGCTCGAGCACCTGCGCTTCGACGCGGTCGTGGTCGGGGCGTCGGGCCTCGACACCTCGGAAGGGGCCTCGACAACCGAGGTGGCCGAGGCCGCGGTGAAGGCGGAGGCGCTCCGCCGGTCTAGCCGGCGTCTCCTGGTCGTTCACGCCGAGAAGTGGGGCCGGCCGGCCGCGGTGCGCTTCGCCGCCTGGGGGACCTTCACGGACGTCGTGACCGACCGCATCCTTTCCCGCGACGAGCGGGCCGTGCTCACCGCCGCCCGTGTCCGCATCCACACCGCCCCAAGCCGATGAAAACCGCACGCCTGCACCGCCTCTTCAATCCGCGCACCGGCCGCTGCTTCGATGTCGCCATCGACCACGGCTTCTTCAACGAGGGAGCGTTCCTTTCGGGAATCGAGAACCTGCCCAGGGCCGTGGCGACGCTTGTGGCCGCGGCCCCCGACGCCATCCAGCTGACGGTCGGCCAGGCGCCCCACCTGCAGGGGCTGCCCGTGCGCGGAAAGCCCGCGCTGGTCCTTCGCACGGACGTCGCGAATGTCTACGGCGCACGCCTGCCGCGCACCCTCTTCTCCCGCATGATCGAGGAGCCGGTCGAGCAGGCCCTGCGCCTCGACGCAGCCTGCGTCGTCGTGAACCTTTTCAGCATTCCCGACCAGCCGGAACTGGCCGAGGCCTGCATCCGCAACATCATGATCCTCAAGCCGGCGTGCGACCGCTACGCCATGCCCCTCATGGTGGAGCCGCTCGTGTTCCAGCCGAACGCGAAGGCGGGCGGCTACATGGTGGACGGTGATCCGGCGAAGATCATCCCGCTCGTCCGCCAGGCCGTGGAGCTCGGCGCCGACATCATCAAGGCGGACCCGACCGACGACGCCTCGATCTACCACCGGGTGGTCGAGACGGCGGGCGGCATTCCGGTCCTCGTGCGCGGCGGCGGCCGGGCCCCCGAGGCCGAGATCCTCGCGCGCACCGCAGCCCTCATTAAGCAGGGTGCCCGCGGGATCGTGTACGGGCGCAACATCATCCAGCATCCGAACCCCGCGGCGATGACCCGCGCGCTCATGGCCGTGGTCCACGACGGCGCGAGCCCTTCGGAGGCCCTAGCCTTCCTCGCGTGAGCGCCCAGCCTGGACAGACACCCGCCACCGTCCGCGTCGCCGTCATAGGCGCGGGCCTCATGGGGCGCGAGGTTGCAAGCGCATTCGGCCGGTGGTTCGCGCTTCTCGACTGCCCGGTGCGGCCGGAACTCACCGCGGTCTGCGACGTGAGGCCGGCGGCACTGGACTGGTTCCGCCAGGTGCCGACCGTGCGGCACTTCGAGACCGACCACCGCGCGCTCCTGTCGCGCCCCGGCATCGATGTCGCCTATGTCGCCGTGCCCCACGACCAGCACGAGGCCCTGTACCTCGACGTGCTGAGGGCCGGCAAGGACCTCCTCGCCGAGAAGCCCTTCGGCATCGACCTGGCCGCGGCGCGGCGGATCCGGGACGAGGCCTCGCGCCTCGGGCGGTTCGTGCGGGTGTCCTCCGAATTCCCGTTCCTTCCCGGGGCGCAGCGCGCGTTCGGTCTCGCGAAGTCGGGCGCCCTCGGGCGGCTCATCGCCGCCCGCTCGGCCTTCCTGCATTCGAGCGACCTCGATCCGGCAAAGCCCATCAACTGGAAGCGCCAGAGCGCCCACTGCGGCGAGGCGGGGGTCATGAACGACCTCGGCCTCCATGTGGCCCACCTGCCCCTGCGCCTGGGCTGGAGGCCCTCGCGCCTCTATGCGCAGCTCCAGAAGGTCTACCGGGAGAGGCCCGACGGCCGGGGCGGGACCGCGCCCTGCGACACCTGGGACAACGCCGTTCTCCACGCCACCGTTGACCTTTCGGGCGAGCCGGTTCCCATGACCCTCGAAATGAAGCGCATGGCTCCGGGCGAGACCAACACGTGGCTGTTCGAGGCGGTGGGGACGGACCGCGGCGTGCGCTACTCGACCAAGGAGCCGAAGACCCTCTGGACCTACCGCAGGGACAAGGAGCAGCTCTGGGAGCGGACCGACCTCGGCTTTGAGACGCCGTTCAAGACCGTCACCGGCTCCATCTTCGAGCCGGGCTTCCCGGACCTCATCATGCAGATGTGGGCGTCGTTCCTCGCCGAGCGGGCCGGCGCGCTCGGCGGACGCTTCGGCTGCGCGACGCCGCAGGAGGCTGTGGCCCAGCACGAGCTCTGGGCGGCCGCGCTCGAAAGCCAGCGCGGCCAGCGCGTCGTGGACCTCTGACCAACCCGGCCGAATGAAACGCTCTTTTGTGAACCGGGCCTACCGCGACGCGCTCGCGTGCTTCGCAAGTCACCACTGGGTCCTGCCGCCCAATCCCAAGTGGGACATCACCGACTTCGGACTCGGCGACTTCGACCGCGTGGGGCTGACCCTCGTCAACCTGGCAGCCGAGCCCGAGTACACCGAGAAGCTCATGTATGCGCGGTTGGGACAGGCGACACCGTGCCATTCCCACGCGCGGAAGAAGGAGGACATCATCTGCCGCGCGGGCGCGCTCACGCTCGTGCTGTGGCCGGCCAAGCCGAGCCCGGGCGCCGCCCTCCCCGAGACGCTTCCCGCGCGGATCAACGGCGAGACGCAGGAACTTCGCACCGGCAACCCCTTTGTCCTTCCCGCCGGCTCGCGTGCGACGATCGAGCCGGGAATCTGGCACTCGTTCTGGCCTGCGACCGCGGAGTGCATCATCGGCGAGGTGTCCACGGCCAACGACGACGCCCGCGACAATTTCTTCCTCGACCCGGCCGTGGGCCGGTTCCCCGGAATCGATGAGGACGAGCCAGCGGCGGTGCGGCTGCTCAGCGACTGAGAACGCATGCGCTCCGGAATACTAGCGGCGGGCAACTGGATACGCGACCACGTCAAGACCGTGGATTCGTGGCCCGCGGAGGAGGCCCTCGCCACTATTCTCGGGCACGCCGAGGGAAACGGCGGCGGCCCCTACAACATCCTAAAGGACCTGGCGAAGATGCGCGCCCCCTTCCGGCTCGCCGGCGTCGGCCTTGTCGGCGACGACGACGACGGGCGCTCGATCCTCGCCGACTGCCGCGTCCACGGCATCGACACCGCGAGCCTCTGGACCGTGGACGGCCTCTGGACCAGCTACACCGATGTGATGACTGTTCGGGGGACGGGCCGGCGTACGTTCTTCCACGACCGCGGCGCAAACGCCCGCCTGGGGCCTCAGCATTTCGACTTCGCCGAATCCCGCGAGCGGATCTTCTACCTCGGGTACCTGCTGCTCCTGGACGCGCTCGACGCGCCCGGCCCGGACGGCGCCCCGCAGGCCCGGGGCGTCCTCCAGAAGGCGCGCTCCTCGGGGCTTATGACGGCAATCGACTGCGTGAGCTCCGCGAGCGACCGGTTCCGCACCACGGTGGCACCGGTGCTGCCCGAGGTGGACGTGCTCTTTGCGAACGACTTCGAGGCGGAGCAGATCACGGGGCTTTCGCTCGGCCGCGGCGCCTCGCTGCGGCGGGGCGCGGTCGAGGCCGCAGGCCGGGCCCTGATCGGCATGGGGGTGCGCGGCTGGGCCGTCGTGCACGTCCCGGAGGGCGCGTGCGCCTGTTCCGCAAAGGGGATGGTCGTCTGGCAGCCCGCGGTGCGCGTCCCGCCCGAGCTCGTCCTGGGTTCCGCAGGCGCGGGCGACGCCCTAGCGGCCGGCGTCCTCTTCGGCGTGCACCAGGACTGGCCCATGGAGCGCGCGCTCGAGCTTGGCGCCTGTGCCGCGGCCGCCTCGCTCCTTCACCCCACCTGCTCGGAGGGTCTGATGCCGCACGAGGACTGCCTGGCGTTCGGCCGCGACCGGGGGTTCGCACGCCTGCCATGAAGAGCCCACCCGCGATCGCGCGGCACCCGCTTTGGCGCCGTGTCGCGACGAACTGGAAGCTGGCCAGGCTGGACCGGCCTGACGCGGTTGCGTCGGATTGGATTCCCGCCACCGTTCCTGGGGCGGTCCAGCTCGACTGGGCGCGCGCGCGCGGGCTGCCCGACATCGGCTTTGGCCAGAATGTCCGCGCCTACGACGGCCTGGAGGACAGCCACTGGCTCTACCGCGCACGCGTGCCTTCAGCGCAGCGCGTGGAGGGCGAGCGGATGGTGTTCGCGTGCGAGGGTGTCGACTATGCGTGCGAGGTCCGCCTCGGCGGCCGGAGCGTCCTCCGCCACGAGGGCCTGTTCTCGGGTTTTGAGGTCGACGTGTCGGACTGCCCGGCGGGCACTGAGCTCGAGGTCCTGGTGCTGCCGGCGCCAAAGAAGCAGGGCGCCGCTGCCGACCGCACCCAGGCCAGCCAGGTGTGCAAACCGGCCGTGAGCTACGGATGGGACTGGCACCCGCGGCTGATCCCGCTCGGGCTCTGGGCCGATGCGGGCTTTGTGGTGCGGCCTGCCGTGCACGTGCGCCACGTGGACTTCGCCTACGCGCTAAGCGGCGATTTCACGCGCGCCGACATCACTGTCACCGCCGAGGCTCCGGGCGCGGCACCGCCGACGTGGCGGCTCTTCGACGCGGAATCGAGGCCTGTCATCGAGAGCACTTCGCCCCGCGCCTCGCTCTCCAATCCGGCGCTCTGGTGGACCCACGACCATGGGGAGCCGGCCCTCTACACGCTCGAGGTCACCCTGGCCGAGGGCGACGTGTACCGCAGCAAGGTGGGCTTCAGGAGGACGCGTCTCGTGATGGCCGAGGACGGCTGGGCCCAACCACAGGGCTTCCCCACGTCCCGCAGCAACCCCCCCATCACGGTGGAGCTCAACGGCCGGGTCATCTTCGCCAAGGGTTCGAACTGGGTGAGCGCGGACCTTTTTCCGGCGAGGGTCACTACGGAGTTGTTGAGGCCGCTCCTTCGGCTCGCAAAGGAAGCCAACTTCAACCTCCTGCGAAGCTGGGGCGGGGCGATCGTGAACCCCGAGGGGTTCTTCGACCAGTGCGACGAGCTCGGCCTTCTCGTGTGGCAGGAATTCCCCCTGGCCTGCAACAACTACCCCGACGACGCGGATTACCTCCGGGTCCTCGACCAGGAGTCGCGCTCCATCATCCGCCGGGTGCGCCAGCACCCATGCCTCGCCATCTGGGGTGGCGGAAACGAGCTCTTCAACGCGTGGTCGGGGATGACGGACCAGTCGCTTGCGCTGCGGCTTCTGAACCGCAACTGCTTCGACCTCGACCCTTGCACGCCGTTTCTGCCGACGGCGCCCATGGAGGGTATGGGACACGGGGACTACCGCTTCCGCGACGAAAAGGGCCGCGAGGTGTTCGAGATCTTCCAGAAGGCGCGGAACACCGCCTACTCCGAGTTCGGCTGCCCGGGACCCGCCCCCGCCGAATGCCTGAGGTCCTTCATTCCCGAGCCCGAGCTCTGGCCTCCACGCGAGGGGACGAGCTGGCAGACCCACCACGCATTCAGGGCCTGGGAGGCCGACGTCCAGTCGCACCTCTACATCCGAAACCAGGAGTACTACTTCGGGCCCGTCAGGGACCTCGAGACGCTGGCCGCCCAGGGCTCTTGGCTCCAGGCCGCGGGCTACCAGGCGGTCTTCGAGGAGGCCCGGCGCCAGAAGCCGCACTGTTCGATGGCGCTCAACTGGTGCTTCAACGAGGCGTGGCCCACGGCCGCAGGCAACGCCCTCGTCACATGGCCGGCGCGCCCGAACGCCGCGTACTTCGCCGCCCAGGCGGCGTGCAGGCCGGTCCTCGCCAGCGCGCGCATCTCAAAGTTCCAGTGGGGCGAGGGCGAGACCTTCTGCGCCGAGATATGGCTCCTCAACGACTCGCCCGTCGAAATTCCGCAGGGCGTCGTGGAGGTGCTCCTTCTGGCGGGGGGCACCTCGGCGAGGCTCCTTCAATGGTCGCATCCGCGGGTTGCAGCAGGAAGAAACCTGGCGGGCCCGGGCGTGCAGGCGGTCCTCCCCAAGGTGGACTCCGATTCGTTCGAGCTGGTCCTGAAGGCGGGGCCCGACGGCAAGTGGAGCTCGACCTACAGGCTCAGCCTTCGCAAAGAACGCAAATAGGCCCCTGACAACGGCGGATCGTGGACCAGGGCGCGCACATCATACGCTAAAATGGCATAGGCGCGGGCGCGGAGAATCCGGCTTGAGCTGCGCGAGGTGCTGCGGAGCCTTTACCGCAGATGCGCGCCCACGCGTGAGCCGGTCGAGCTGCGCAACGCGGTGCCGACAGTGCTGCTCGTCGTGCACGCGGCGCTGAACCCGGTGAGCAGGGCTGCCACCGCGGCGGCCCGGAGCCCGCAGGGTCCCGCTAGGAGGCGCCGACCGGGACCGCCGCCGGGGATCCCATCCTGCGAAGGAGTTCAAGAAGCGTCTCTTCCTGCTCCGCCGGGTCGAGGTCGTAGGCCGCAAGGCGCTCCCTGTAGGTCGGCAATTTGGAGAGGAACCTCTCGATCTCTTGCCTCGATATCGATTCGGAATACTCCCCCAGGCCGGACTCGGCCAGGAAGTGGGCGTTGTGCGTCTGCTCAAACTGCTTGCGAAGCGGCACACCGTAGTAGGGCTTCTTGAGGAAGATCGAGTCGGCAATGAGGGAAAACCCCGTCGTGCCGATGATGGCTTTGCACGAGGCAAGGTCGCGCACGTAGGTCGGCCCCTGCGCTCGGTAGGTGAGGTTCCCGTCCTCGCCCACCCGGTTGTTGCAGTACACGACAAAGGTCTCGTCCATG
>CAZHPC010000111.1:0-10706 GCA_964534685.1 uncultured Opitutaceae bacterium
GCCGACACGATCTCGCACTGCTTCTACCCGGTCGTCGCGTCCCAGAAGTTCGACCTGCTCCAGCTCCTGCTCGAGCGGACCGAGTTCAAGAGCGTCCTCATCTTCTGCCGCACGCGCATGGGAGCCGATCGGATCGCCGCCAGGCTTGTCCAGAAGGGGCACAGCGTCGGGGTCATGCATTCCGACAGGAACCAGCGCGAGCGGGTCGAGGCGCTCGACGCGTTCAAGAGCGGGAAGATCGAGGTCCTGGTCGCGACCGACATCGCCGCCCGCGGCCTGGACATCCGCGGCATCTCGCACGTGATCAACTACGACGTGCCCGAGAATGCCGAGGACTACGTCCACAGGATCGGCCGCACGGGGCGCGCCCATCACACGGGGGAGGCCTTCACGCTCGTCACGGAGGACGACGTCAGGGACGCGCGGAGCATCGAGCGGTTCATCGGCGCCACCGTCGAGCGCAAGAAGGTCGAGGGATTCCCGTACGTTTACTCGGCCCTTTTCGACCAGAAGGTGCTGGACGAGGCTGTTCCCAAGGCCTCGATAAGCCGTCTGCACCGCGGGGCGAGACGATAGCGTTCGGTCGGAGGCGGCGGATTGCCGCTCCTTTCCCTGAATCCCGGCGCCCAAATCGGCGGTTATAGAATATTATCGATAAACGATAAATTCATATTGACAGATCGGGGAGGGTGTTTATCGATTATCAATAAACACTGATTTTCCACTCCAATGAAAATGTTCACAAACCTCCCTGGAAACCTCCGCGCGGTGTTCGGCTTGCTGCGCTTCATGACAATCGCCTTGGCTGCGTTCTGGCTCCTGATGCTCACGTTCAACGTCTGGGTCCAGAGACACTACATGGACAGCCCGAAGGTCGCCTTTACGTTCGGCGAGGCATGGCTGCAGGCCGCGCCGGGCGCCGTCGGCCTCAGCTCGGACACGGCGAAGCCGGGCTCCCTGGGCCTGGCCGACCTTCGGGGAATCCTGAGGGTGGATCTTTGCAATAACGACGGCGCGCTGGTCTCGGCGATCTACTGGTCGATCATTCCCGTCCTGACGGTGGCCACCGGTTTCCTGTGGGCGCTTTTCGGCTCGCTGCGGAGAATGTGCGCCAACATCGAGCGCGGGGAGGTGTTCAGTGAAGGAAACCTCCTCCTGGTCCGAAGAGTCGGGTGGATCTTCATTGCGAACAGCGTCGCGGGCTTCGCGGCCGCGCTCTGGGCGGCCCATGAGATGGGAGGGTATCTCAGCCACCACGTTGCCCTGACCGGCATAAACACCGGCGAGCTGTTTCCCGCCGGAAAGGGGGCGGTGGGCTTCACAATGCCCTCGGGCACGACCCCCTTTTCCGGCCTGGGCGGTGTGCTGATCGGCTGCCTCGTGCTGATGATCAGCGAGGCCTTCAGGCGGGGACTCGCGCTCAAGACCGAAAACGACCTCACCGTCTAAGCCATGCCAATCCAACTGAATCTGGAACGGGTCATGGCCGAGCGTGACATCAGCCTGACCGACCTCGCGGACCGTGTCGGAATCACGCTGGCCAATCTTTCGATCCTGAAGACCAACAAGGCCAAGGCGGTGCGCTTCAGCACGCTTGAGGCGCTCTGCCGCGAGCTCAAATGCCAGCCCGGAGACCTGCTCGAATTCGTGAAGGACCGCTGACGCCTACTCGTTGCCGTTTATGACCTTGTAGGCCGTGGCCGCCGCGATCGAGCCGGCCACCTCGCCTGCGAGGAGCACCCAGAAGTTCCCCCAGAATGAGAGTCCCATCACGGTGATGCCGGTCGCGACGGCGGGGTTGAACGCGCCGCCCGAGACGGGGCCGACCGCGTAGGCGCCGACCATGACCGTCATGCCGATGGCCAGCCCGTAGAATGAGTTCCCGGCGGTGCCCTTGGAGGTCGCCACGTTCAGGACGACCCAGCAGAGCGCGAACGTGAAGAGGAACTCGGCCACGAAGGCGGGCTTCCAGCTGGCCAGCGCGAGCGGCATCGCGGCGCCCGCCATCTTGATCATCCCGACAAGCCAGGCGGCGACGAGGGCCGCTGCAATCTGGGCGATCCAGTACGGCACGACGTCGCGGGACTCGCACCTGCCGCGGATCCATACCGCAAGGGTCACGGCCGGGTTGAAATGCCCGCCGGAGATATGCCCGCCCGCGAAGATCATGACCATGAGCGAGGCGCCGATGGCGAGCGGCGCCATGAGGCCGGCCCCGGGCGAGATGACGGTGCTGCCCACAGTGAAGACGAGGAAGAAGGTCCCGATGAATTCGACCAGGTATTTTTTCATTGTTGGGGTGTTTGAGGGCGAGTGTAGGGAGGGGCCCCGGCCAAACGAGCGTTTTTTGGGGTTGCGGGCGGGACGGTTTCGGGCGTGCTTGCGCGTTTCGATGCACCTACAGATCCCGGAAGGCGATTTTGGCGGCTATATCTTTGACCTGGACGGCACCCTCGTGGACACGATGCCGATCCATTACCTCGCCTGGGAGGCCGCGTTAGTGAAGATCGGGCTCAAGGATCGCCTCGACAAGGACTACTTCTACGAGCTGGGGGGCGTGCCCTCGAAGAAGGTCGCGTCCCTCCTTGGCAAACACCACGGCCTGAAGCTGGATCCTATGGCCGTCTACAGGGACAAGGAGAAGCTTTTCATGAGCTCGCTCCAGAAGCTCGAGCTGATCGGCGCCGTCGTGGAATTCGCCAAGCGCGTCAGCAAGACAAGCCCGGTCTCAGTGGCCTCGGGGGGAGACAGGGCCGTCGTGACGAGCACGCTCAAGAAGACGGGCCTCGCCCCGCTTTTCCCGGTCGTCGTCACGGCCGACGACGTCGAGCACGGCAAGCCGGCGCCGGACATGTTCCTCCTCGCGGCAAAGCTCATGGGGGTTGCGCCCGAGCGCTGCCTCGTTTTCGAGGACGGCCAGCCCGGCATGCAGGCGGCGCAGGCCGCCGGCATGAAGTGCGTCTTTGTCCCGAGCCGCGGCTCAGGGTAGCTGGCTGCCGCCCGGCTCGACCGGGTCCAGGCTGACGGGGTCGCCGACCTTCAGGTTTGCCGTGCCGGCGGCGTCGGCGAGGACCCGCGAGAGGACCGTGTGCCCGTCCGCGTCCGGAAACGCGACCCATTCGCCCGTCTTCACGTCGGAATAGGTGCGGCCGTAGAGCGTCCTGTACGAATTGCCGCCTGTCCCGATTGTGCAATAGGTCATCGGCGGGATGCCGGCGTCCGCGAAGTCCCGGCCCTGCGCCTCGAGGAGCACGTTGCCGTAAACCGCGTCCACCTCGGCGACCCGGCTGTCGAAGCCGCGCCGGCCGGCATGGAACTTTGCCGTCGACGGGCCCGGATCCGGCGCGATCGTCGCGTCGAAGTAACGCGCCTGGTCCTTAGGGCGGGGCAAGGCGTCGGGGCCGCGCTCGATCCAGGCGTTCAGCGCGCGCAGCGCGAAGAGGCGTTCGGGCTGGTTTATGTTGTCGTGCCCCTCCCTCGAGATGAGGAAGAGGGCGGGCGGAACGACCGGAGCCGGGCGCGCGACGAGCGCGGTCAGGTAGACCTTGGACTCGGCGGCCTCGCGCAGCGTCGCGACAAGGAGGAGTGGGATCCTCGGCAGGAGCGAGAGGCCCACCTGGCTGTTGGCCTCCTTCGCATAGAGCGTGGCGTCGAACACGACGGCCCCGTCATAGTAGGTCCTGTCGCGCTCCGCCATGATCGTGACCACGAGCCCGCCCAGGGATTCGCCCTCCAGGATGACGCGCTCGGGTTCGCCGTAGGAGTCCGCGATGAACTTTCGGAGCGCATCCAGGTCGGCTATCGCGTCCCCGACAACTAGCCCGTTCCGCCTGAAGCTCGTCGTGGCGACCATCCAGCCCTCGTCGAGGAACGCCTTGTTCGACGGCTGCTCGGGGTTGAGATCGGCCACGAGCGGCGCCGATTCAGGGCGGTACCCGTGGACGACCAGGAGGAGCCTGTGGTTCCAGTCGCCCGGCGGGTTCGCGATCGCGAACTTCGCGCCGGCGATCTGGCCCACGTCGACCTTGACCTGCCGGGCCGGCTTGTCGGCGCCCAGCGCGAGCCCGGCTGCAAGGAGGAGGGCCGCGCGCGCAAAGGGGTGGGGCCGCATCGTCATGGAGACTCCTATAGAGCCGGGCGGACCCGCATGGCGAATCCCTTTTGGGCTTCAGCTGGAGTCCGGGATAGGCTCCAATGGACGCTACCAATCCTGTGAAAGAACCCGCAGAGCTCGCCAAACATTTCGTCCTGACGTACCCGGCGTACGTTCCGGGCAAGCCCATCGAGGATGTCGCCCGCGACATGGGCCTGGACCCGGCC
Organism: uncultured Opitutaceae bacterium; assembly: GCA_964534685.1. Lineage (GTDB taxonomy): Bacteria > Verrucomicrobiota > Verrucomicrobiia > Opitutales > Opitutaceae > Palsa-1447. The sequence continues at coordinate 4,321 of CAZHPC010000111.1, forward strand.
GGCATCATCAAGCTCGCCTCGAACGAGAACGCGTTCGGGCCGTCACCGCTCGCGGTGATCGCGGCCAAGAAGGCGGTCGAGGAGGGGCAGTTGTACCCCGACGGGGGCTGCTACGCCCTTCGCGAACGGCTCGCGAAGTTCCACGGGCTCTCCCCCGACCAGTTCGTGATCGGCAACGGATCGAACGAGGTCATCGAGCTCATCGGGCACGTCTTCATCGCCCCGAGGGACGAGGTGGTCATGGGGATGCCGGAATTCGTGGTCTACAGGCTCGTGACGATCCTTTTTGGTGCGCTGCCGATCGAGGTGCCTCTCGTCAATTTCAAGAACCACCTGGAGGGGCTTGCCGGCGCCATCTCGAGGAGGACGAAGGTCGTGGTCGTCTCGACCCCCAACAACCCGACCGGCACGGCCAACACCGAGGAGGAGCTCCTCGGGTTCATCCGCTCGCTGCCGGACCACGTCGTCTGCGTGGTGGACGAGGCGTATTCGGACTACGCCGACCATGCGCCGGACATCCGCCCGCTGATCCGCGAGGGCCGGAACGTCATCGGGCTCAGGACGTTCTCGAAGGTCTATGGCCTCGCGTCTCTGCGGATTGGTTACGGCTACTCGAGCGCCCCGATGGCGTCGCTCCTCGACCGGGTCCGCCAGCCATTCAACGTGAACGCCATCGCGCAGGCCGCCGCCATTGCGGCGCTCGACGACAAGAAGTTCATCCGCATGTGCGTCCGTGAGACCCGCAAGGGCCTCAGGCGCCTGGAGGCCGGCTTTGCCGACCTCGGGCTCGAGTTTGTCCCGAGCCAGGCGAACTTCGTCCTGGTCAAGGTGGGCGACGGGGCGAAGGTCTTCGACGCGCTCCAGCGCCGCGGGGTCATCGTGAGGCCGCTAAAGACGTACGAACTGCCCGAATGGATCCGCGTGACCGCCGGGACGGCCGAGCAGAACGAGAGGTTTCTTAAGGAGCTCGCCGAGGTTATCCGCTAGGCGCCGGCGTCGACGCCCGCAGAAGCCGGTCGTTCAGCGCATCGGCCAGTCCGGAGCCCTTTGGGCGCTCGACATGGATCCGCCGGAATCGGCCGTCGTCCAATTCGCGCAGCGCCGCAAAGAGCCGCCTCGCGGCCCGCCGCAGGTCGCCCCGGACATCGAGCCAGAACACGTTTCCCAATCCGGGTCTGAGGCCGCGCGGCTTTGAGACAAACAGCCACGCCTCGTCCGCGCCTCCCCGGGCCGCCGACCGCCTGGTAAGCCTCGCATGAAGGATGACCCGGGTGCGCGGGCTGTAATGCCGAGGCATCTGCCCTGGCGCGAGGAGCCCGCGGCCTCTGGCGCGAGACTTCCGCGACTTCGCAACAGGCAGGCCCAGGGCCCTCGCGATATCGGAGCGCGTGATGGCGCCCGGCCGCAAAAGGGCCGGGCGGCTGGGGTCGCGCAGGTCGACGATCGTCGACTCGAGCCCAATCCTCGAAGGGCCCCCGTCCAGGATGTGGCGGATCCTTGAGCCCATGCTCTTTCTGACGTGGCCCGCGGTGGTCGGGCTCACGTAACCGAATGGATTCGCGCTCGGCGCCGCGAGCGGCACGCCGGCGAGCCGAATCAGGCGTCTGAAAAGAGGATGGGCGGGCATCCGCACGGCGACGCTCGGAAGGCCGGCGGTCGCCTCGTCCGGCACGGCGCCGGTCTTCGGGAGCACGATCGTGAGCGGACCCGGCCAGAACTTCCGTGCCAGCTTCAGGGCGGCGGGATTCGGGAGGGCCACGCGTCCCAGGTCCCTTAGGGAGGCTATGTGGACAATGAGCGGATCGCTGAAAGGCCTTCCCTTTGCTGCAAAGATCCTGCGGCACGCAGCCGCGTTGGTCGCGTCACCAGCAAGGCCGTAGACCGTCTCCGTCGGAACCGCCACGAGGCCGCCGGCCTGCAGGCGCCTGGCGAGAAGTGCGAGGTTTCGTGGGGTGCCCCGGTAGGTCCTGGCGGATGAAGCCATTGTCAGCGGTGCGGAGGATATTCGGGCAATCCGGGCAAAAAAAGGCCGGAGCTTCTTGAGCTCCGGCAATCATGGGTTCGCCCAGCTTTCGCTCACTTCGTGAGCAGCATGTTGCGCGAGTGCTTGATCGTGCGGGTGACGGCCCTCTGGTGCTTCGCGCACAGGCCCGTGTACTTGCGCGGCAGGATCTTGCCCGTGTCGGTGACGAAGCGGACCCAGGCCGGAGGATCTGTGAAGGGAATCTGCGCGGGCGTTGGTGTCTGCTGCTTCTGCTCGGTGGTGCTCATTTCAGGAAAGGAGGGTCTATCAATCAGTCGGGAAAGGCCTTGTCAACCCCCCAGAGGGGCTGGATCCGTCAGAATATGGTCACGAATGCGCCGACTTGAGGAATCTGGTTGCGGCGAATCTGGGCCTCGGCACGTTGTGCTCCACCCCCTCAGTCGTGAAAACGTCATCCTCGGCCCTCCGCGCCCTCCTGCATCTGGCGATCTGCGCCATGCCCGTCCTGTCGGCCTTCGCATCCGACAGCGTCATGCAGGGCCCCGCGACCTACGGCGTCTCAAGGACCATGCACGTGGGGGGCCAGGGCGGATGGGATTACCTCACCGTAGATCCCGAACACAAACTTCTCTTCGTTCCCCGCTCCACGCACACCATGGTCATCGACGCGACGAGCGGAAACACTGTGGCCGACATCCCCGGCCAGAATCGCAATCACGGCGTGGCCCTCGCTCCAGCCGCCGGGCGCGGCTTCATCTCGGACGGCGAGGATGCCTCGGTTGTGATCTTTGACCTGAAGACCTACGCGGTCCTTGGGAAGGTCAAGGTGCAGCCGGACGCCGATGGGATCGTCTATGATCCCGCAAGCGACAGGATCCTTCTCGTGTGCGGTGACGCGGGCGTGTTGATTCCGATCGCGCCCGGCGTCGACCCCGCGACGGGCAACGCGGACGCCGCGATCGAGCTCGGGGGGAAGCCGGAGTTCCTGGTCGCTGACGGGAAGGGGCGGGCCTACGTCAACCTTGTGGACAAGGACCAGGTGGCGGTTGTGGACACGAAGGCCATGAAGGTGATCACCCGTTGGTCGACCGCCCCAGGAGGCTCGCCGGTGGGCATGTCCATGGACCGCGAGCGCCGCCGGCTTTTCGTCGGCTGCCGGAAGCCCAAGACACTCGTCGTCATGGACGCTGACGACGGCAGGGTCATCGCTGGCCTCCCGATAGGCGCGGGGGTCGACGCAACCCAGTTTGCCGGCGACGCGTTTGCAAGCTGCCGCGACGGCACCCTTGCGGTCGCGCGTGAAACAACGGCAGGCAAGTTCGAGATCGTCCAGACCGTGAAGACGCCCGTGGGCGCGCGGACGATGGGCATCGATCCCGGCACGCGCACGCTTTACCTCCCTACGGCGGACTTCCTGCCGCCGGAGGGCCCGAATTCCAGGCCGGCCGCAAAGCCCGACTCCTTCATGATCGTTGTGGTCAAGCCGGCCGGATCGGGCTGAGGCGCGGCAGGTGCCCCCGTCGCCGTCCTCAATCCGCACGCAGGGCGACGATCGGGTCGACCCGTGCCGCGCGCCATGCGGGCAGCCAGCAGGCCAGGGTGGCAGCCGCGCCGACGGCGGCCGCCCCGCCAATCAGCGAAAGGGGATTTAGCGGGTCTACGCCCCAGATGAGGGTGCGAAGGACCGAGGTCAGGGCGAGCGAGCCCGCCGCACCGGCGGCGACCCCAAGGAGCACCCAGCCGAAGCCCTGCCTGAAGACCAGCCTGAGGATGCTCCGGCGCTCGGCGCCCACGGCGAGGCGAATGCCGATCTCGCGCGTGCGCTGCAGCACGTGATAGGAAAGTGTTCCATAGAGTCCGACGGCGACAAGCCCGAGCGCCGCAGCCATGAAGGCGTCGACCAGGCCGGCAACGACCCGCTGGCCCTGGGTGGCCTCGTGGACCACGTCCTTCAGGGTGCGTATGCGGGCCAGCGGCAGGTCCGGGTCCATCGAGGCGAGCTCGTGGCGGATCAAGGGCGCGAGCTGCGAGGCCGGATGGGCCGACCGGACGATCAGGAAGACCCTCTGGCCCCAGGTCCGGTCGGGCGTCCAGTACATTTCAGGGTTGGGATCGGCTGCCGGCCCCCATTGGCGCACGCTTTCGGCCACGCCGACCACCCGGGCGTGGAACCACGGCTTGGGGACGCTCGGACGGATTACCTTTCCGATGGGATCCTGGCCCGGCCAGCATTTCTCGGCGAGCGCGCGATTGACCACGACGCCGATGTTGTCCTCCCCGGTGTCCTCGATCTTGAGCGTGCGCCCGTGGAGCATCTTGATGCCGGCGGCCTCGAAATACCCCGGGGTGATGCTGGAGATCTCCGCGAGCGTGCGCTGCGCGGAGGGATCGAAGGTCTCGTCGTTGACGAGGATGTTCATGTTGCTGCCGCCTTCGAGCGGAAGTTTCGACGTGGTTCCGGCCGCGGCGACGCCGGGCAGCGCGGCGGTGCGTTCCGCCAGCTGGAATGTGAATTGCGTGCGCGCCTCGGTCTTCTCGTACTTGCCTCCCCGAAGGTTCACCTCGGCCGAGAGCACGTGCTCGGTTGCAAGGCCCTCGTTGGCCGTGAGCACCTTCATGTAGCTGGCGGAGAAGAGTGCCGCGACGTTTGCAAGGGCGAAGGCCACCGCAACCTGCGCAATGACGAGGCCACGAAGCAGGTTGTGGCGGGTCCTTGAGCCGGTCACGCTCCGGCCATCACCGCGCATAAGGTCCCCGACGGAGAGCTTCAGGGATGCGAAGGCCGGCGGCAGGCCGGCAAGAAGCGCCGTCAGGACGGTGACGGCAACAGCGAAAGCGAGGACGCCGCCGTCGAGCGCCATGGCGGCCTTGCGGGTGTCGGTGATCGGGGCGACGTAAGCCAGGATGCGGACGCCATAGGCCGCGAGAAGGATTCCGGCGACGGATCCCCCGAGCGCCAGGATCAGGCTCTCGGTCAAGACCAGGCGGAGAACCCGGCCGCGCGAGGCCCCCAATGCGACTCGGATGCCGAATTCGGCCTGCCGCCTTGCACTGCGGGCGAGGAGCATGCTGGCTACGTTCGCGCATGCCACGAGCATCACGAGAATGACGGCGCTGAAGAGCATCCATACCTGCGAACTGATATACTGGTTCATCTCTTCCTTCAGCGTCCGGATGAAGAAGGGCTTGGTTGCGTTTGTGTCGGGGTAGGAGGCCTTCAGGCGGGCGCCGATCGCCTTGATCTCTGCGTTGGCAGCCGCGAAAGTGACGCCGTCCTTCAGCCGGCCCACGCCGCATATCCAATGGCTGCCGCGATCGCCGTCGCTTCGCTTGATCTGGAGCGGCCGCCAGAGCTGGCAGGTGTCCGAGCGCATCCAAGGCGACGCGAATTCAAATCCTGCGGGCATGATGCCCACAACGGTCGTCTCGGCGCCATCCAGTCGGACCGCCCGGCCCACGAGGCCGGGGTCGCCTCCGAACGACTGCCTCCAGAGGCTGTCGCTTATGATGGCGACGGGGGGCGCACCTTCGACCTCGTCGGCGGGTGCGAACCAGCGGCCCATCGCAGGGGCGACGCCGAATGCGCGGAGCACGCCGGAGGTGCAGAGGACGCTGCTGACCGCCTGCGGCTTTTCGCCGCCCAGATTCACCGCTTGGGGGTTATACGCGCCCAGGTCCGTGAACGAGGTCGCCTGGTCGTGGATGTCGAAATAGTCGGGCGTGGAGAGGGGCTGGCCTTCGTTGGACCAGAGCTGAACGACGCGGCCGGGTTTCGGGTAGGAGAACGGCTCCACCACAACGACGCGGAGCGCGCTAAACATCGCGATGGCCCCGCCGATCCCGACGGCAAGGGTGAACGCGGCGACGAACGTGAACCCAGGGGATTTCGCGAGGGACCGCAGGGCAAAGCGGAGGTCGGAGAACATGGGGACGGAAACGGCGATCTTATCCTAGCAACCGGCATTCCAATTCCGCAACAATTCGTAGGCCATTATAGCATAGGACAATAGGGAATCGACGAGCCGTCGTCTTCGGGAGACTGAGTCGAAAATGGGATAAAATCTTCCCTGAATTGGGACGCGTCCTGCAACTTCGCGGTTCGCATTAGTTTGCGCCGACGACTCCAACCTGGTTCGTCTCTTCGCCTGTCTATGCCTGAGTCCATCGCCGAGCGCCTGATCGCCCACGTCGTCCGCCTCTATCCCTCCTACATTACGGATCCGCTAGACGTTCAGTGGAACCACGGCAACGCGGCGGCCGTGGCGGTGGAGCCCGATGGCGTTTTTCACGGCCAGATCTTCGGGGACAACAAGGAGATTGGCCAGAAGTGCTACCAGATCGCCACGAGAAAGGTTCTGCAGGTCTGGAGAACCGGATACCACACCGGGCGCTTTGAGGAGCT
>CAZHPC010000112.1:0-10687 GCA_964534685.1 uncultured Opitutaceae bacterium
GCTTCCTGGTCGACTGGGCGCGCGCCGAGCGGCTGCCGCTCCTCGCCACCAACGGTGTCCTGCAGGCGACGCCGGAGGCCGCCGGCGTCGTGGACGTGTTCACGTGCCTGCGCCACCACACGACGCTCGACGCCGCGGGCCGGCGGCTCGCCCTCAACCGCGAGCGCCACCTGAAGGGCGGCCGCGAGATGGAGGCGCTGTTCGCAGACCTGCCGGACGCCGTCGCGAACACGGGAGCGCTCGCAGAGCGGCTCGACTTCACGCTGGCGAACCTGGGGTACCGGTTCCCCGACCACCCGGTCCCCGCCGGCGAGTCCCAGGACTCGTTCCTGAGGAAGATGACGTACTTCGGGGCCCAGCAGCGCTACGGCAGCGTCGTGGGCGAGGTGCGCCGCCAGCTCGACCGGGAGCTCTCGCTCATCGCGAAGCTCGGCTTCAGCGGGTACTTCCTGGTCGTCTGGGACCTGTGCTCCTTCGCACGCGACCGCGGATCGCTGGTCCAGGGGCGCGGGAGCGCCGCCAACAGCGCGGTGTGCTACGCCCTCGGGATCACGGCCGTGGACCCGATCGAGAGCAAGCTGCTCTTCGAGCGGTTCCTGTCGGAGGGGCGAACGGACTGGCCGGACATCGACCTGGACCTTCCCAGCGGCGAGCGGCGCGAGGAGCTCATCCAGGAGGTGTACCGCCGGTACGGCCGCAGGGGCGCGGCGATGACGGCGAACGTGATCACCTACCGGGGCCGGAGCACGATCCGGGAGGTCGGCAAGGTGTTCGGCTTCCCGGACGACGCCCTGGACCGCTTCTCGACCCTCTACCACGGCGGCGACCTGCCGCAGACCCTCGCGCTCGGGGAGCAGCTGCGCATGGCGGGCGTGGCCGACTCGCACCCGAGGCTGCGCGCGCTCATCGACACCTGCGGCAGGGTGCGCGGCCTGCCGCGCCACCTGGGGCAGCATTCGGGGGGGATGGTATTCAGCACGGAGGGCCTGGACCGGTTCGTGCCCCTTGAGAACGCGCGGATGCCGGGGCGCTCCGTCCTGCAGTGGGACAAGAGCGACATCGAGGACATGGGGCTCCTCAAGGTGGACCTGCTCGGGCTCGGGATGATGGCCGCGCTCCAGGACGCGGTTGAGATCTGCGCCCAGCGCGGCCAGCCGGTGGACCTGGCGCGGATCCCGAAGGACGACCCGGAGGTCTTCAGGATGATGCAGGAGGCCGACACCATCGGGGTCTTCCAGATCGAGAGCAGGGCGCAGATGTCGACGCTCCCGAGGATGAAGCCGCAGAACTTCTACGACCTCGCGGTCGAGGTCGCCATCATCCGGCCCGGGCCGATCCAGGGGGACGCCGTGAACCCCTACCTGAAGCGGCGCGCCGGGGAGGAGCCCGTGACGTACCCGGACGAGCGGGCGAGGCCCATCCTGGAGCGGACGCTCGGGGTCGTGCTTTTCCAGGAGCAGATCCTGCGGCTCGCGATGGAGCTCGGCGGCTTCTCGGCCGCCGAGGCGGACGAGCTCAGGCGGGCCATAGGGTTCACGCGCTCCCAGGAGCGCCTCGACCGGATGAAGGCGCGGCTCGAGGTCGCGTTCAGGGGGAACGGCGTGAGCGAGCCGGCCGTGGCGTACCTGATCAAGTCGCTCGCGTCGTTCGCGCTCTACGGGTTCCCGGAGTCGCACGCGATCAGCTTCGCGCTGATCGCGTATTCGAGCGTGTGGCTGAAGGTGCACAGGCCGGCGGCGTTCTATGCCTCGCTGCTCAACTGCCAGCCCATGGGGTTCTACTCCCCGGCGAGCCTGGTCCAGGACGGCCGGCGCCACGGCGTCACGTTCATGCCGGTCTGCGTTCAGTCTTCCGACGGGAAATGCCGCGTGGACTCCGACACCACCGTGCGCCTCGGACTCGGGGGCGTCCGCGGCCTGCGCGCCGCCGCGCTGCAGTCGATGCTCGCCGAGCGCCGGGAGCGGCCGTTCGCGTCGCTTGCGGACTTCCTTCGGCGCACGGAGTTCAGCGCGGCCGAGCGCCGGGTGCTGGCGGGCTCCGGCGCGCTCAACGCGCTTGCGGGCCACCGCAGGTCCGCGCTGTGGAGCGTCGAGGCGTTCCACGGCGGCGACGATCTGTTCGGGCAGGCGGCAGAGGCCGGCGAGGAGGCGCTCTCGCCCCTCGAGCGGATGACGCTCCTCGAACGGTTGCAGGCCGACTACACCCATCTGTCGCTCACGGCCGGGGCGCACCCGATGAGGCTTGTGCGCCCGATGCTGCCGGGGGTCCGGACCGCTGCGGAGCTCAGGGACGTCCCGGCAGGGGAGCGCGTGAGGATCTGCGGCTCGGTCATCACCCGGCAAAGGCCGGGGACGGCGAAGGGTTTCTGCTTCATCACCCTGGAGGACGAGACCGGGCTTGCGAACGCGATCGTCCGGCCGCGGCTCTTCGAGGAGGCCCGGCTGGTCATAAATCTCGAGCCCGCGCTCGTCATCACAGGCCGCCTGCAAAACGAGAAGGGAGTGATCCATGTCATGGCGGAGGAGATCGCCGGCATGCCCGACCTGGGTCTTCCCGCGCAGGCGTCGCACGACTTCCGCTGAGCGAATTGGGCGGGACCGGGATCGCGACCGGCTCGGATCATGGGCATTAGGACCCCTAAGTGCTGGGATATTGCGCTATCCGGCGCCCGGCACTTGAAATCCCCCGCAACCGGATCCATTCATTGAGTGTGTCTGGCCAGCGGTCGAGCGCGCCAGGCGTCATTCATCCCATGATCACCCCACGCATCCTCATTGCCGCGTCCCTTCTGGTTTCTGGAGCGACCGCGTCTAAATCCGCCACCGCCACCTCCGAGAGCCTGCCGCGGGGCATCCCCGAAGAGCAGGGAGTTTCCTCGTCCGCGATCCTGGGCTTCGTGGAGGCCGCCGAGCAGAAGATCGACGCCGTCCACAGCTTCATGATCATCCGGCACGGCCACGTGGTGGCTGAGGGATGGTGGTCGCCTTATGCGGCCGCCGAGCCGCACGTCCTTTTCTCGCTCAGCAAGAGCTTCACGTCGACCGCGGTGGGCCTGGCCGTATCGGAGGGCAAGCTGAGCCTTGATGACACGGTGCTTAAATTCTTTCCCGAGGAGGCGCCCGCTGCCCCGAGCAAGAACCTGCAGTCCATGCGCGTGCGGGACCTTCTTAGGATGTCGACCGGCCAGAGGGCAGAGGACATCAAGGACTTCCCGTTCACGGGGAAGGCCGACCTCGTCAGGGTTTTCCTGGAGCTCCCTGTCCCGGACATCCCCGGCACCCATTTTGCCTACAACACCCCCGCCACCTACATCCTTTCGGCGATCGTCCAGAAGGTCACGGCGCAGACCGTGCTGGACTATCTCGGCCCGCGGCTGTTCGAACCGCTCGGCATCGCCAAGCCGAGGTGGGATGCCAGCGCCCAGGGGGTCTCATTCGGCGGATACGGCCTTAGCCTTCGGACCGAGGACATCGCCCGCTTCGGGCAGCTCTACCTCCAGAAGGGGCAGTGGCAGGGCAGGCAGCTGATCCCCTCGGCCTGGGTTGAGGAGGCGACGTCGCTTCAGACTGCGAACGGCAGCGATCCCACGAGCGACTGGAACCAGGGGTACGGCTACCAGTTCTGGCGGTGCCGGCACGGGTTCTACAGGGGTGACGGCGCCTTCGGACAGTTCTGCTTTGTCCTGCAGCAGTACGACGCCGTGATCGCGGTCACGAGCGGAACCAACGACATGCAGGGGGTCATGAACCTCGTCTGGGACAAGCTGCTCCCGGCGTTCAACCCGTCCGCGCTGCCTGCCGACCCCGAATCCGGCAGAAGGCTCTCCGAGAAGCTCGCCAGCCTGAGCCTGCGGACCCAGCCGGGCCGGCCCTCGTCACCGGCGGCGCAGGGCGTCGTCGGGAAACGCTATACGTTTCCCGAGAACTTGCAAAAGATCGAGTCGGTGTCACTCGAGCCGGCCAAGGAGGGAGCCAATGCCGTCCTGACGATTCGGATTGCGGGCTTCGAGCAGCGCATCGAGTGCGGACAGGGCGCCTGGGCGAAGGGAGCGATCAACCTGGGTGAGGGGGAGACGTTTCCGGAGGCCGCGAGCGGAGCCTGGACGAGTGACGACACCTACAGCGTGGCCCTGTGCCGGTATCAGACACCCTTCTCCACCGCGTACGACTTCCGGTTTGCGGGCAACGAGCTGATTCTTGAGGCGCTGGACAATGCGAACCTGACTGCGACGCCGGAGCGGGTTCGACTTGTGGGCAGCACCGAACCCTGAGGGATTCCGGCCGGTTATCCCGGCCTTGGGTCGATGTGCCAAAAGTTGCTCCGCATTCCGGCGTCGCGCGATCACGCGCCGTCGGTGCGCCTGCCCAGGAACCCGTGGTGCATGCGGATCAGCAGGTAATAGGCGACCGGCGTCGCGATCAGTGACAGAAGAACGGAGATCACCAGGGCGCCGATGACCGCGATGCCCAGCGGCTGCAGCATCTGGGCGCCGGTACCGACGCCCCAGGCGAGCGGCAGCATGCCCAGCGCGGCGGCGAGCGACGTCATGAGCACGGGCCGCAGCCGGCGAAGGCCCGCGCCCACCAACGCCTCGACCAAGTCCACGCCGCGGCTGCGCAGCTGCTGGAAGTAGTCGAGCACCAGAATGCCGTTCTTGGCCACGATGCCTACGCCGATGATTGCGCCAAGGAACGAGACGATGTTAAGCGTGACGCCGGTGACCCAGAGCGCGGCCACGGAGCCGACCAGGGCCAGCACCGCCCCGTACACGATGGCGATGGATTCATAGAATGACCGGAATTCGATCAGCAGAACTGTGAAGACCAGCAGGACCGCGGCCAGCAGGACCCCAAGGAGGTTGCCAAACGACTCCTGCTGCAGCTGATACAGCCCGCCATAGTCAATCGACCCTGGCGGCAACCAATCGGCCCGGCTCAATTTCGCCTGGATCGCCCGCATGGCGGTGCCGAGATCGACGCCTTCAAGTCGCGCCGAGACGATGTCATTCTGGCGCAGATCCTCCCGGTTCAACTCCACCTCGTTGGGCATCATGTCCACCTGCGCAACCTGGTCCAGCCGCGCCACGGTTCCATTTGGAGCGCGGATCGGCAGGTTGCGCAGGTCCGCCACGCGGGCCACGCTCTGGGGGTCCGCCATCACGCGGATGTTCACGACGCGGTCCCCCTGGAGCATATAGGACGCGACCTGACCGAGGAGGGCGGTGTCCAGAGCCTCGGCGATGTTCTGGACGCTCAAGCCGAAGCGTTCCGCCTCGGCGGGAAGCACGCGCATGTTGATGGAGGGGCCGGTTACCGTCAGGCCGTCGAAGGTGTCAACGACGCCGGGGACCGACTTGATTTCCGCCTCAACGCGAGGCGCGGTTTTCTCCAGCCACTTGAGGTCAGGGGAGTACAGCTTGATCTCAATCGGGTTGGGCGCGAGCTGCAGGTCTCCTATCAGGTCGTCCAGGAAGCCATGGAAATCCCAGCGCACCATGGGATACCGCGCATTGAAGTCGCGTCGCATCATGTCGAGGACCTCCTCCGTCGAGTGCTTGCGAACGGCCTTCAGCTTGATCAGGTAGTCGCCGACGTAGGGCTCGGTGATGAACGGACCCAGCTGTGTTCCGAGCCGGCGCGAATATCCCTCGACGTCCGGGTTTGCGCGGATGCTCTTCTCGGCATCGTCAAGCACACGCGATGCTTCGGCCAGACTCGTGCCCGGAAGCGCCGTGTAGTCCATGACGAAGCCGCCCTCGTCGAAATCCGGCATGAAGTTCGTCTCCAGCCGGCGGTAGATGTGGACGCCGGCGGCAAGGACTATCGCGCACACCAGGAACGTGAGCCAGCTGTGGCGCAGCGCCCAGCGCACGGCAAACCCATAGACCCGCAGGATCCGCCGGAAGAACGGCCCGCCTTCCGCCTCCGACAAACCGGGTCCGGGCGCCGGGGAGGGCCGGACACGAATCAGCCAGCCGGCCAGCGATGGCGTCAGCATCACCGCCAGGCCCAGCGAAACCAGCAGCGCCACGGTCATCGTCAGTCCAAGGGCTCGAAAAAAGACGCCGGCCATCCCGCTCAGGTAAGCCAGCGGCAGGAACACCACCACCGGTGTCAGCGTGGATCCCACGAGTGCGTGCAGGATCTCGCCGACGCCCTCCTGAATCCCGTCTGCGCGCGACCGCCCTGCCGCGATCTTCGCGTACATCGCCTCGACCACCACGATGGCATCGTCGATCACCAGGCCGATCGCTGCGGCGATGCCGCCGAGCGTCATCATGTTGAAGCTCATGTGGAAGGCATTCATCGCGACCAGCGTGATGAGCACCGTGATCGGGATGGTGACGATGGCCGTGAGGACGCTGCCCCAATTCTTAAGGAAGGCGAAGAGTATGAGGACGGAGAGGATTAGGCCGAAGATGATGGCGTCCCACACGCTGTTGACCGAATCCCGCACGAATTCGGATTGGTCATAGAAGAAGGCCAGCTGCATGTCGGGCGGCAGCTCATGGCGCAGCTCGGCCAATTGCGCCTTAAGAGCCGAGGCGATCGCCAGCACGCTGCTGTCAGGCTGGCTCTCGATGTTGAACAGGACCGCCTGCCGGCCCTGGGCGGTGACAATCGTGTAGGCCGGCTCCGGGCCCCTTTCGACGCGGGCCACGTCGCTGATCCTCACCGGGTGGCCGTCGGCGACCGCAATGACCACGTCGCCGATGTCAGCCGGCGAACGGACCCGGCCGTCGACCGTCGTGAGATAGAGGTGGTAGTTCTCGACGATCATGCCGGCGGCGGCCACCAGGTTGTTCTTCGTCAGGGCGTCGCTCACGTCGGTAAGCCCGAGGTGCGCGGCCTGCAGCTTCAAGGGGTCCGCCACGACGTGGTATTCCGGGACGCGGCCGCCCAGGATCTCGACCTTCGCCACGCCGGGTATCCGCAGAAACAGCGGCTTGATCTTGTAGGTGGCGGTGTCCCACAGGTCCATTTGGTTGCGTCCGGAGCTGGTGAGACTGATGCCGATGATCGGGTAGCTGAGGGAAAACGCGACGCGCGAGACGTCGGTTGTCGCGGTCGACGGCAGGCTGCTGCGGATCTCGGAGAGCTGGCCGAGCACGTAGAGTTCGGAGCGTTCCATGTCCGTGCCCCAGCTGAAGATCACGTTGACGATGGCCGAGCCGCGCGTGGTGGAGGAGCGCACCGACACCACGCCGGGAATGCTCTTCATCGCCTCCTCTATCGGCCGCGTGACGGTGGCCATCATCTCGGTGGCGGGCATGATGCCGTTGCCTACCATTATGACGATGCGCGGGAACGCAGTCTTAGGGAACACGGACGACGGCATGTGCGCGGCCGCAATGATGCCGGCAAGGCACAAAGCCAGCGATATGAACACGATCGAGACGGCGTTCCGCGTGGCAAACCGGCCCAACCGGGACGAGGAGCCGGGATTCATCGTTCTGGGCCAGCCGGCGCGCTCCTGGCGGCTGCCGCCACCTGGATGCGCGTCTTGTCCGGCAATCCGTATGCGCCCACCGTCACCACGGCGTCGCCGGCCTTGAGCCCCGGCCCGATGACCTGCACCCAGCCGTTCTCCCGGTAGCCCGTCTGGACTGGCGTCTGGACAGCATGGTCGCCGTTCACGAGCGCTATGACGCTTTTCCCGTCGACGTCGGTCACCACGCTTTCCTCCGGCGCGGCGACGCAGTCGGCTTCAACCCCGGTGACTATAAGCAGGGGGACAAACTGGCCGGGGCGCAGCCCGCATTTCGGCGGCAGGGCGGCGCGGGCCAGCACCGTGCCGTCGCTGGCATCCACGGTCGGGCTTATGTACGAGATTGCCGCGTCCACGGGCGGCTGCGTCTTCAATTGCACGGCCTCGCCCACCTTCAGCATGGCCGCCTTCGATTCGGGAAGCCGGGTGGTTGCGACCAGCCGGTTCAGGTCCATGATCTCCACCACCACGGTGTTCAGATCCACCGCCGCCCCGGGCTTGACGTTCACATGCGCAACGGTGCCTGCGAGCGGTGCGGTCACCGTCAGCAAGGCCAGCTGCGTTTCCGCGTCCTGCAGACTCTTAAGGGATGCGTTCTGCTGGGCATAGAGCGTCTTCTGCCGCTCGACCTCCTGCGCTGCGTACGCGGCCGTGATCGCACCGGAATTCAAGGTCATAAGCAGGTCGCCCTTGGAGACGCTCTGGCCCTCGACCACGTTGACGCTGGCCACCACCCCGGCCGTTGGGGCGGCCATGGGTGCATCGGCAGCGGGTTCACTTGCGGTGGCGGGCGCGGGCATCACCGTACCATAGCCGGCGAGGTACTCGTGCATGGTCATGTGCTTGAGGGAGCCGACCTGCACACTGACCACGGTCGGAGCATCGGCGGCTTCGTCCGGGGCCGATTCTGCGGGCCGGTGCGACCGGAGCAGCGCATAGACGCCGAGTCCGCCGACCAGAAGCGCGAGGATGCCGGTGACTATTTGCTTTGGTTTCATTTGGCAGCTTTTTGAGGATCCAATGCCGCAGCGCCGACTTCGTCCTGCGACAACGTGAGGGGACTTTGGACGGCGTCCTCGAGTTGGCCAAGCGCCTGCTGCGCCTTCACGAGAGCATCGAGCCTGCTTTGGGCGCCGGCGCCGGATTCGGCCTCCGCGCTCGCCACGGTGAGCGGCTCCGCACCACCGGCCTGCACCTGAGCGCGAACCGAGTCCAGGCGCTTCCGGAGGCTTTCCTGCAACCCTTCGGCCGCTGCAACCTGCTGCAGGGCGCTGGAATAGGCGGCGAGCGCGCCGTCGATCTCGTTCAGCGCCTGGGACTGTACCGTCAGAAAATGGGCGGCTGCCAACTCGCGCCGGGCCTTCGCCTCGGCGATCGGGCCCTCATTCCGATTCACGACCGGCAGGGTTAGGGTCACGCCAAGGGCCCACTCGCTGTCGCCGGCGCTTCCCGTGTTCCAGGAATAGCCCGGACCCAGGTGGACGTCGGGATATTGGTTGGCTATCTCCAGCTGCAAGGCGGATTGGCTGGCCCCGTAATCTGCCAGGGCGCCGCGGACATCCGCCCGGTTCAGCAATGCGTTGCGCCGGATCTCCGGCAGGGTCAGCTGCCGCGGAAGGCCCGCGAAATCTGCGAAAGAGAATACACAGTTTGCCAGCGTCTGCACAGGCACCCCAAGTGCACCGGCCAGCTGCACGCGGGCCTGATGGTACTGCGCAGCGGCCTGCTCCCGGGCCACCCGTGTGTTGTCGAGGGTGACGCGGGCCTGCGTGATGTCATAACCGGACATGAGGCCCGCGGCATGCTGACCCTCGAGAAGGCGGATAACCTTGTCTTGGACCTCCTCCTGGTGCGCCAGAATGGATTCAGCCTCGTGCCCGGCATAGAGCTCGAGCAGGGCCGCCCGCACGCGGCTGCGGACCTGCCAGACGGCGCCGACCACGCCCCATCGCGCCGACTCGGAGGCGTGGAGCGCCCGTGCCTCCCGGTAGCCCCGCTTGCCGGCGGTCTCGATGGGAACGTCAACGGCCAGGGGCACGATCCAAGGACTGCTGCTTCCGGGAATCCCGGAGTCGTATCCCGGCGTCAGGGTTAGGGACGGATTTGGGCGGGCTCCCGCGCTCAGCTGCGCCGCCTGTGCGGCGAGCAATTGTGCCCGCGCCTCGGCCAGCGCCGGCTGGTAGTAGAAGGCCACAAGGGTCAGCTGCTTTAGATTCCATTCGTCTTTGGGCCGGGGAACCGAGACGTGGTTTGCCTCAAGAAAATCCCGCAGGGGTTCGCTTTGCAGCGATCGCCCCTCAACCGAAGTGGCGGTCGACTGCGGCGAGAGCGGGAACTCCTGGTAGTGGGCGCAGCCCGCCAAGGAGAGCGACACAAACGCAATTGGCACACGCACGCGTCGGCCGGCCCAGCGCGACCCTCGCCGGGCCCAGCCAAGCGACTCCACGCCCTCGGTCGAATGCGGCAGTGGGCTGGGGCTCATGGGCTTAACGTGGAGAAGGGCTGTCCCTGCCGCAAGAAACGTCCGCCCGGAGCAGGCAGAAAGTTGGATGCGCGAACGGGTCCGGTGTGCCTGGGGATGCAGGCCAGCTTTGAAGGGTCATCCAGCGGCCCGATTGCGCAAACTGCAGCGCTGCTAGTGACCGGCAAATACGCTGACCGCGTCGCGCATCGCGCCGGGCAGCCCGTAGATATCCAGCGCCGTGATCGCGAGGCAGGACGCCCAGCCCGCGGCCAGAAGCAATCCGCCAATCCGCCCTTTACCCATCCGCCGCCGCGATCCAGCAAAGGCCAGGAGCGGGAACATCGCCAAGGGCAGTTGAATGGCCAGGACCACCTGGCTGAGCGTGAGAAGGTCGGTGACGCTGTTGTCGCCGTGGAGCGAAATCAGGACGGCTGCCGGCACGATGGCGCACAGTCGCGTGATGATGCGCCGCACCCACGGGGCTATGCGCCAGTGCATGAATCCCTCCATCACAACCTGCCCAGCGAGCGTGCCAGTGATCGTGCTGCTCTGGCCGCTCGCGAGCAGGGCGACCGCGAATAGCAGGCTTGCCGCGGCCTTTCCGACGAGCGGCGCCAGCGTGATGAATGCGACCTGGATCCAGTCCGAGTCCGGGGTGAACCGGATGACCTGTCCCGAAAGGAGCGTCACCCTGTCGTGGCCGTAGAAGACCACCGCGTCCAGGCCGGGAGGTAG
>CAZHPC010000113.1:0-10620 GCA_964534685.1 uncultured Opitutaceae bacterium
CTCGCTCAGGCGCATGTCCGAGATCGGCTCCCAGGCCCGGCCGAACGCCTCGAGGTAGCCTCCGTGGCGCGCCCGCGCATGGCGCTCGATGAGGCGGTACGCCGCGATTGCCAGGTCGAGGGGCTCGCGGCGGCCCGCGGCCGCGTGGTATTCCGCAAGGGCGTAGACGGCGAAGGCCTGACCGTAGACCTGCTTTCGGTCGCGCAGGACCGTGCCGTCCGCCGATACGGACCACCAGTAGCCGCCGTTCGTCGGGTCGTGAAAATGAGCCTGCAGGTCGCCGTAGGCATGGTCGGCCATCGCAAGATGGTCCGGGTCCCGGTACCGCGCGTAGGCGGCCGAGTACGTCCATAGGATCCTGGAGGTGAGGAGCGCCCCCCTTTCCGCACCCGGGTCGACGGCGAGGTCGTTGGTAAGCGATCCGAAATAGCCGCCGCCTTCCCTGTTGACGACCCTGTCCATCCAGAAGGGAAGGATGTTCCCTCGAAGGTCGCCTTCAATTCGGCGAAGACAATCTTTGAGCTGGGATGGACTCATCGAGGGGGAGCGGGTTCGAGGGTGCGATCTCTGGGAACATCTTGGATGACCGGTTGGTGTTTGATTGTCTACCCTTGTCGCGGGGTTCCCGATCCTCCGCGGTCTGGATAGGCCCGGATCCTTTCGCGGATCAGCCCGCAGGGACAACGAACCGGTAGCCGGCGTGGTCCCGCCGGCGCCCGGCCCAGCCGGGGGGACTCGCCCGGGGGTCGCAGCTTGAAAGGCCTCAGACGATCGGCAGGACCTCAAGAATCCGTCTTGTCACCTGACTTCCAGATTCGGGGGCTACCCGGATCGCCCAGGCCCATGCGTTCATTGCCGAGGCGCATCAATTCGGGCCAAGATTTGACGCGCTCGGTCGTTGTCGGGCTGAAGCCGCAGTACTTCCCTAAGATGAGCGGCCGCCTCACTTGCCCGGCCTGGGACGCTGAGCAGCGTCACGGCGACATTGAAGTGGATTTCGGCATTGCCAGGCATTAGCCGAAGCGCCTCCTCATATTGGGCAATGGCCTCCGAGGTTCTCCCTTGGGCGCCAAGGGCTCCCGCAAGATTGTTGTGGGTCCCGCCATTATCTGGATTGAGGCGCAGCGCCTCCTCGTAGTGGGCGACCGCCTCGTTCAATCGGCCGGGCACCTTCGACAGGGCGTTCCCGAGGTTGTTGTGCGCCTCCGCAAAATCCGGATTGATGCGCAGCGCCTCTTGATACTCTGCAACCGCATCATTCAGGCGCCCCGGGGTCCTAAGCCAAGCCGTTCCGAGATTGTTGTGCGCTTCGGCAAAGTCCGGCCGCAGGCGCAATGCCTCCTGAAAATGGGCGATCGCGTCGGTCAATCGGCCGGGCATCCTGCCAAGAGCACCCCCCAGATTGTTGTGCGCCTCCGCATAATTCGGCCGCAGGCGCAGCGCCTCCTCATACTGGACCACGGCCTCGTTCAATCGGCCCGGCATCTTGCCAAGAGCACCCCCCAGATTGTTGTGCGCCTCCGCATAGTTCGGCTGCAGGCGCAGCGCCTCCTCATACTGGGCGATCGCCTCGTCCAGCCGCCCGGGAACCCTCATCCACGCGTTTCCAAGATTGTTGTGTGCCTCGGCATAATCTGGATCCAAACGCAGCGCTTCCTGGAATTGGGCGATCGCCTGATTCAATCGCCCGGGGGTTCTCGACAAGGCATTCCCGAGGTTGTTGTGCGCCTCGGCAAGATCCGGCTGCAGGCGCAGCGCCTCCTCATACTGGGCGATCGCCTCGTCCAGCCGCCCGGGAACCGCCGCTAGGGCACTGCCAAGGTTGCTGTGCGCCTCGGCAAAGTCGGGCTTTAGCCGCAGCGCTTCCTCAAAGTGGGTGATCGCGTCGTTCAGGCGACCTGGCCCCTCTTTTTGAAGAGCTGTCGCCAGGTTGTAATGGCCAATCTGGGAACCTTGATTGTGATCAACCGTGTACGTCCACAAGGTCTCTGCGTTTCGCCAATGGGCCGCTTGAAGCCGACTGTCCCAGGCCAGGAGGCAGCAAAGGGCAGCCATTGCAACGAGGAGAACCGGGCGCCAGGAGGCTGGAAGCCGCCGATGGATCGCCTCCAACCCGAGCACAAACAGCCCGATTGTGCCTATCATAGGCAAATAGACGAAATGATCCGACACCCAGCTGATGTGCATGTAGGTCATCCTTGCAAGACCGAGCACGGGAAGGAGGTTGAGCAGGAAGAAGCCGATGGCCAAAAGCGCGTGACGGCCCCAGCTCTTGCGCAGGGCCAAAATCATTCCAAGCGCGATGACCAGAAATGCCCCTGTCAAAAGGGCGGAAAGCCACGGCCCCCAAGGGGACCATCGCGGGTAGATGGGAAGCAGGACGGACGGAAAGAGGACCTTCCCAAGATAGAAAACGACAGCCTTCTCGGCGCCGATCAGCCGTCCGCCAAACCCCTGCGGGTCGACGGCGGCATCAGCGGACACACGAACGGACTGAAAATGCAGTGTGACAATGCCGAGCACCAGGGCGATCGCGAGGTAGGGAATCATTCCCACAGCATCCTTGCGGGTGACTCGATCGCGCCTCCACCAGCAATAGAGCAGGAGGATGCAGGGAAGCATGACCACGGAGGTCTTGCTCAGCATCGCGACCAGGTAGAATAAGATCGAGAGAACGTGGCTCGATCGTGCCTGGGTCCGCTCAAAGTCGATGTAGGCGCTCAGTGACAACAGAAAGAACGGAAGGGATAGGGTGTTCTTTATCTCGCTGACCCAGGCGACCGACTCGGCGCCGAGCGGATGTATCGCGAACAGGAGCGCCGCCAGCCACGCCCAACGAAGTCCCAGTTTGCCCAGCACCCGCCAAACGAGGAAAGAGCTGAGCAGATGCAGGAGAAGACTGACGACATGGTACCCGACAGGCTGGTTGCCCCAGAAATGCCATTGGATCCAGAGCAGCGTCCAGCTCATCGGCCAGTAGTCGGTTACGGGAGCGGAAAACCATATGTTCCAAAGGCCGTGGAGACTGCGCAGATTCGCGTTGCCGGTAACGAGTATCGCGTCGTCCCATTGCCAATCGCCGTGGACGGCCGACCAGTAGATCCAAAGTCCGGCTATTGGGATTGTTGATGCCTGGAGAACCCGCACCCAGGGAGCCCTCGCCGCCGTGACCGGATCGACGTGGCTGAAGTCAGCCGATGCGGATTGTGCGGCCGGATGCGGCTCCCCTTCCTCTCGATGGCGTTTTCCCATGGCGCAGGCAATTCAAGTATTGGGCCCTGCATTGGGGCGCGCGAGTTGAATTGGCGGATGGCGGCGAGGTTTGTTCCGTGTGCGCAGGACCCCGCTGAGGGGCGCGACCGGCCCGGGAAAGTGGTGGCAAGGCCCGGAATCGAACCGGGGACACAAGGATTTTCAGTCCTCTGCTCTACCAACTGAGCTACCTTGCCGTTTGGAGACGAGTGGCGGGTATTACGCCCCCATCAAACGGAGTGACAAGCAATTTCGCCGGTCCCTCAAACTCAATCGGCGGAAAGTCGCGATCACAACGGCAACGCTCCCTCAAGTGAGCAGTTTGCCTTTGCTAAGGTGCGCTCCTCTCCTGCAGCTTTCCCTGTTGTTGAAACCAAGGAGTCCAGAACGCGCCGTCCATGTTTGACCTGTTCAAAAGGAAAGCGGGGAACGAGAGCCAGCCGGCACCGCCGGAGCTGCAGGTCTCGGGCGAGGTCCGGGACTTCTTTGTGTTCCGTGACGTGCTTTTTGTCCGGGGCCACGTCGAGCGCCGCGGAGGAGCGGAGCCCGCGATCTCGGTAAGGCTTTGGGACGGGACGACCCACCCCGTCTCCCGCTCGGAGGACGACTTCTTTCCCTCCACTCCCGAGAGGTATTCATTCTGCTTCAGCCTGCCGCTCGCCGTCCACACGCCGACGGAGTCCCTTGAGAAGATCTCCGTGATCTTTGATTTCCCCATCGGACGCGCGGAGTGGCGCCGGGTCACGGCGGACGCGATCGCCCGGGACGCGTATCTCACCAGCGAAGCTGGATTCTGGGCCCACGTTAACGCGCATCCCGGGGCGAACGTCCTGGAGATCGGCTCAAGGGCTCGCTCTGGCATCAATCGCAGGAATCTCTTCCCGGCGAGCTGCAACTACACCGGCTTCGACATTGTCGCAGGTGAGAACGTGGACTGCGTGGGAGACGCCCACAGGCTCTCGCAGGTCCTCCCCGGCAACCATTTCGACATCGTCTTCTCCGTGTCGGTCTGGGAGCACATCAGCATGCCCTGGCTCGTTTCGCTGGAGCTCAACAAGGTCATGAAGGTCGGGGGTGTCGCCATGATCTGCACGCATCCGGCATGGCCGACCCACGAGGAGCCCTGGGACTATTTCCGCTTCTCGGAATACAGCTGGGATGCGCTGTTCAACTGTGAAACCGGGTTTGAGATCATGACCCGCGGAACGGGGATCCCCTGCGTGATGGGACCCTCCCAGATCATCCCCTTCGTCCAGGCGTCCCGCATGGAATGGCATTACGGGTATCTCTGCACGCGCTGCGTCGCGAAGAAGATCGCCGACACAAAGCTGTCCTGGCCTGTCGACCCTGGCATCGTCTCCAAGGGCAACTACCCGCACTAGCGGCCCCGGCGCATCCCGTTCCGCTGAATGCCTCCGAATCGACGACGTTGGCTCTCGGTTGGATTCGCCCTCGCCGCCGCCGGCCTCGCATTCGGCTCGAAGCTCCGGACGATTCACGCCTACGGAAGTGACGTTCCGTACATGGACGAGTGGGACGCGATCGGGCGCGTCCTGCTGGTTCCGCACGCCTCGGGCACGCTCCACGTGGGCAATTTCCTGGAGACGCAGAACGAGCACCGAATCGTGTTCTCGCGTGTCCTGGGCTACTTCCTTGCGACCGCCAACCGCCAGTGGGATCCCTTGCTCGAAATGACCGTCGGCGCGGCGATCCACGCGGCCTTCTGCGCGGCGCTGCTCCTGTTCGCGCGGACGATGGTCCAGGGCGTCCGCTTTGTCGCCGTGGCGCTTGTGACTATCCCGCTCTTCCTTCTCGCCTTCGACTGGGAGAACACGCTCCAGGGGATCCAGTCGCAGTTCTACCTCCTCGAATGGGGGGCCCTGGGAACGCTCGCCCTCTGCGCTCCCTCCCGGCCGCTCAGCCCAAGGTGGTGGACCGGCCTGCTGGTGGGCGTGGCGAGCCTGGGGACAATGTCATCCGGCTTTGTCGCAGGGGCCGCAGCCCTGGCCGTCCTCGTGGCCAGGGCCGCGCTTGAACGCCGATTTGCGGCGCGCACCGCCTCCGCGGCCGGGATCCTGGCCCTGCTTTGCATGGCCGGCTATGCCGCGGCCGCGCACGTGCCCGGCCACGACACGCTGAGGGCGCACACGCCCCGGGAATGGATTGTGGCGGCGACCTCGGCCCTATCCTGGCCCGCGCTGGATTGGCCGCTCGCGTTCCTGGTCCTGCAGCTTCCCGTTGTGATTCTCATACGGAGGTGCGCCCGCTCCCGTTCGCTCGAAGGCAGCGAGTCGGTGCTCGTCGGCCTGGCGGCGTGGGTGTGGATGCAGACCGCAATCATTGCGTTCGGGAGGGCCAACGAAGGCATGTTCAGGAGCCCCCGCTACATGGACCTCTATGCCGTCGGCTCCTTCGCCAATGCCCTCGCGCTCGCCGTTCTCTGGAGGAGGGGAGCCGGCGTCCGTGCCATGGGCGCCTTGTCCGCCGCATGGGTTGCGCTCTTTGCATGCGGCCTGTGGACCCGAACGGACGACGCGCACAGGATCTACTTGGACGACTACCCCAGGCTGAAGGAGCTCGAAAGGCTCAACGTGCGCGGATTCCTTGCCACGGGGGACGCCTCCGTCCTGTGGGCCGCCAAGGCGAATGAGCTGCCCTACCCTCTGCCGGGCAATCTGGGAAGGATGCTCAGTGAGCCGGGCATTCGGTCCATGCTTCCGATGGGGATTCGGCCCGCCCTTCATCTGGAACCGGACGAAGGGACACGCGGTTTTTCGCTGCAGGATCCGTCCGCGACCCGCTCAAACCCGGGGGCGCGGGTGTGGGTGGCGATGAGAGGTCCGGCCCGCTTCGTAAGCCGGCCGCTCCCACAAGACATCCTGCCCTTCATCCACCTTGCGGTGGCCGGCAGCCCGGGCATGGACGCGTCAGCCATTCGCGTCGAGACGGCGGGCGCGAGCGAATCCGTCCCGCTTTTCGCCCTGGGGGACGGGCGCATGCACTCGGCCGATGTCGCCGTTCCTCCCGGCCGGGCGCGCCTCGTAGCAGACGTGCCCGAAGGCGGCCGCTGGCTCGCGTTCAGCGAGCCCGTCGAAGTTGGCCGGGGGTCCTGGTTCGCCCATTGGCTGCTCCGCCGCTCGGGCCCCATCTTGACAGTCACCACCGGACTATTCGCGGCCCTTCTGCTCGCACTGGCCCTCGTCGAGCGTCCGGGTCGGCACATTCAGGATGCGGCCGCCTGATTCATGCGGGCCGCGAGGAACGCCTCGGAAATGAGGCAAGCGCTGCGGCAACCATCAGGAGGGCCCCGAGGAGGACGACATAGCGGCCTGCCTTCGCCAGCCCCTCGCTGAACCTTGAGAGGCCGGACATCTCCGACGTCGCATTGATGCTCGCCGGAAGCAGCCTCCTGAGCGTGGGTTCGTCCAGGATCCGCGCGAGCCACTTCGCGTCCGGAAAGGGTATCCTCTGCTGGTCCAGATGGCGCATGTCGCCTGTCGCCACGTAGGCCTTCACATTGCGTTCGCAATCTCGGTAAAGGCGCGTCCTCTCCGGAATCTCGTTGTGCAGGGCACGGTAGGTTGAGTGGATCGAGGCGGCCGCAATCACCAGAAGGGCGAGAAGACCATAGACGTGGGCCAGCTTCCGGACCTTGTCCCGGCCTAGCCAGGCGACGGACATGAAGGCGAAGATCACCCCCACCATGAGAACGCTCCCGTAGCGCGAGGCGGGCAGCCCTCCGTCGGCACCCCGGGAATAGGAAATGGCGGCAATCTGCAGAAGAACCCACGCGCCCCCCGCCATGATGAAGGATCCGTCGCCCTCCGAGGCGCCCGAGCGAATCCACCTGAACGCGGCCCAAAGGAACGGCAGCCAGAGCACCGCTGCGAGCCACGGCCATTCCGGCGCAGGCCACGACAGGCAGTGATAGGAGTAGAGAAGGAAGTCCCTTGGCGTCTGGGCGTGCATCGGCTCGTGCCAGGGGGCGTGCGCGCGGAAAATCCAGGCCACACCGACCGCTCCGATGCAAACCGCAAGGGTGACCCCTGCGCGGCGATCGGGCGCACCCCTCCGCAGCGTACGCAGCAGCGACACGGCCGCCACGGGAACAAAGCAGAGGAACCCCGAACCCATGCTCACGCCGGCCGCGAGACCGGCGGCCAGGCCGAGAAACCATCCTCCGGAAAAGACCGCGCGAGCGATCAGGCCGTTCATCGCCAGCAGCGAGAAGCCGACCAGGAAATAGAACTGCGACTGAAAGCCTCCCAGCACGTTGTCCCAGACCAGGGGCGGGCCGAAGAGAAGAAGAAGAAGCGCAAACATCGCATGGCCCCACAGGGCTCCCAGCCGGCGCCTTGCCCAGACGAAGAGCCCCACCGCGATCGCAGCATCCAGGGCGGCGTCGGCCACGCACTGCGTGCGCGCGTCCCACTGCCCGCCTGCCACGACCAGCCCGAGGTTCAGTGCGAGGGTGGGCGCCATCCGGTGCTCGCTGTGGGGCAGGAAGAGGTTGTGCCACAGCTCCCCACGCTCAAACCAGGGGGCGTACAGCAGCTCGCCCTCCTTGGCCCACTGGTCCCAGAACGGCATGTCGCTTCCGTAGCGGTCTATGACGGCCAGCTTCGTGCCGAAGACGAGCAGGAACAGGCTGAGCGGGAGGACGGCCGACCGGCACCAGGCGAGGGGCTTTTCCATGGGGTTCGGGGACGTCTGCTGATGCGGATTTCGCCTCGCCTGGTCAGCGGCTCAGTGCTTCTGCCACGCGCTGAAATATTCTATCTGGTTCTCCGACGCCACCGACTTGTACCTGCAGGAGGCTTCGATCCCCAGATTCTTGAAGCAGGCGCGCAGGAAGCGCTCGAAGGTCTCCGAAGTCCAGACGTGGGCGTGCTCGCGGCGGTTTCTCGAGAGCTGGATGTGAATCTTCAGATTCTCGGGCGGCTCCTTGAACACATGGGGTGCGGCGCTTCGAAGGAAGCTCTCGTAGTGGTCGTCGCTGCTCTCCCTAACGTCCCCGAGGTAGTCGGACCACAGGTGCTCCCACGGGGTCAGCTCGCGTCCCCGGTCGAACGTGTAGTCCTTGTCGGGGATCGCAATGATCACGGTTCCCGCCTTCCGGCATATGCGGAAGACCTCGCGGACCGCCTTCACCGGATTGGCCACGTGCTCAAGCACATGGTTCACCACGACGAAATCGAAGGCTTCGTCGCGAAACTGGCCCAGCCCGTCGTGGTCCAAGTCCCCGATAAAGTCGACCTTCACGAGCCTCTCACGGGGAATCTCGGGGAAAAGCGCCGCGGCCTGGTTCTCGTCAACGGCGTCGAAGTACTGTACCTTGACGCCCGGAGGGAGGTCCGCCGGCTCGTGCAACGCGCCGATCTCCAGTCCGCTTCCGCCAACAAGCGCATATCCTTTGCTTCGATGGGTAAGCGGAACCATTAATGGTTGTCCGAATGCACCGGGGGTGCTGCGGGAGTCAAGTTCTATTGCCCCCGGCGGCTGCTGCGCTCCGACGCTGCGCAGTCACTCGGCCCGAAGGGCAACGATGGGATCAACTTTGGTGGCGCGGCGGGCCGGCAGGTAGCACGCGAGCAGGGCAACGAGGCCCAGGACCAAGGGGACGCCGACAAACGTCACCGGATCGACGGGGCTGATCCCGTAGAGAAAGCCCGTCATCAGGCGGCTGGCGGCCAGTGAGACGCCGATTCCAATGGCCACACCGGCAGCGGCGAGCAGCAGGCCCCGGCGGATGACGAGACGAAGGACGTCGGAGGAACTGGCCCCGAGGGCGATCCGCACGCCGAATTCCTGGGTGCGCTGACTCACGGCATAGGCGAGCACCGCATATACGCCCATGGCCGCGAGCAACAAGGCGACGAACCCGAGCAGCAGCAGGAGGCTGGATGCCATGCGCTGCGGAAACAGCACCATACCGGAATGGACCGAGAGCGGCACCGTCTGGAGCAGCTCGACTCCGGGGTCTATCTCGTGAATAGCCTGGTGCAGCATATTTGAGAACGCCGCGGGATCGCCTGCGGTGCGCACGCACAGGCTGAGGTCGAGATCGGGCACGGCCTGCAGGTAAGGCAGGTAAAAGAAACACGACGGGAATTCGTTCAGCTGGTTGTACTTTCCCGCCTTGGCGACTCCCACGATCGTGCGCGTGACGCCGCCCGTGCGGAACTGGCGGCCGACGGGATCCCTTCCCGGCCAGAAGCGCTTTGCGAAGTTCTCGTTCACGATTGCGACCAGCGCCGCCTTCGCGTCGTCGGCATCGGTGAAGTCGCGGCCGGCAACCAAAGGCAGGCGCAACGTGCTGAAATACCGCGGCGAGATGATGGCATACTGGTAGGTCGTATCCTCCCCCCCCGGGCGCTGGTAACCGTCCACATAAACGTCCCAGCCCTTGCAGCCGGTGAGCCCAAGCGGGAACCAGCTGGCGAGTGCGGCGTCCTCCACGCCCGGCAGGGCGGCAAGACGACGCTGGGCCTGCCGGTAGAAGACCCTGCCGGTGGTCTCATTGTAGCCGTTCATCCCAATCTGCATGCCGGCGATCAGCACGTGGTCGGGATTGAATCCGAAGTCGATCTGCCGGGCCTGGCGCAGGCCCTTGATGCAAAGCCCCGCCCCGACGAGCAGCACGAGCGCAATCGCTATTTCAGCGACCACAAGGCCGGCGCGGAGCCGGTGCTGCGATGCGCCGCCCTGGGATGAGCGCCCGCCCTCCTTCAGAACAGCCTGAAGGTTGAGATGGGGGGCCTGAAGGGCCGGCAGCAGGCCGAACGCGAGCCCAGTGACCAGCGAAAGCAGCAGCGTCAAGCCCAGGGCCACGCCGTCCAGGTGGAAGCTGAGCTGCGTGTTCGCGGCGATCTCCGCCGGCAGGAAAAATGGGACTGAGTCGACAGCCCAACCCGCAATCAGCACGCCCGCGCCGCCCCCGATAAGCGCCAACATCAAGCTCTCCGTCAGGAACAGCCGGATAAGCTGCCAGCGATTGGCGCCGGCGGTCATGCGGATCGCGATCTCCTTCTGGCGGCTGGCCGCCCTGGCTAGCAGGAGGTTGCCGACGTTTGCCGCGACGATCAATTGCACACCCAGGCTGACGGCCAGCAGCAGGCGCAGCGCGGGCCCCATCAAGGTCTGACCACCCCACGGACACTTGGAAAGCGGCACCACGCGGTGATGCGCCTCCAGATTGTTGTTGGGGTAGGCTCTGGCCAGCTGCGCATCCATCGTTGTGACGGCCGCCTGCGCCTGCTCGACGCTCACTCCCGGTTGCAGCCGTGCGAGATCGAGCCACCCGCGCGCGCTGCGGTTTGTCAGGAAATAGGTGCCCTGGTTGCGGACCTCCCAGATCATGGACAGCGG
>CAZHPC010000114.1:0-10514 GCA_964534685.1 uncultured Opitutaceae bacterium
GACGACGTCCCGGAGCCGGGCCTTTCGGTCGAGGACGCCCTCCGCAACGCCCCCGAGAGGAGGGACAACATGTTTGTCGTGCCCAAGGTGGTCGAATAACCGACCGAAGCCGTGCCTGAGGAACTCTTCAACTGCACGATTTCCGAGCTCTCCGGGCTCATGGGCCGCGGCTCCCTGTCGTCGGTCGAGCTCATGAAGGCGGTCATCGCGCGGACAAAGGCGGTCGACGGCCGCGTCCGCGCATTCAACTCGTTTGATGAGGAGGACGCCCTCGCCCAAGCGCGGGCGTCGGATGAGCGCCGCGCCAAGGGCAAGGGCCCGGGGCAAGGCGCGGCCGCCGGCCCGCTAGAGGGGATCCCGGTCGGCATAAAGGACGTGATTTCGGTCGCGGGCCAGCCGCTGACCGCCTCGAGCCGGATCCTCGAGGGTTTTGTCTCCCCCTACGACGCCACCGTGACGCGCAAGCTGAAGGCCGCCGGGGCAATCTGCTGGGGCCGGCTTAACCTCGACGAGTTCGCCATGGGCTCGTCCACGGAGAACTCGGCGTTCGCGACGACCTCAAATCCCTGGGACCTGGAGCGGGTGCCCGGGGGTTCGTCTGGCGGAAGCGCGGCGGCCGTGGCCGCCGGTGAGGCCGTGGCTGCGCTGGGCTCGGACACGGGAGGATCGATCCGCCAGCCGGCGGCCCTCTGCAGCGTCGTGGGCCTGAAGCCGTCCTACGGGCGGGTCTCCCGCTACGGGCTCATTGCGTTCGCATCCTCGCTCGACCAGATCGGTCCCTTTGGGCGGACGGTCGAGGATGCGGCCACCGTGCTCGGAAGCATCGCGGGACACGACCCGAGGGACTCCACCTCGCTCAGGCAGGACGTGCCCGACTACAACCGCGGGGTCGCGGACCTCGCGAAGTCCGGCCGCAAATGGAGACTCGGGATCCCCAAGGAGTACTTTGGCGAGGGGCTCGATCCCGAGGTCGGCGGCGCCGTGCAGGCCGCGATCGACGAATACCGCAAGCTGGGCTGCGAGATCCGCGAGGTATCCCTGCCGCACACGAAATACGCGGTCGGGGCGTACTACATCATCGCGACGGCGGAGTGCTCCTCGAATCTCGCGCGCTTCGACGGGGTGCGCTACGGGCACCGCTCGAAGGACGCGAGGGACGCCGTCGACATCTACTTCAAGTCGCGGGCCGAGGGCTTCGGCCCGGAGGTCAAGCGCAGGATCATCCTCGGGACGTACGTGCTCTCGAGCGGATACTACGACGCCTACTACCTGCGCGCCCAAAAGGTGCGCACGCTGATCCGCAGAGACTTCCTGGACGCTTACAAGGAGGTCGACGCCATCGTGACGCCCACATCGCCGACGCCTGCCTTCCGCAAGGGCGAAAAGGCGGCGAACCCGCTCGCGATGTACCTGAACGACATCTACACGATCGGCGTCAATCTCGCTGGGCTTCCCGGGATCAGCATCCCCTGCGGCTTCACGGTGGGAGGGCTTCCGATCGGCCTGCAGATCATCGGCCAGCCCTTCAAGGAGACCGAGCTGCTGGCGGTGGCCGGCGCCTATGAGCAGCGCACCGAATGGCGCAAGCGGCGCCCAAACTTATGAGCTACGAGGCGGTCATAGGGCTCGAGGTGCACGTGCAGCTCAAGACCCGCTCGAAGATGTTCACGCGGGTGGCGGCGGGATACGGTCTGCCGGAGAACACGCTCACCGACCCGGTCGTCCTGGCGCTGCCCGGAACGCTTCCGGTGATGAACAAGGAGGCCCTGGACAAGATCATCAAGGCGGGCCTTCTCCTCGGGTGCGATATCGCGCCCGTCTGCAAGTGGGACCGGAAGAACTATTTCTACCCCGACTCGCCGAAGAACTACCAGATCTCCCAGTACGACCAACCGATGTGCCGGGGCGGCTTTGTCGAGATCGAGCTCCCGGGCCTGGCGCGCAACATCATGGGGGAGCACAAGCGCATCGCCCTGACGCGCATCCATCTCGAGGAGGACGTCGGCAAGCTCAACCACGTCGAGGGGGCCTCGCTCGTGGACTTCAACCGCGCGGGGACGCCGCTGATGGAGATCGTCTCGGAGCCGGCGATCCGCAGCGCCGACGAGGCCTTCGCCTACCTGACGGCCCTCAAGACCGTGATGGTCTACGGCGGGATTTCGGACTGCGACATGGAGAAGGGCCAGGTCCGCTGCGACGCGAACATTTCGATTCGACCGGCCGGGTCGTCCGGGCTCGGGACAAAGGTCGAGCTGAAGAACCTGAACTCGATCTCGTTTGTGCGGGACGGGATCGCCCAGGAGATCCGCCGGCAGACCGCCGTGGTCGAGGCCGGCGGGAAGATCGAGCAGGAGACCCGCGACTACGACGGCCAGACCGGCCTGTCGCAGTCGCTCAGGTCAAAGGAGATGGCCCACGACTACCGCTATTTCCCGGATCCGGACCTGATGCCGGTCGAGGTCGATGAGAAATGGAAGGCCGCGATTCGCGCCATGTGCCCGGAGCTTCCGTTCGACAGGCAGCGCAGGTTTATGGAGCAGTACGGCGTGCCCTACACGATCACTTCGGTGCTCGTGCCGGACCACGAGCTGGGGGACTTTTTTGAAGAGGCCGCGCGCGCGTGCGGGAAACCCCAGGCCGCGGGCAACTGGATCGCAAACGACCTGCTGCGCGAGCTGGGATCTGCTAAGATTGGCCTCGCGCTGTCGAAGGTGCGCCCCGCGCATGTCGCCGGCCTTGTGAGGCTGGTCGAGGAGGGCGTCATCCTGAGCAATGCGGCCAAGGAGGTCTTCGTCGACATGTTCCAGACGGGCGACATGCCCGAGGCGATCGTCGCGCGGAAGGGCCTCAAGGCCGAGACCAATCTCGGCGAGCTCGAGCGCTGGTGCTCCGAGGCGATCGCCGCCAATCCCAAGTCCGTCGCGGATTTCAAGGGGGGCAAGGAGAGCGCCCTGAACGCGTTCAAGGGTCCGGTGATGAGGGCCGCAAAGGGCAAGGCCGACCCCAAGCGCGTGGATGAGATGCTTCGGCGCCTGCTGGCGCATTAGGCCCTGCGGCCGGGCGGCCGCGGACGCAGCGGGGCAACCGAGCCCACCGGGAACGGGCTGCGCACCGTCCGGGCCGCATTCCTAAATGACCCGCTCGCGGCAGCCGCACAGACTTGCAAGCGAGACTTATTTGCATACATCTCAGGCATGACGCGACGCGACGCTATTAAGGTGATAGGGGGTGGCGCGGCCTTGGTGGGTATGGGCGCGATCACAAGATCCTGGGCGGCCGATGTGGCCGTGCCTGCCGGAATGGGTTCGACAAAGCAGCCGTTCGTTCTGCCCGCGCTGGGATATGCCTACGATGCCCTGGAGCCGCATATCGACGCGAGGACCATGGAGATTCACTACACGAAGCACCATGCGGCCTACATAAAGAACGCGAACAAGGCCCTGGAGGGGCAGACCGCGCTGGCGGGAAAGACGGCCGAGGAGATCCTCATGAACCTTTCCTCGATCGAGGAGCCGCTGCAAACGACCCTGCGCAACAACGTCGGCGGCCACGCGAACCACTGCTTCTTCTGGTCGATCCTGTCGCCGTCGGGGGGCGGCTCGCCCACAGGGGACTTCGCCGCGGACCTGAACTACGTCTACGGCTCGCTCGAGACGTTCAAGAAGCGCTTCACCGAGGCCGCGATGAAGCGGTTCGGGAGCGGGTGGGAGTGGCTTGCGATGATGGGCGACGGCAGGCTGATCATCCATTCGACCGCGAACCAGGATTCCGTGATGAGCGCGGGGTACATTCCGATCCTGGGTGTCGACGTGTGGGAGCACGCGTACTACCTCAAGCACCAGAACCTGCGCGCGGACTACCTCGAGGACTTTTGGTCCGTCGTGAACTGGGAGCAGGCCGCCAAGAACTGGGCCGCGGCCAAGGCCGCGTTCAGGCGCTGACCAAGAGCCGTCAGGCTGTCGGAACGGCGGGCACCGTCGCCTCGGAGGCCGTGCGGACTCCCGCCGGCGACTTTCCGAAGAATTCGACGATGTGGCCCACCTCCGAGTAGCCTTGGGCGCGGAGCGTGTCCTCAACTGTCTGGACCGCGCGGCGCAACTCGTTCGCAGAAGCGGCGTCGAGCTCATCGACCCTGTTCGTCTGCTTGCAGACGACGTGGTAGCGGTTTGGGTCGCCGAGGTTGATCTCGTAAAGGCTTGTTCCGTTGATAAGGAACGCGCGGCGCACCAGGCCGATCGACTCAAACGCCGCCATGCAACGGTACACCGTGACGATGTCGCAGGAATTCGGCCCCAGCTCGCTGTGGAGCGCGTCGATGCTCGTCGGCCGTCCGGTCTTGATAAGAGCTGCCAGGATCGCAACCCGGGGCTGCGTTATCCTCAGGCCGGCCTCCTTCAATTTGTAACAAGCGACCTCGACCGGAGTCTGGTCTTTACCGTCCTTGACCCCAGCAATGGGATGGTTCGTCTGAGTGGAAGCGATCATTGTTAAGGCATGACAGTGGTGGTAATTGCGGGCTTTTACCAGCCCAGAAGCGATTCTTTTGCAACTTGCCTTTGATGGCGCAGATAGGGTGCATTTGAAGGGCGGTATTGCGCCCGGGATGCGCACATGCCAACTTCGCGCCCCAAACATGCAAGATTCGGAATTCCCACGAATTGTGGCGCTAATCTGCAAGGAGGACACCCGTTTTGACCGAAAAGCGTACGACTTCGTGAGGCTCGGCCTCGACCACACGGTTAAGGAAATACGCAAAAAGGACAGCAGCCGGAGCGGTAAGTCCCGGCATGTGACGGGTCCGGAGCTACTCGACGGGCTGCGCGTGTACGCCTTGGAGCAGTTCGGCCCCCTGACCAAGACCGTCCTCAACTCGTGGGGCGTGCGCAGCTGCAAGGATTTCGGAGACATCGTGTTTAACCTCATTGATTATAACGCGTTCAGTAAGACGGAGAATGACCGTCGCGAGGATTTTGCAAACCTGTACGAATTCGACGATGTCTTTGTGAAACCCTTCCTTCCGACGCAGCGCCCCCGGGGTGCGTCCGCCGCCGAGGCGGTGGGTTCCGCCTGAGCAAGCATCCTGATGGCCAAACCAAAACCCCCGCAGGCGGACCGCGCCCTTCTGGACGCGTTCTGGAGCGAACCCGTTGAGCGGACCGTACTGCCGAACGGCCTGACGCTCCTGGTGAAGTCGGACCGCTCCGCGGCGCTTGCCTCGGTGCAGGTGTGGGTGCGCACGGGCAGCATCCACGAGGGCGCGCAGCTTGGGGCGGGCCTGTCGCACTACCTCGAGCACATGCTCTTCAAGGGCACGCAACGCCGGAGCGGGCGCGAGATCTCGGCCACGGTGCAGGCGAACGGGGGCTACATCAATGCCTACACGACGTTTGACAGGACGGTCTACTACGTGGACCTGCCAAGCGAGCATCTCGAGGTCGCCGTGGACGTGCTTGCGGACGCCGTCCTTCACTCAACGCTGCCCGAGGACGAGGCCGAGAGGGAAAAGGAGGTGATCCTGCGCGAGATCGCCATGACCCGCGACGATCCCGACAGCCGGCTCTGGGAGGCGCTGTTCGCCACCGCCTTCAGGGAGCACCCCTACCGCCAGCCCATCATCGGGCACAGGGATGTGTTCGCCGCCGCCGACCGGGGCGCCCTGCTCACCTACTACCGCGAGCGCTACGTCCCGAACAACATGGTCGTGGTCATTGCGGGCGACGTCGGAGCGGCCGAGGCGAGGGCGTGCGTCGAGCGCCACTTCGGTGCGGCACCCAGGTCTCGCCTGGCGCCCGTCCTTGTCCCGCAGGAGCCGCTCCAGCTCGGCCCGCGAAGCCTCCACCGCTTCGAGAAGGTCGAGATCGTGCGGGCCGCGCTTGCATGGCCGATCCCGGGGCTCGCGGATCCCTCCGCCCC
The DNA here is from genome assembly GCA_964534685.1 of uncultured Opitutaceae bacterium. Taxonomy (GTDB): domain Bacteria; phylum Verrucomicrobiota; class Verrucomicrobiia; order Opitutales; family Opitutaceae; genus Palsa-1447. Next base: position 5,914 of record CAZHPC010000114.1, read on the forward strand.
GGTGCTCGACCTTCTGGCGCTCGTGCTTGGGGGCGGCGACAGCTCCATCCTCTGGCAGCAGGTCCGCGAAAAGGCGAAGCTGGTCCACACGATCGACGCGTCGAGCTGGAATCCGGGTTCAAGCGGGCTCTTTTGCATCACCTTCACGTGCGACGCGGGAAAGCGGCAGCAGGCCGAGTCCGCGATCCTGCGGCTGCTGTCGGCCCACGGCGCGCCGGCCTCGTTCAAGGCCGCGCAGCTCAGGAAGGCCTACCGTCAGTCGGTCGTAGGCGAGATCAACACCTGCAAGACCATGAGCGGCCAGGCCTCGCGCCTGGGAATGGCCGAGGTCGTCGTGGGCGACCTGGAATTCAGCCGCACCTATTTTGAGCGCCTGGGCAAGGTGAGGCCGGCCGATCTCGCGAAGGCCCTGCGGGCGCACCTGGCGCGCGGCCGCATCACCTCGATCTCCCTCGAGCCGCAGACGGACGGCCCGGCCGAGGCGAAGCCCGCCGCCGCGTCGCTCGGGGGCCGCCCGGATTTCGAGGAGATCCGTCTGTCAAACGGCGTCCGGATCCTCGTGCAGCAGGATCGGCGCCTTCCCAACCTGCACATGAGGCTTCTGACCCACGGGGGGCCGCTGAGCGAGTCCCCGGGCAGGAGGGGAAGCTCGGCGCTTCTCGCGACGCTGCTCACCAAGGACACCCGCAGGCGCAGCGCCGCCGCTGTGGCGCAGCGGATCGAGGAGGTCGGGGGGACGTTCAGCTCGTTCTCCGGGGACAACACACTGGGGCTCGCGGCCGAGGTACTGCCGCCGGATGCGGAGCGCGCGCTCGAGCTCATCGCGGACGGGGCCCTGGCGGCGGCCTTCAGGCCGGGTACCCTTGCGACCGAGCGCGACGCTCAGCTTGCCAGCCTGAAGGAGGAGCAGGATGACGTGGTCTCCTGCGCGAGGAGGATGCTGCGCGGGAGGTTCTTCGGCGCGCACCCGTTCGCGCTCGGGGCCCAGGGCGATGAGAAGGGAGTGTCGGCCACCGAGGCCGCGGACCTCTCCGCCCTCTGGAAGCGGCTGCTTGTCGCTCCCGGCGCGGTCCTTTCAGTGGCCGGCGACTTCAACCCCGACCGCCTGGTCCCGAAGATCGAGAAATTCCTGGTCCGGGTGCCCCGGGGCACGCCGATCGGGGCGGGGCAGGCCTTCGAGGGACCCGCGGAGCAAGGCGATTTTGTCGAGAAGCAGCCGCGCGAGCAGGCGGTGGTGCTGCAGGGGTTTCCCGGGGCCGTGCTCGACGCCCCCGACTTCTACGTCGGGGACGTCGCCGACGAGCTCTTTAGCGGGATGGCCTCCCGGCTGTTCGAGCGCGTGAGGGACCAGAAGGGGCTGGCCTACTTCATCCGCTCCGGGCGCGTGTCCTGCAGGAGCGCGGCGATGTTCTATTTCATTGCGGGAACCCAGCCCGGGAAGGAGTCCGACGTGCTGGAGGAAATCGCCCTCGAGATAGAGCGTGTCCAGTCGGGCGACGTCTCGGCGGAGGAACTCCGCCGCTGCCAGGTCCGCCTGAAGGCGGGCCACAGGAAGGCGCTGCAGACCAACTCGGCGCGGGCCATGCAGGCGGCCGTCGACGTGCTTCAGGGCAGGGCCGCCAACCACTGGAAGCAGTACGACTCGCTGATCGACGCGGTCAGCGTCGGAGACCTGGCGGCGTTCGCGCGCCTGCACCTGCAGAAGGCGAAGCGCACGCAACTGGTCGTTAGGCCCTAATCACTGCCGCTCGGCCGCGCCGCCGCTCCACTTGAGCTTGGTGCGTATCACGGCAAAGTGCGAATAGCTCCTCTGGTGGGCGAGCGGCAGGCGCTGCCTGGCTATCGAGATGTCAATCGCCTCGTCGGTGGACGCCCGCAGCTCCCCGGCGCCGTCGAGCCCCACCAGCACCCGGTTGCCCGGGGTGCGGTTGTGCACGCGCAGCTTCACGGTGTCGCGGAAGATGATGGAGCGGTTCGTGAGCGTGTGCGGGCAGATCGGGGTCATCGCGATCACGTTCGCCTCCGGGTGGACGATCGGGCCGCCCGCGGAGAGGTTGTAGGCCGTGGAGCCGGTCGCGGTGGAGAAGATGAGGCCGTCGCACAGGTAGTCCGTGACAAGCTCCCCGTCGGCAAAGACCTCGAGGTGGACGAGGCTCGTCCGAAGGACGTCCTTGATGAGCACGTCGTTCAGGGCGAGCCCCGGGGGGCCTCCCGCGACCGAGCACTCGAGCATCGCGCGGTTGTCCACGCGGAACGCGCCGCTCAGCAGGTCGGCGAAGCCCAGGCGCGCCTCCTCCTCCGAGAAGGTCGTCAGGAAGCCAAGGCTGCCCTGGTTGACGCCTATGATGGGCACCTGGTCGCGGGCCGCCTCGCGCACGACGCCGAGCAGCGTGCCGTCGCCTCCGATGACGCAGCACGCGTCGCACCCGTGGAGATAGCCGCTGCGAAGCGGGAAATGCGTCGTCCGCGTGAGCTTGACCCCCTTCGCACGCGCCGTGCGCACAAGCGCCCCGGCGAGCTCGACCGCGCCCGGCTTGTCGGCGTTGATGACGAAGGCGAGTGTGCGGATGGGCTTCATGGCTGCGGCGACCCGCGGGGGGCGGGAGCCTCAAAATTGGCTATGATCGACGGAGGCACAACAGGAATTCCCGGTTTCCGTCGGCGCCCGCCACCGGCGACTCCATCGATCCGACGAGCTGCGCGCCAGCCAGGCTCCTCACCGCGAAATCCCGGACGGTGGCCAGCGCGGCCTCCCGGACCTCCGGGTCGCGTATCACGCCACGACCCCTGTCGGCTTCGGCCCGGCCCGCCTCGAACTGCGGCTTCACAAGGGCCACGAGTGTGCCGCCCCGGCTGAGGAACGGCCAAACCGCGGGAAGGACCGTCCTAAGGGAGATGAAGGAGAGGTCCATGACGACGGCGTCAAAGTCGGGGCGGGGCAGGTCGGAGGCCGCCAGGCGCCTCGCGTTGACCTTCTCGATGTTGGTCACCCGGGGGTCCGCCCTCAGCCGTGCATGGAGCTGCGCGCGGCCGACATCCACGCAGGCGACCGAAGCCGCCCCGGACTGGAGTGCGCAGTCGGTGAAGCCCCCGGTCGACGCGCCGACGTCGAGGACGTGCTTCGCCTTCAGGTCGACCCCGAAGTGCGCGAGCGCGGCCGCTAGCTTCTCCCCGCCGCGGCTCACGAAGCGGGGCGGCGTGGCGACGGACAGCTCGCAGTCATCGGCGAATTCGCGGCCCGGCTTGTCCAGGCGCTCCGTCCCGCGGAACACCCGTCCCTCCATGATCAGGGCCTTGGCCTGAGTCCTCGACTCGGCCAGGCCGCGCGCGACGAGGATCTCGTCGAGGCGAAGCTTCATTTGAGGGAGGCCGCGAATTCCCCGAAGTCCGCGAAGACGGGCACCCTTCCCTCGGCCACCTGCGGGATGGACTCCGGCGGCAGCCTTCCGGTGCGAACGGCGGCGGCGCGGATGCCCGCGGCGAGCGCCGCCTGAACGTCGGCGGGCGAATCGCCGACCATCCAGCACGCGTCCGCGTCGAGCCTGTGCTCTGCCAGCTTCTCCTGGATGAACCTGGGGGACGGCTTTCGGTAGAGCGACGGCTGGCCGGGCGCCTCCGGGGCGATGCACGCCCCGTCAAAGACGGGCGCCGGCAGGCCGAGCAGCTCCTCCATTCTGGCGTTCACCCGGTGCGTGTCTTCGATCGTGTGCAGGCCCCTGCCGATTCCCGACTGGTTCGTGAACAGGAAGAGCTTGAAGCCGAGGGCGCGCGCACGGCGCAGGCCCTCGGCCGCCCCGGGGATGACCTCGACCCCCTCCGGGTCGGCCAGATAGACCTTGTCCACGATCAGGGTCCCGTCCCGGTCGAGGAAGAGGGCGCGGTTCACGGCGCGCGCGTCAGATGGTCGAGCAGCTCGGCGGGAGAGACGGTCGCGGTGCCGAGCTTTGCGACGACGACGCCGGCCGCCGCGTTGGCGAAGTGCGCGGCCTCCTCGAGGCCGGCCCCCGACGTGAGCGCGAGCACGAGGCCCGCCAGGGCGGTGTCGCCCGCGCCGGACACGTCGTAGATCTCTCGAGCCGCCGTCGGGATCGTCCTGAGGAGCCGTCCCCCCGAGCTGAGGAGCATCCCGTCCTCGCCGAGCGTCACCACGACATTCTTGGTGCGATAGCGCTCGTCGAGCCGGGCGCAGACGGCCGCGGCCGGGAACGGGGCGCCCGGCGCCGGCTCGATGCCGGCAAGCTGGAGCGCCTCGCGCTTGTTCGGCGTGATCAGGTCCAGGCCGCTGAACGCAAGCTGGTGCTTCGGCTTCGGGTCGAGCGCAACGAACTTTCGCGAGGCCCGCGCGAGCTTGGTGACCTGCGAAACGAGCCGCTCGGAGAGGGTGCCCTTCGCATAGTCCGACAGGACGACCGCGTCGCACGCCTTAATCGCCTTCGCAAGAAGCCTTCCGGAGCGCACCGGATCGATGGCGTACGCGTAGGGCGGCGACTCGCGGTCCAGCCTGCACAGCTGCTGGTGCTGGACCATCACGCGGGTCTTGACGATGGTCATCCCGTCGCCGGGCGTGGCGATCGCCTCGACGCCCTTTTCGCTCAGGATCG
>CAZHPC010000115.1:0-10490 GCA_964534685.1 uncultured Opitutaceae bacterium
CTACGACTGGGCCGACGAGGTCCTGCACGCGCACATCGGCCGCGACTGGTTCGTGCGGCCGTACGGCGACGCGAAGAAGGCGGTCGAGTACGGGGACAGGAGCTGGTCGAAGGTCCTGATCGACTGGTCGAGCTACCGGGACAAGGGGCTCACCAGGCACGAGAACTGGTGGCCCGCGCTCTACCTGGCCTGGTGCGAGGCCCAGGGGAGGAAGCCCGACCCCGCCGTCCTGGCCTACGACACCACCTACGCCGCCTCCCGCGCCGACCTCAAGGACGTGAGCGTCTCCGCCTGACCCCTTCATGACCCTCCAGTGGATCGACTGGGCGGCGATCGGCGCCTACGTCCTCGTCATCGCCTGCGCCGGCCTTCTGCTCTCGCGCAAGCCCAAGTCGTCGGAGGACTACTTCCTGGCGGGCCGCTCGCTGCGCTGGCCCTTCATCGGCGCCTCCCTCTTCGCCGCCAACATCTCGGCCGAGCACTTCGTGGGGCTCGCGGGAAGCGGGTACTCGGGCGGCATGGCCGTCGGCGGGTACGAGTGGTCGGCCGTCTTCTGCCTGGTGCCGCTCATCGCGCTCTTCCTGCCCTTCTACATAAAGAACCGGATCTACACGGTGCCGGAGTTCCTCGAGAAGCGCTACGGCACGGGCGTGCGGCTCTTCTTCTCCGGCTTCATGGTGATCCTCTCCGTCCTGACGAAGATATCGATCTCCCTGTGGGCGTCGTCCCTCGTCTTCTCGAACCTTCTCGGGTGGAATCCCCTCGCGGTCATCTGGGTGGTCGGCCTCGGGACGGCGCTCTACACGATGAAGGGCGGCCTCCGGATCGTCGTCTACACGGACGCCCTGCAGACCACCGTGCTCCTGGTCGCGGCCGTGATCCTCACCGTCGTGGGCCTCGGGCACGTCGGCGGGTGGAGCGGGCTGCACGCCAAGCTCGCACCCGAGATGTTCTCGATGGTGCGGCCCGCGACCGACGCCGATTATCCCTGGCCCGGGATGTTCTTCGCCGTCTTTCTCGCGGGAAGCTTCTACTGGTCGATGGACCAGGTCCTCGTCCAGCGGGCATTTGCCGCGAAGGACCTGAACGAGGGGCGAAAGGGGGCGATCCTCTGCGGCTTCCTGAAGCTAACGACCCCCTTCCTGCTCGTCCTCCCCGGCCTGATCGCCAGGGCGATGTTCCCAAGCCTGCCGAGGGCCGACCAGGCCTACGGCGCCCTGCTGCAGCACATCATGCCGGCGGGCCTCCTCGGCCTCACGATCAGCGGGATAGGCGCCGCGCTCATGGGCCACATCAGCGCGACCTACAACTCGGTCTCGACGCTCGTGACGCGCGACTTCTACCTTCGCTGGAGGCCGCAGGCCTCCCAGGCGGCGCAGATCCTCGTCGGCCGGATCGCGGTCCTCACGGTGTTCGTCCTCGCGGCCGCGTGGGCGCCGATGATCGGGCGCTTCGGGAACCTCTTCACCTACCTCCAGACCATCCAGGTGTACCTCATGCTCCCGTTCGCGGGCATCTTCTTCGCGGGCGTCCTCTGGAGGCGCACGACAACGCAGGGCGTCGTCGCGTGCCTGTGCACCGCCGGGGTCGTCTGCCCTCTCCTCATGGCGAACGGCAAGTACAACTTCCTTCCGTTCATGGACACGCCGCTCATGAGGCCCTGGCTCCACTCGGCGATGCTCGCGTTCCTTGTCTCGATGGCCGCCCTCGTGTCGGTGAGCCTCTCCACCCTGCGCACGCCCGAAGCGAAGCTCATCGACACGACGGTGTCCGACTGGCGGACCCTCGTCGCGCCCGGCACGGGGACGGGCCTCAGGGACTACAGGCTCTGGCTGACGGTCCTGTTGCTCATAACGGCGGGACTGTGGTACGCGATGCGCTGAGGATGGGACAAGATTCTCATTCCAAACACCCGCGCGCTTAGCTAGAGACCTGAGCGTCCAACAACCCCCGCGCAGCCTGTCCGCTGCCGCCCAGACCCCCATGCCCGACACCACCGCCCCCGCAACTCTGGACCCGTCCCAGGAGCGCCTGAAGATGCGCGAGAAGTTCTCGTACGGCTTCGGCGACCTGGCGTCGTGCCTCTACTGGCAGACGATATCGATGTACCTGCTGATCTTCTACACCGACATCTTCGGAATCACGGCTCTGGCGGCGGGCGCAATGCTGGGGCTGAGCCGGTTCAGCGACGCTTTCTTCGACCCGGTGATCGGAATGATCGCGGACCGCACGAAGTCCCGATGGGGCAAGTTTCGGCCCTTCCTCCTCTGGGGCTGCGTGCCGCTGGCTCTCGCGGGCTTCCTGACCTTCACGGTGCCCGACTTCGGGGAGAAGGGTAAGCTCATCTGGGCCTACCTGACCTTCAATGCCCTGATGCTGATCTACACGACGATCAACATTCCCTACACGGCAATGCTCGGCGTCATTTCGCCCAACCCGAATGAGCGCACGGCGCTCTCGTCCATCAAATTCGTGGGCGCCTTCGCCGCGGGAATCATCGTTTCCGCCACGCTGCTGCCGATGGCCAAGGTCGGCGGGTGGCTGGGCGCCACGACGGTCCAGCGGGGCTGGCAGATGTCGTTCGCGATCTATGGCGTCGCGTCCATCATCTTTTTCCTGATCGTGTTCCTCAACACGAAGGAGCGGGTGCTGCCTCCGAAGGCCCAGAAGACCTCGCTCGGCAAGGACCTTGGCGACCTTGTTACCAACAGGCCGTGGGTCATCCTGCTTGCGACCACCATCACGTTCATCCTTTTCGTCGCGCTCCGCGGCAATGTGACCGCGCATTACTTCAAGTACTACGTCGGCTCGCAGACCGTCACCCTTCCCTCCTTCCTGCCGGATGCGATTGCCGGCACCCAGACATGGGGATGGGAGAGTCTTGTCTCGGCGTTCAACACCAGCAACCAGGTCCTGTCCCTGCTGGGGGTCATGCTGGTTCCGTTGTTCGCGCGACTCGTGGGCCGAAAGATGGCGTTCATCATCCTGTTCGTGATTGCGATCCTTTCCACCGCCTCGTTCTACGTTCTGAGGCCCGACCAGATCCTCCTCATCTACGGAATCAACGCCCTCGGGTCCATCACCGGCGGCCCGCTGAGCGCGCTTCTCTGGGCCATGTATGCCGACACCGCCGATTACGCGGAATGGAAGACCGGGCGCCGCGCCACGGGACTCATTTTCTCCGCGTCGATATTTGCGCAGAAACAGGGCTGGGGCGTGTCGGGCGGATTCACGCTGATACTGATGAGCAGTCTCGGCTTCGTCGCCAACCAGGTCCAGACGGCCCGCTCGCTGCATGGCCTGGTCGAGCTCATGAGCATCTTTCCGGCGGCGCTCGGCGTTCTCTCCCTCTTTCTCCTGATGTTCTTCTATCCCCTGAACGAGCACCGGATGTCGCAAATCGCCGCGGACCTGAAGCAGCGCCGGGCAGCGGACGCGGCTTCCTGATTCGGGGTGTGGGGATCGTCCCATTAATGGGACGGTGTGGTTTCGGTTCCGAATATTCCCAGTCGGGGACGCGAGGGTGTGTAATTATGCAACCTATTATTAAGTAATATGTAACAATAACATCGTGCGTCTGGCACGAGCCATGCGATAAAGGCGCATCATGATTCAGCTAAAAAGCGTCGACCGGGTCTACCCCCTGAAAGGCGGGCCCTTTTATGCCCTGCGCGGGATCACCTTCGACATAGGCGAGGGCGATTTCGTCTCGATCATGGGGCCGTCCGGCTCGGGCAAGTCGACGCTCCTTAACGTCCTGGGGATGCATGACTCCGGGTGGACCGGCGAATACTGGTTCGGGAAGGAGGAGGTCCACAAGCTCCCGCAGAAGCGAAGGCTGGACCTGCAGAAGAAGAACATCGGCTTCGTCTTTCAGAGCTACCATCTCCTCGACGACCTGACCGTCTACGAGAACCTCGAGATCCCCCTCTCCTACCGCGACGTCCCGAAGGCCCAGCGCCAGACGATCGTCTGCGACACGCTCGACCGCTTCCACATCGTGGCCAAAAGGGACCTCTACCCCTCGCAGCTCTCCGGGGGCCAGCAGCAGCTCGTGGCCGTGGCCCGCGCGCTGGTCGCCAGGCCCAGGCTCATCCTCGCCGACGAACCCACGGGCAACCTCCACTCCGACCAGGGCCACGAGATCATGGCGCTCTTCAAGAACCTGAACGAGAAGGACGGCGTGACGATCGTGCAGGTCACGCATTCCGAGGCCAACGCGGCCTACGGGCACAGGATCCTCAGGCTCGCCGACGGGCTCCTCCTCAAGTAGCCCATGCGCCGCGTCGCACTCCTTGTCCTTGCGGCAGCCGTCGTGGCCGCGCTCGCCCCTCCCCTGGCCGCCCAGGAGCCCGGCCCGACGCTCACGCTCGACGACGCCATCCAGCTCGCGCTCAGGCGCAACCGCGACCTCAAGGTCGCCTCGTACTACCCGGCGATCGCGAGGGCCAACCTGCTCGTCGCGCGGGGCCAGTTCGACCCCTCGCTGGTCGCGAGCCGCAACTTCTCCGAAACGCAGTTCAACACGTCGATCGGCCCCATCCCCGTCAACGACCAGACCAAGGTCGACTACTACAGCGCCGGTATCCAGGGAATCCTGCCGACGGGCACCCAGTACAGCATCTACGGGAGCACCCAGGAGATTCGCGACGTCTACAACGGGATCACCAAGAACTATCAGACCTTCGGCGGCTTCCAGGTCACGCAGCCGCTCCTGAAGGGCTTCGGGTTCGCCTCCAACCTGGTGAACGTCCGCATCGCGAAGGCTAACCGCTCGATCAACGAACTGACCTACCGCCAGTCGGCCATCGACACGGTCTGGAACACGGTGGTCGCGTACAGCAACCTCCAGCTCGCGCACGACCAGCTGGACGCCATCGAGCGGGAGCGCGCGCTCGCCGTCCAGGAGCTCGACGAGAACGAGAAGCGCTACAAGGTGGGCCAGGCCTCGCAGAGCGACGTCCTGACGTCGCGCTCCTACGCCGCGTACTTCGAGGACCCCGTCCTGCAGGCCCAGAGGGGGGTCCGCGACGCCCAGAACGTCCTGCGCAGCTTCATCGGGGAGGAGACCTTCTTTGAGGATGAGCCCCTCTTCACGCTGGCGCCAATGGAGGTTCCCGAAGTGAAGATCGACCGGAAGGCGGACCTCGAGCGGGCGCTCGCCATGCGCCCCGACTATGAGCAGCAGCGGCTCGCCATCGTGAAGACCCGCGCAAGCGAGGCCTATGCCGTCAACAGCCTCCTGCCGGAGGTGAACTTTGTCGGGGGCTACGGCTACAATGGCTCGGCCGAGACGTTCTCCGCGAGCAGGCAGATGGTGCAGGACCACATGAACCCGTCGGTTGCCGCGGGCCTGACGGTCTCCGTCCCCCTCACATTCTCCGTCGGGCGCGGGAACCTGCGCTCGGCCAGGCTCCAGCGCGAGCAGGCCGAGGCGGCCCTGAAGGATCTGCAGGCGAACATCGCGCTGGGCGTCGCGACAGCCGAGGGCCAGATAGACGTCGCGCGAAAGCGCGTGGTCGCCGACCAGGCCGCGCTCGTGCTTGCAAAGAGGGCGCTCGAGGACGAGCAGAAGAAACAGAAGGCCGGGATGAGCACGTCGCTCAACGTCGTCCAGTATGAGCAGCAGCTTGCCCTGGACGAGACCAGCATCTCCAATGCGCTCGCCGCCGAGCGGCAGGCCGTGGCCAACTACGACCACGCGCTCGGCACGACGCTCGAGCGCTACCACGTGAAACTCACCGCCGAGTGAGCTTTGGCGCTCGTCTCACCCAAGCCCCCGTCCTTGAATCAAGCCATGTCCGGCGCCCCGACCCACCGCATCCTGATCGCAGACGACAACGCCGACATCATCGAGGCGCTGCGCCTCCTCCTGAAGGGCGAGGGCTACCAGACGGAGGCCGTCAAGTCGCCGGCCGCGGCGGTGAAGGCGGTCGAGGCGCGCGACTACTCCCTGGCGCTTGTCGACCTGAACTACGCGCGCGACACCACCAGCGGGAAGGAGGGCCTGGACCTCCTGAGCCGCCTGCAGTCGCTCGATCCGACGCTGCCGGTCGTCATCATGACGGCCTGGGCCAACGTCGAGCTGGCCGTGGAGGCCATGCGCCGGGGGGCGCGCGACTTCATAGCGAAGCCCTGGGAGAACCTGCGGCTCCTCGCGATCGTGCGCAACCAGATCGAGCTCGCCGGGGCCGTCCGCGCCTACCGGCGGCTTGAGCAGGAGAACCAGCTGCTGCGGGGCAAGCAGGGCCCCGCCCTCATCGCGCAGTCGGCCGCCATGCGGCCCGTCCTCGAGCTCATCGCCCGCGTGGGACCCTCCGACGCGAACGTCCTGATCACGGGCGAGAACGGGACCGGCAAGGGGCTCGTGGCCCAGGCGATCCACTCCGTCTCCCCGCGCGGAAGCCATCCCTTCATCTCCGTCAACATGGGCGGCCTGCCCGAAGGCATCTTCGAGAGCGAGCTCTTCGGTCACGTCCGCGGCGCGTTCACCGACGCCAAGGGCGACAGGGCCGGCCGCTTCGAGCTCGCCGAGGGAGGCACGCTCTTCATGGACGAGATCGGGAACATCCCCCCGGCCCAGCAGGCCAAGATCCTGAGGGCGCTCGAGCGCGGGGAATTCGAGCGGGTGGGTTCCTCGCGGACGATCCGGGCGAACGTGCGGCTCATCTCCGCCACCAACGCCGACATTGCGGCGGAGGTCGCCGCGGGGCGGTTCCGCCAGGACCTCCTCTTCCGGCTCAACACGATCCAGATCCACCTGCCGGCGCTGCGGGAGCGCCGGGAGGACATCGATCTGCTGGCCCAGCACTTCCTCAGGCAGCACGTCGAGCGCTACCGCAAGGCGATCACGGGGTTCGATGACGATGCCGCGCGCGCGCTGCGCGCCTACGCATGGCCGGGCAACGTACGCGAGCTCAACCATGCGGTCGAGCGCGCCGTGCTGATGGCCCAGGGCAAGGTCATCCGGACCCCCGAGCTCGCCCTCAACGCCGCGGCCGCCGTGCCCCGCCTGGACGACATGAGCCTCGAGGAGGTCGAGGCGTTCCTGATCAAGAAGACGCTCGCCCGCTGCGACGGAAACGCGCGAAAGGCGGCGGAGCTGCTCGGCCTGAGCCGCAGCGCGTTCTACCGCCGCCTGGAAAAATACGGACTGTAGCTTTTCCCCGGGAAGGGCCAAGGTCCCCTCATGCCCAAACGGTCGGGGAAGATCACGCACGAGCAGGCGATCCTCGCCTACTGCCTGCTGGGCGGGCTGCCGGCGGTGGCATTCACCTTCGTGTGGATGTGGGGCGCGCCCCACGCGCCCGAGGTCCGCGCGACGGTCGCCCTGCTGGTCCTCGGCTTCTGGCTCGGGTTCGCGTTCGCGGCCCAGCAGCGCGTCGTGAGGCCGCTGCAGACGATGTCCAACCTGCTGATGGCCCTTCGCGAGGGGGACTTCTCGTTCCGCGCACGCGGCGCGGCGCGGCGGGACCCGCTGGGCGACGTCCTGGCCGAGATCAACGGCCTCGGCGAGATCCTCCAGACCCAGAGGCGCGGGGCGCGGGAGGCGACCGCCCTCCTCTCGGCGGTCATGAAGGAGATCGACGTGGCGATCTTCGCCTTCGACGCCGACGGGGTGCTGCGGCTCGTCAATCCCGCCGGCCAGGCGCTCCTCGGCCAGCCCGCCGAGCGCCTCCTCGGGCGCGACGCGAAGGCGATCGGGCTCGCCGACTGCCTGGAGGGCGAGCCGAACCGGATCCTTAGCCCCGCCGCGCTCCCCCGCGTCCTCGGGCGCTGGAACATGCGCAGGACCACCTTCCGCGAGGACGGCCGGCCGCACCAGCTGGTCGTGTTCGGCGACCTGAGCCGGCCGCTTCGCGAGGAGCAGCTCAAGTCATGGCAGAGGCTCGTGCGCGTCCTCGGCCATGAGCTCAACAATTCCTTGGCCCCAATCAAGTCGATCGCCGCCACGCTGGGAAGCACGATGGACCGCAGGCCCCGGCAAACCGACTGGGAGGCCGACATGCAGTCGGGCCTCGGCGTCATCTCCGCCAGGGCCGAGAGCCTTGAGCGCTTCCTCGAGGGCTACACGCGGCTCGCAAAGCTTCCGCCCCCGCAGGCGGCCTCGTGCGACCTGCCGGCGATCCTGAGCCGCGCCGCGGCGCTCGAGCGGCGGCTGACCGTCGAGATCACACCGGGGCCGCCGGTCGCGCTGGTGGCCGACGCCGCCCAGATAGAGCAGGCGGTCATCAACCTGGTGAAGAACGCCGTCGAGGCTTCCCAGGACCAGGGCGAGGCGAGCGTGCGGGTCTCGTGGCGGCTGAATGGCGGCGTGGTCGAGATCTGGGTCGAGGACAACGGGGCCGGGATCGGGGAAACCTCCAACCTCTTCGTCCCCTTCTACACGACGAAGCCCGAGGGCTCGGGCATCGGCCTCGTGCTCTGCCAGCAGATAGCCGAGAACCACGGCGGCTCGCTTGCGCTCTACAATCGCGACGACCGGACCGGCTGCGTCGCGATCATGCGCCTTCCGCTGCCGAAGGCCTAATGGGGGGGCCCGTGCGGGAGTCCCGATATTGGGACGACCCTTTCCCGCTACTGGATTAAACGCCGATCCCGAGGCGGTTTCATATAAACTTTAATAACTGTATATCAATAGGATAAGCTTATGCGCGACGGCTGGCATACCCTGTGCAAATAAAAACCAGCACCATGGATATCCAGCGCCCCTCACAGGCTAAGGCCAAGCTCAGGAAACGCCTCTTGATCGGGGGCGTCGTTGTCGCCGCCCTTGTGGGAATCACCGTGGTGCTGGCGAGGCTGCAGCCCGCCGTACCCAACGTCGACAAGAGCCTCGTGTGGGTGGACACCGTGAAGCGCGGTCCGATGATCCGCCAGGTGCACGGTCCGGGCACGCTGGTCCCCGTTGACATCCGCTGGATAGCCGCGCGAACCCAGGGGCGCGTCGAGAGGATCGTCCTCCTGCCGGGCGCCATCGTGGAGCCGGACAGCGTGATCATGGTCCTAAGCAACCCCGACGTCACCCAGGCCGCCCTCGACACGGCGTCACAGCTCAAGGCCGGCGAGGCCGAGCTCTCCAATCTCAAGGTCACCGTCCAGCGCGACGTCCTCCAGTCCGAGTCCGAGGCTGCGACGGCCAAGGCGCAGTATGAGCAGGCGCGCCTCCAGGCGGAGGTGGATGAGCAGCTGTTCAAGGACGGCCTCGTCGCGGAGCTCGAGCTCAAGAAGTCGAAGGTGAACGCCGAGCAGGACGAGACCCTCAACTCGATCGCGCAGAAGCGCTTCGCGTTCGCAAAGGACTCGGTCGGGCCCCAGCTTGCAGTTAAGGACGCGTCGGTCGACCAGCTGCGCGCCCAGGCGAAGCTCAAGCAGGCCGAGGCCGAGGCCCTCAACGTGAGGGCCGGCATGCGCGGCATCCTCCAGGTCGTTCCGGTCGAGGTCGGAGCCCAGGTGCAGCCCGGCACCAACCTGTGCCGCGTGGCCGACCCCACCCGCCTCAAGGCCGAGATCCAGGTCGCGGAGACCCAGGCCAAGGACGTGCAAATCGGCCAGAGCGCCGAGATCGACACGCGAAACGGCGTTGCGGACGGAAAGGTCTCGCGCGTCGCCCCCTCGGTCCAGAACGGCACGGTCACGGTCGAGGTGGCGCTCTCGGGCGAGCTTCCCAAGGGCGCGAGGCCGGACCTCTCGGTGGACGGCGTCGTCGAGCTCGAACACCTGGACGACGTGGTCTACGTCGGCCGCCCGGCCTTCGGCCAGGAGCATTCGACGACGGGGATCTTCGTGCTCGATTCCGACGGGGTGTATGCCACGCGGACGCAGGTCCAGCTCGGCCGCAGCTCCGTGAACACGATCGAGATCGTGAAGGGGCTCCAGCCCGGCGACCGCGTGATCCTATCCGACATGTCGCAGTGGGACTCGCACGAACGCGTGAAGCTCAACTGATCCCAATCCCACCCCCCCTGCCCCCTTTGACCGCCCGATCAACTCAGAACATACTCCCATGCCACAGAACCTCCTGAAGCTCGACAACGTCACGAAGGTCTTCCTCACCGACGAGGTCGAGACCCACGCCCTCTCCGGGATCCACCTCGAGATCAACAAGGGGGAATATGTCGCGATCGCCGGACCCTCCGGCTGCGGGAAGTCCACCCTGCTCTCGATCCTCGGGCTCCTCGACACCCCGACGGACGGGACCTACGTCCTCAACGACCGGCCCGTCCAGGGGCTCACGCCGGCCGAACGCGCGAGGATCCGCAACCGCGAGATCGGGTTCATCTTCCAGTCGTTCAACCTGATCGGCGACCTCTCCGTCTACGAGAACGTCGAGCTTCCGCTCACGTACCGGGGGATGCCCTCCTCGGACCGCAAGGCTCGCGTCGAGGAAGCCCTCGAAAAGGTCGGCATGGCCCACCGGGCCAAGCACGTCCCCTCGCAGCTCTCGGGCGGCCAGCAGCAGCGTGTCGCGGTGGCCCGGGCCCTGGCCG
>CAZHPC010000116.1:0-10381 GCA_964534685.1 uncultured Opitutaceae bacterium
TTGTCGAGGCCGGATGGATGACGAGGCTCCTCACGTCGCCGATGTTGGCGAGGTGCGAGAAGAGCTGCAGGCCCTCGATGAACCTCTTGCCGGCGGCGCGGCCGTCCCCCCCGGAGCCCGCCTTCAGCCCGAACGAGAAGACCGCCCCGGCCCCTTTCGGCAGGTACTTCAACGCAAGCGCATGGTCGGGATGGCTCGGCAGCCCGGCGTAGGCGACCCAGGCCACCGAGGGATGCCCCTCGAGGAACCGGGCGACCCGCAGCGCCGACTCGGACTGGCGTTGCATCCGCAGGGAGAGCGTCTCGAGGCCCTGGATGAGCAGAAATGCATTGAACGGCGAAAGGCAGGCGCCCGTGTCCCGCACGGTCTCGGCGCGAGCCTTCATGAGGAATCCGTAATGGCCGAACGTGTCGTAGAACCTGAGGTCGTGGTAGGCCGCGGAGGGCGCCGCGATGCTCGGATAAGCGCTGAAGTCGAACTTTCCCGAGTCAAGCAGCACGCCGCCGATCGCCGTGCCGTGTCCGCCGATGAACTTCGTCGCGGAATGCACCACAAGTGTCGCCCCGTGCTCGATCGGCCTGCAAAGGGCCGGGGTCGCCATCGTGCTGTCGACGATCAGAGGCATCCGGTGCGCGGCGGCGAGCGCGGCGACGCGTTCGATGTCCAGGATGGCCCCCCTCGGGTTGCCGATGGTCTCGCCGTAGAGGGCCCGGGTCCTGGGCGTGATCGCGGCCTCCCACTCCGGCAGGTTCGACGGGTTCACGAACCGGACGCCTATCGAGAACTTCTTGAGCGTGTGGACGAGCTGGGTGATGGAGCCGCCGTACAGCTGCGACGACGCGACGATCTCGTCGCCGGGCACCAGGAGCGTCAGGAAGGTGACGAGCTGCGCGGCCATGCCGCTGGCCGTCGCCACCGCTCCGGTCGCGCCCTCGAGCGACGCGATGCGCTCCTCAAAGACGGCCGTCGTCGGGTTGCTGATCCGCGTGTAGATGTTGCCGTACTGCTTCAGCTCAAAGAGCTGGGCCGCCTGCTCCGCGTCCTCGAAGACAAACGAGGTCGTCTGGTAGATTGGAACCGCCCGGGCGCCGGTCACCGCGTCGGGTATGTGACCGGCATGGACCATCCGGGTATCGAATCCGAAGCGGCGGGAATCTGAGTCCTTACTCACACGAGGAGAGGCAATATCCTTCTCCGTGCAATGCAAAGTAAGAATCGGTCATAACCGGTATTTCTGCTTCCTGAGAGGCCTGCGACGTGTACCGTAGGCTGAAATGACCCGAGAGGCAATCGAGGTGGTCTACCGCGTCCACGCCCCAGCAGAGGACATCGACGCCAGGATCGAGGCGCTCCTGCTGGAGCAGACGGTCGAGCTCCCCAGGTCGGCGCTGCGCACGGCCTTCGTGCGCGAGAACCTCGTCGGGCGCATCGTCGCAATCGAGCCGCTTGAGGCCGACGAGCACCGCGTCACCCTGGCGCAACCCGCGGTGGCCGCGGCGGACGACCCAGCGCAGCTCCTCAACGTGCTGTTCGGCAACTGCTCCCTGCAGCCGGATGTCGAGCTCGAGGACGTGCGCCTGCCGGCCGCGCTCGTGCGGGTTCTTGGGGGGCCGCGGTTCGGAATCGCCGGGCTGCGGCGTCTCATCGGCGTTCACGGCCGCGCGGTCACCGCCTCGGTGCTCAAGCCCGTGGGACTCTCGGTCGCGGAGACGGCGTCGCTCTGCGCCACCCTCGCGCTCGCGGGCCTGGACATCGTCAAGGACGACCACGGGCTTGCGGACCATTCGTTCAGCCCGTTCCCCGAGCGCGTCGCAGCCTGCCTCGCAGCGACAAAGGACGCCGCGCAGAGGACCGGCCGCAGGACGCTCTATGTGCCGAACCTCATCGGGACCCCCGAGACGGTGCTGCACCAGGCCCGGCAGGCGAAGGAGCTCGGTGTCGAGGCCGTGATGGTCTCGCCCATGCTTATCGGGCTGCCGACGCTGAACGGGCTGGCCGGCGAGCTCGGGATGCCCGTGCTCGCCCACCCGGCGTTCGGCGGGTCGCTGCGGATCTCGCCGGTGGCGCTCCTTGGCAAGCTCTTCCCGCTCTTCGGGTCCGACGCCGTCATCTATCCCAACTTCGGCGGCCGCTTCAGCTACAGCGCCGATGTCTGCGCGGGCATCGCCAAGGCGCTTCGCGCGCCCGAGGCGGCCACAGCGCCGGCGTTTCCGGTGCCCGCGGGGGGCATGAAGGTCGAGAACATGCCGGCGGTCCTCGACGTCTACGGCGCGGACACGGTGCTCCTCATAGGAGGAAGCCTGCTTGACTCCCCGGACGAGGCCGCGCTGCTCTCGAAGTGCAGCCAGTTTGTTTCGGCGGTGCACGCGCACCGCCACAGCCGATGAGCAAGAGGAACCACATCGCCCAAACCGAACCCTTCAGGTGGGAGGGCATCCCCCTTCTGGCCTACAAGGAGGACGGCGGCACGCATTTCAGGGACGTCACCCGCCAGGTGCTCTTCGACGAGGGCGAGCACCACGACACCCAGCTGCGCTACTTTGAAATCGCGCCGGGGGGGCATTCGACCCTTGAGCGGCACCACCACGCGCACTCCGTGATGGTCCTGCGCGGCCGGGGTCACGCCCTTGTCGGCAGGGAGATTCACGCGCTGGGCTCCAACGACCTGCTGCGCGTCCCCCCGATGACGTGGCACCAGTTCCGCGCGACGGGCGACACGCCCCTCGGTTTTCTCTGCCTCGTGCGCCGTGAGCGCGACAGGCCCCTGCGGCCCACGGCCGCCGAGATTGCCGCCATCCGGGCCGATCCCGAGGTCGGGGCGTTCATCCGCCACTAGTCCCGCGTCGCGCAGGCCCCGATTCCCCCGGTTGCCTTTCGCCGGGCCCCTGCTTTCCTTGTGCGACCGTGAGTCTGCCCGACTACATCCACGCACCCACCGCCGCCGCGCAGGCGCTCGGTTTCGTAGACCCGGCGACGGCCGCCATCGTCCCCCCCATCCATCCCGCGACGACCTACGAGAGGGGGACCGACAACAAGCTGCTCTCCGGACGCCTGTACTCGCGCGCCGACAACCCTAGCTACGAGCTGCCCGAGGCGGTCCTGACGCAGCTCGAGGCCGGCGTCGCGACGGCGGTTTTTAGCTCCGGCATGAGCGCCGCGACAGCCGTCTTCATGGCCCTCAAGCCAGGCGACCACGTGATCGTTCCGAAGGTGATCTACTGGGCCTTCCGCGCATGGCTTCTGGGATGGGCGACCGATTGGGGCCTGCGCGTGGAATCGGTCGACATGACCGACCCGGCCGCGGTCGAATCCTCGGTGCGGCGGGGACAGACCAAGCTCATCTGGATAGAGACGCCGGCCAACCCGACGCTTGTCGTGACCGACATCAAGGCGATGGCGGAGGTCGCGCACCGCGCGGGTGCGCTCCTGGCGGTCGACTCGACGTTTGCCACCCCCGTCCACACACAGCCCCTCCTCCTCGGAGCGGACCTGGTGATGCATTCGGCGACTAAATACCTCAACGGGCACTCAGACGTGATCGCCGGCACGGTCACGACCCGCGAGCGGGACGCCCATTGGACGACGATCAAGGCTGTGCGGTCGCAGGCCGGGACCGTGCTCGGCCCCTTCGAGGCCTGGCTTCTCCTGCGCGGCATGCGCACGCTTTTCGTCAGGGTGGCGGCGCAGAGCCGGGCCGCGATGCGTATCGCGGAGCACTTCGAGGGGCATGCAGGGATCGTGGCCGTCCTCTACCCGGGCCTCCCGTCCTTCTCCGGCCACCGGGTCGCTGCCAGGCAGATGCACGGCGGTTTTGGGGGCATGCTCTCAATCCGCGTCGCAGGGGGGGCGCCGGGCGCCCTCTCGGCCCTGGGAAAGCTCCGGATCTGGAAGCGCGCGACCTCCCTCGGCGGCGTGGAAAGCCTGATCGAGCACCGGGCGAGCGTCGAGGGGCCGCAGAGCGCGACCCCACCCGACCTCCTGCGCCTGTCGGTGGGGCTTGAGGACGTGAATGACCTCATACGCGACATGGAGCAGGCGGTCACGTAGCCGCCGCCCGTACCGCGATCGTGGCTCAACCCAGCTGCTTGCGAAATTCCTCGATTTCCCTTTTCAGCGCCGCGACCTCGACACGAAGGGCGGCGGCCTCCCCTTCGAGCCTGGCCAGCCGCCCGTCCTCGGCTCGCTCCGCAGGGGCTGCGGCCCCCGGCGCCGGTGCTGGCGCGGCGGTGTGCACCTCGCCCGAGAGAAGGTGCGCGTAGCGCTGCTCCTTCATGCCCGGCTGGCGCGGCAGTTTGACCGCAAGGGCCGCGGGCGTCCTGGAGATCATCTCGTTGAGCGCGGCCTCGACCTCGTCGAGGCTCGCGAACTCGTGCATCCGGGCCGTGCGGCCGCGGAGCTCCCCAGGTGTCTGCGGCCCGCGCAGCAGCAGGACGCAGAGGACGGCCGTCTCCGGCCTCGGGAGTTCGAACGTCTCCGCCATCCGGTGGCCGAACTTCGCGACCCGGCTGTCCGCCCCCTGGAACATGAACGCGAGCTTCTTCTCGCGCAGCAGATCGAGCCCGCGCACCACGTCGTGCTCCGCGTACGAGACGACGGGGTCGCGGTTTGAGCTCTGGTTGCACGCGTTCGTGAGCGCGTTGAGCGTCAGCGGATAGTAATCCGGAGTCGTGATGTCCTTCTCAACGAGACAGCCGAGCACCCTGACCTCGACGGGGTTGAGGGGATCCATCTCGTCTGGGGTTCGCGGGCCTGCCGCCCGGCTCAGGGAACCGAGGGGCGTGCGTCCGCCTCCTGCGACTTCAGGGAGAAGGTGCCTGTTGCCAGCCCCTCCGAGCTCGCCGTGAGGGTGATTGTTCCGGCCTCCTTGGACGCCTTCACGATGACCTCGGCCACGCCGTTGAAGACGCTGCGCCCCCATTGAAGGGCCGGGGGGACCCCTTGCATGCGGAGCGTCACGCCCTTGTACGGCCCCATCGGCTCAGGGCCGTAGTTTGCCATGGGAACGGCGATCACGTTCTCGCCCGAATGGAGCAGCTCCTTGACGTCATACGCCACTGCGGAGCGGTCGTCGACCGTGCTCCCGACTTTGTGGCCGTTGATGTAGACCGCGATGCCGCCGGCAAGCCTTCCAAAGACGAGTTCCACGGCGGGCGACGCGAGGTCGGCCGCGGAGACGTCGAAGCGGGTGCGGAAGATGGCCCTGTCGTGGTAGCCCAGGGGGCCCCCCGTGTCCGCGCGCACATCGTACGGAGCCCATTTGGAGTCATCGAAGCCGACGCTTTCCTCCGGCATGTTCTCCGGGTACGGGTCGGCCACCTTCATCCAGCGCCAGCCGTCAACCGGGAGGCTGCGGGTCGGCGCCTCCGCGAACAGCGTGTCGGGCTCGTGGCAGCTCGGATCCCCGTTGCCGACCCCGATGATCCGGCCCGGGCCCTCCACCCCTAATGAAATCTTGTTGTCGGCCGTTGGAACGATGCGCCCGTGCGCGTCGACCACCGAAACCGTGAACACCGCGACGTCCTCGCCGTCGGCGTCGATCTCGGTGCGGCTGGGATTGAGCCTCACGGCCTGCGCCGGGCCCGTGGTCTCGACCTCGGTCTCCACGGCGACCTTTCCATCCTTGTAGGCGCTCGCGGATAGCTTTCCCGGGGCATACGGGACCTTCCACTTGATCTCGGAATATTTCTTCGTCGGCTGTCGCCCGAGGCTCTTGCCGTTCAGGAACAGCTCGACCTCGTCGCAGTTGCTCTGCGTCCGCACGTCGATCTCCTGGCCCTCGCGGCCGGCCCAGTTCCAGTGCGGCAGAATGTGGACCATCGGGCGGTCGCTCCATACCGACTGGTAGTAATAGAAGTTGTCCTTCGGGAAGCCGCACGTGTCCATGATGCCGAAATGGGAGTTGATGCAGGGCCAGCCGTAGGGGGTCGGCTCTCCCCGGTAATCGAAGCCCGTCCAGACGAACCCCCCGGAAAGCCACGGGCGCGGCCCGAAGAAGCTCACCCAGGTCTCGGCCGTCTGCGCCCACTCGGGCGCGTTGTCATCGTAGGCGCTGACATAGCCCCGCACGGGGTCGTTGGCGTAGATGCCGCGGGTGGAGACGGTGCTTCCCTGCTCGCTTCCGACGTTGGGCTGCAGCGGGTGCTCCTTGTGGTAGTCGTCCATGTCCTTGCCGACGTGGTAGCTCCAGCCGCGGACCTCGACGGCCTCGTTGATGCCGGGGTAGTCGTTGCCGACCGCCGCGTTGCATGTCACCGGCCGCGTCGGGTCGAGCCGCTTCACGAGCTCCTGCATGGCCGCGACGACGCGCATGCCGGCCTGCGTGTCCTGCACGCTGAACTCCTCGTTGCCGAGCGACCAGAGGCCCACGCAGGGATGGTTGCGGTCGCGGCGGACCAGGTTCTCGAGCAGCTCAAAGTGGTGATCGTCGCTCCCGAGCTGCCGGTTCTCGTCCATGACGATCATCCCGAGGCGGTCGCACGCCTCAAGCAGCTCGGGCGTCGGTGGGTTGTGCGCGGTGCGGTAGGCGTTGCACCCCATCTCCTTGAGGCGCGAGATCCGGAAGTACTGCAGGCCGTCCGGGAGGGCGGACCCCACGCCCGCATGGTCCTGGTGGTTGGACGTGCCCTTCAGCGCATAGGGCGAGCCGTTGAGCAGGAAGCCCTTCTCTGCGTCGAAGCCGACGGTGCGTATCCCGAAGTCGGTGTCGATCTTGTCGGTGGCCTTGCCCGCGATCGTGACCGAGGTCACAAGCGTGTAGAGGTTCGGGGTCTCGGGCGACCAGAGAAGGGGCGTCTTGATCACCGCCTGCTGCTCGACATCGAGCGTCCCCATTGGCCCAACATGCGCGGTCTGCGTCACGGTGGTGACCAGCCCGCCGTCGGGTCCGTTGATTGTCCAGATCACCGTCGCGTCGACGGGCGTCGCCTGCTTGTTGAGCACCCGCGCCTGCACGAGCATGTCGTCCTCGCCCTTCGGCGCTTTGTCCTTGAAGCGGCTGATGGCGTAGATGCCCTCCGGCGCCAGCGCGAGCGGCGCCGTCTTCACAAGCCACACGTGGCGGTAGATGCCCGCACCCTCGTAGAACCAGCCCTCGGGCCGTGAAGCATCAACCTTGACCGAAACGACGTTCTTGCCGCCGCAGTTGGCGACATCCGTGACGTCGTACTTGAAGCCGCTGTAGCCGCTCTCATGGTGGCCGACAAACCACCCGTTGACGATGACGGTGCAGTCGCGGTAGACGCCGTCGAATTCAAGCCAGATCCTCTTGCCGGCGTCGGCGGCGGGAAGGTCGAAGGTGCGGCGGTACCAGCCGACGCTGTTCTGCGGGAATCCCTCGCCCACGGGCTTGAAGCCGTGCGCGGCGTCCGCCGTCGGGTCGAAGGGAAGCTCGACCGCCCAGTCGTGCGGCAGGTCGACCTTGCGCCAGCTCGCGTCGCTGTAGGACGGGCTGCCTGGGCCGTACCCGGTTCCGGCCTTCGAGAGGCCGTAGCCCGCGCCCCAGTCATTGCCGAGGTGGAATCTCCACCCGAAATCAAGAAGCAGCCTTTCCCTCGGGCCGGAATCGGCTGCGATGGCCTGTTGGTTGGCGACGACTGCGGCTAAAGCCACGACGAGCGAAAGAAAACGACGCGTGCCTGGGTTCATAAGGGGTTTGGGACCCTTAATCTTGCACGCGGCGGCGGCGGCGGCAAGCCACCCTTCCAACCCGGAAACAAGATAGTAGCAGCGCCTTACTTGGCCATAAACCGGAAGATCGTCGTGGAGCGGTAGGTGTCGCCGGCCTTCAGCACATACGAGGGGAAATTGGGGTGGTTCACCGAGTCGGGGAAATGCTGCGTCTCAAGGCAAAGGGCCCAGTACTGTCGGTACACGACGCCCTTCTTGCCGGTCAGGGTCCCGTCAAGGAAGTTGCCTGTGTAGAACTGGATCCCCGGCTCGGTGCTGGAGACCTCCATCTCGCGGCCGCTCCGCGGGTCATAGACCCTCGCGACGAGGGTGAGCCGGCCCCCGCCGCCGTTGACCACGAAATTGTGGTCGTAGCCCACCGGGTTGCCGCCGACCTCCGTCAGGTGCTCGCCAATCCGCGTCGGGCTGCGGAAGTCCATCGGCGTTCCCGCGACGGGCTTGAGCTCCCCGGTCGGGATCAGCGTCGAATCAACGGGCGTGAACCGGTCCGCATTGAGCGTCAATATGTTGCCGAGGATGTCGCCGTTCTCGGCCCCCCCGAGGTTGAAGTAGCTGTGATTGGTCACGTTGACCGGCGTGTCCTTGTCCGTCGTGACCAGGTAGTCTATCCGAAGCTCATTCGAGCCGGAGAGGGAATAGGTGACGGTCACGCTGCAGTTGCCCGGGTAGCCCTCCTCACCGTCCCGGCTGAGATAGGAGAATCTCACCGCGGGCGTGTCGCCCGGCACGACCTGCGCGCCCCAAATCACCTTGTCGAAGCCCTTGGTACCCCCGTGCAGATGGTTCGGGCCGTCATTGACGGCAAGCTGGTAGGTCCGGCCATCGAGCGTGAAGCGGCCCTTGGCGATGCGGTTGCCTACGCGCCCCACAATCGCCCCAAAGAAGGGCTCCTTCGCCAGGTACCCGCCGATGCTGTCAAACCCGAGGACGACATCGCCGAGCCTCCCGTTGCGGTCGGGTGTGTCGAGTTCGGTGAGGATCGCTCCATACGTCATCACTTTTGCGACCATGCCGCCCGCCCCGGTCAGGACGTAGAGGTCCACCGCCTTGCCGTCGGCCACGCCGAACGGCACCTTCTCAACGCCGGGGCCTGCGACCGCGCGCGCAGCCGCCGCGCAGAGGGCCAGTGATAGGATGAGGATGGGAATTCGTGCATTCATGAGGGGATTGGGGAGGGCGTTCGCGCCTCGGGTCAGCCCGAGAAATAGACGTACGCGGCAAGGATGCAGCAGAGGATGAACGCAGAGGCGAGGACATCCCTCTTGTCCCAGCTCGCCCGCGTGCGCGCCCGGTCGTCGTCCGAAGCCGTCGCATAGGTCAGGCTCTTGATCCTGTTGTAGTCCGGAGTCGCGGTGAGGTAGCTCGTGGCCACCATCACGACCGCGGAGACGACCGTGATCAGCACGCTGAAGTACTGGAAGTTGATGTTGTTCACGATCCAGAAGAACGAGCCGTGCTCATAGCCGTTCTCCAACCCCCCGATCTTCATGGTCTTCAGCGTGTCCACGACCATCCGGAAGCCACCGATCGCGAATCCCACCACCATCGCCCAGAGGCATCCCTTGGCGTTGAGCCGCTTCCAGAAGACGCCGAAGAAGAACACGATGAAGATCGGCGGGGCGAGGTAGCCCTGGACCGACTGGAGGTAGTCGTAGAGACCGTGCGCGCCCTGGATGACGGGGATCCATGCCAGCGAGATGAGGATCATCGCGGCCGTCGCAATGCGCCCCATGCGCACGAGCTCGTGCTGCGAGGCCAGCGGCCGGAGCTTCTGGTACAGGTCCACGGTGAAGAGGGTCGAGCACGCGTTGAACACGCCCGCAAGCGAGCCCATGAGCGCGGAGAGGAGGCCGGCGACGACGATCCCGCGAAGCCCGGGCGGCAGCAGGAACTTCACCATCAGCGGGAACGCGGCCTGGCACTCGGCGGGGACGGGTTTGCCGTCAGCCCCCACCATCGACGAGAGCTCGGGGAGCTTCCCGCTCTTGGCCAGCGCGAAGCAGATCAAGCCGGGAATGATGAACAGGTAGACGGGGAACAGCTTCAGGAACGCGGCAAAGATGCTTCCTCGGCGCGCGACCTTCTCGTTCGGGGCGCCGAGGGCGCGCTGGACGATGTACTGGTCGGTGCACCAGTACCAGAGCCCGATGATCGGCGCGCAGATCAGCATGCCGGGCCAGGGAAACTTGTCGTTGAAATACCAGGCCTGCCTGACGATGGCGCCCGACGCGTTCGTCTCGAGGACGGGAAGCCACGTGGACTGCTGGCCCGCCGGCGTGATGGGCTTCCAGAGGTTGAACATCTCAGACCCGCAGACGTGTCTCAGTTCCGACCATCCGCCGAGCCTGTGCAGGCCGTAGAAGGTGAGGCAGGCCGAGCCCCCGATCAGCACCACCACCTGGACGGCGTCATTGTAGACGACCGCCCGCATGCCCCCCAGCAGGGTGTAGAGGCCAGTCAGCAGGATGACCGAGACGGACCCGATCCAGAAGCTGTTGATCGTGGCGCCTCCCACCGTGAGGTGGACCTCGGGAAGCAGCGTCGCGAAGACGACACCCCCTGCGAAGATCCCGACCGCGATCTTCGACAGGATGAACGTGACGATGGACACGACCGAGAGGATGTAGCGCGAGGACGGCCCGAAGCGGCGCTCGAGGAACTCGGGCATCGTGAAGACGAGCGAGCGCGAATAGAA
>CAZHPC010000117.1:0-10108 GCA_964534685.1 uncultured Opitutaceae bacterium
ATCAAAACCTACGGGTGCCAGATGAACGAGCGCGACAGCGAAGCGGTCGCGGCGATGCTTCGCGCCCGGGGCTACCGGATCGTGGACAACGAGGACGATTGCGACGTGCTGCTCTTGAACACCTGCAGCGTCCGGGATGCGGCCGAGCAGAAGGCGATCGGCAAGGCCGGCTACAGCCTCTCGAGAAAGAAACAGGACCCGGACTTCGTCCTGGGGATCCTCGGCTGCATGGCGCAGAACCGGGGCGCGGGCCTCCTCGACCGGCTTCCCGACGTGGACCTAATCGTGGGAACGCAGAAGTTCCACAGGGTCCCCGACTACCTGGACAACCTGAGGGCTGCCCGCGAGGCGGGGGTACCGCTTGGCGAGGCCGTGGTCGACACTGCGGAGGAGGAGGGCTCGCAGAACACGATCCGCGACCACCTGGACATCCCAGAGCAACGGATCTGCGCCTTCGTCTCGATCCAGCAGGGATGCAACATGGACTGCTCGTTCTGCATCGTTCCGACAACGCGGGGCGACGAGCGGTCTCGCCCCATGGAAGACATCGTGAGCGAGTGCGAGGAGCTCGCCGCGCGCGGCACCCGCGAGATCACGCTCCTCGGGCAGATCGTGACGAGCTACGGCCGGCGCGACTATCCCCACACCGGGGGGCGCTCGCCCTTCGTCCAACTGATCGAGCGCGTGAACGCGATCCCAGGCGTTGATCGAATCCGATTCACCTCGCCGCATCCGCGCGGGTTCAGGCAGGACCTCGCGGACGCGTTCGGAAGGATGCCGAAGCTCGGCGAGCACGTGCACCTTCCCGTCCAGTCGGGCAGTGACAGGATACTTCGTGCGATGAAGCGGCCGTATACGCGCGAGCGATACATGGAAATCGTCGAGATGCTCAGGGCAGCGCAGCCGGCGATGGCCTTCTCGACCGACGTGATCGTGGGCTTCCCGGGCGAGACCGACGCGGATTTCGAGGAGACGGTAAGACTCTGCAGGGACGTCGACTACGACATGGCCTACGTCTTCAAGTATTCGGTCAGGACGGGCACCCCCGCCGCTTTGATGCCCGACCAGGTTTCCGAGGAGATGCGTGAGGAGAGGAACCGGATCCTTCTCGACGTCCTGCGTGAGGGCTCGATTCGCCGGAGCCGGGGCCTCGTGGGGACCGTGCAGGAGGTGCTGGTCGAGGGGCCCGACAAGACCGGGCTGCGCTTCATGGGGAGAACCCGCGGCAACCGCACCACGGTGTTCGAGGCGGCGCCCCGCCTGGTGGGCACCCTGGTCCCCGTTGAGGTGACCAGCGCCACGGTCAGCACCCTCTACGGAAACCTCGCCTTTGCTGGCGCCGGCTTGCAATCCTAACCGGGCGCCCCGTCAACCAGAACACGCAACCCGAATGTCACTATTTACCGCCTCGCTCGTACCCGGACTGGTCCTGATAGCCCTGGGGCTTCCGCTCGTCCTGAACGGCTCGGGGTTCAAGGTGGCGGCCCAGGCCTTCCCCAGGTCGGTGTCGGCCGGGTATGCGGTCTTCGGGGCGGCGGCCGCCTGGTTCCTCTACAACATCCTCCACCTTTCCAATGCGGACTTTGGCGAATACCGGTATCTGCTGTTCGCCGGCTTCGCGGCCGTTGCAATCCTCTCGTTCAAGTGCGTGCCCGACTTCCTGGGCGTGAGAGGCGCCTGCGCGATCGTTCTGATCGGCGCGGCGCCGTTCCTTGAGGCGGCTTATATGGAATACGATCATCCCGCGCGCCTCTTCATGGTCTCCCTTGTCTATGTCGCCATCGCACTCGCGATCTGGCTGGGTGCCCAGCCGTGGAGACTGCGCGACTTCCTGGGCTGGCTCTTTGTCCGGCCGGCGCGGTCGAGGGGTCTCGGGGCCCTCTTCCTGGCCTACGGCATCGTGCTCTGCGGGGCGGCCCTCAAACTCAGATGATTGAAAGACCCGCCAACCAGCCCGGCGGAAAGGACCCCGTACTGCTCGTGCTTGCGGGCCCGGCGGGGTCCGGCAAGAGCACGCTCTGCGACAGGCTGGTCGCGGCTGGCATGGGATTCGAGAGGGTCGTGACGAGCACGACCCGCGCCCCGAGGGAGGGCGAGATCGACGGGGTCCACTACCACTTCTTCAAGCCCGAGGAGTTTGACGCGCGGCTCGCGGCCGGCGAATTCCTGGAGTGGGCCTGGGTCCACGGCAAGCGCCGCTATGGCACGCTCTCCGCCAGCGTGCTGGCACCCCTCCTGCAGGGGAAGGACCTCGTGATGAGCGTCGATGTCCAGGGGGTCGAGAGCCTGCGCCGAATCGCCGACAAGAACCCGTTCCTGAAGAGGGCGATGACCACCGTGTTCATCGTGGTCGAGCGTGAGCGCCTGATGGCGCGGATGCGCGAGCGGGGCAAGGACGACGAGGCGGAGATTGCCCGGCGTATGGCCACGGCCGAGGCCGAGCTCCGCGAGGCCCCGAAATTCGACTTTGTCATCGAAAGCAGGACGCGGGACGAGGACTTCGAGGTGCTCCTCGCGATCCTGAAGAAGGTTCGGGCCTGACGGGACGCGGCTCAGCCGCCGATGTAGCTCATCTCGATCTTCTCCCGCCCGGTCACCGCCTCGGGCTTCTCGGCCCTCTGGTCGCTGTAGCGGTCCGAGCGCGCCCTCCAGATCCCCGCGACGAAATCGAGCACCTGCGCGTCGGTCGCACCCGACCTGACGCGGCCAAGCACGTCCCACCCGGTGGAGGCGAACAGGCACGTGAAGAGCTTTCCGTCGGCCGAGAGCCGCGACCGGTTGCAGTCCTTGCAGAAGGGCTCGGTCACGGAGCTCACGATCCCGATCTCACCGCGTCCGTCAGCATAGCGGTAGCGCGAGGCGACCTCGCCGCGGTAGGCCGGGCCGACGGGCACAAGCGGCCACGCGGCGGAGATGCGCGCGACGATCTCCCGGGCGGGCACCACCTGCGCGAGCGACCAGTGGTTCGTGTTTCCCACGTCCATGAACTCGATGAAGCGAAGCGTGTGCCCCCGCGACCTGAAGTACTCGCAGAGAGGGATGATCTCCCCGTCGTTCACGCCGCGCAGGACAACGCAGTTGACCTTGATGGGGAATCCCTCCGCGGCGGCGGCATCGATCCCCCCCAGCACGCGCGCGACGCTGAAGCCAAGGCCGTTCATTCGCCCCGCCGTCGCCTCGTCAAGGGAGTCGACGGAGACGTTGAGCCGGTCAAGGCCCGCGGCGCGGAGCGCGGCCGCCTGTCTCGACAGGAGCCAGCCGTTTGTCGTGAGCGAGACGTCGGGCACCCCGAGGTCCCGCTTGATTGTGCGAATGATCTCGGGCAGGTCGCTTCGCAGCAGCGGCTCGCCGCCCGTGAGCCGGATCTTCTCGACCCCGAGGGCGAGGAACGCCCGCACGATCTTGGCGAGCTCATCGTGGGTCATGAGCCGGCTGTCGGCCAGGAACGGGTGATCGGGCCCGAACGCCTCCTTGGGCATGCAGTATGGGCAGCGGAAGTTGCAGCGGTCGGTTACTGAAATGCGAAGGTCGTGGATCGTGCGTCCAAAAGTGTCACGGGCGGCGGCCATGTATTTAGCCAAGAAAATACGAAAACGTTATTTTCGCGAGGCGGGATTTGTGTGTTATGCTGGCGCGGTGCTCACACCCGCCGGCGCTGAGAAGCTGATCTTCGACACGATTCCGCTCTTCCACAGGGAGGACTGCGCGATCTCGGAGGCGCACGGCAGGGTGCTTCGCGGCGACCTGCGGGCGGACCGGGACATCCCTCCGTTCGACCGGGTGACGATGGACGGGTTCGCGCTGCGCGCTGCGGCGCTCTCCGGGGGGATCGCGAGGTTCAGGGTGGAGGCGACGCAGGCTGCGGGGATGAGGCCATTCAAGCTTGGTACGGCCGATGATGCCTGCATCGAGGTCATGACGGGAGCCGTGCTGCCGGACGGCGCCGATTGCGTCGTGGCGTACGAGGAGACGACCAGGGAGGGGGATTTGATGGTGGTTGCCGCACTGGCCTCGGAGCCGGCCGCTCCGGGCCGCTTCGTCCATCGCCGGGGCACCGACCACAGGGCGGGCGACGTCATCGTGAGGTCGGGTGTCAGGCTCACGGGCCGCGAGATCGCGGTTGCCGCCTCGTGCGGGCATCCCGCCGTGATCGTGACTCACTCCCCGAAGATCGCGGTCATTTCGACCGGCGACGAGCTTGTCGAGGTCGAGGCGCTTGTCGCGGCGCACCAGATCCGCCGAAGCAACGACTACGCAATACGGGCCGCGCTCATAAAGGCGGGCTATCCCCGGGCCGACCGGTTCCACCTTCGCGACATCCGCCACGAGATTGAGCACATGCTCTGGCACATCCTGGCGGAGTACGACATCGTCCTGATCACCGGCGGCGTGTCGAAGGGGAAGTTCGACTTCCTGCCCTCCGAGCTCGGAAGGCAGGGAGTCCAGAAAGTGTTCCAGGGCGTGGCGCAGCGGCCCGGGAAGCCCTTCTGGTTCGGGCTCAGCGGTCGGCTGACGCCCGTCTTCGCACTGCCCGGCAACCCGGTATCCGCGTACACGTGCCTCCACAGGTATGTCCTGCCGGCTCTCGACCACGCGAGCGGGCTGATCCCCCGCGCCGCGCTTTCCGCCGCGCTCGCCGAGCCGGTCATGTTCAAGCAGAACGTGGCCTACCTCCTGCCGGTCCGCCTTTCGAGCGGACCGCGGGCCGAGCTCCTTGCGACCCCGTGCGCGGTGAACTCGTCGGGCGATTTTGCCGGGCTGGTCGAAACGGACGGCTTTGTTGAGCTTCCGGCGGGGCCGGGCGAGTTCCCGGCGGGTTTCGTGGCGCAATTCCGGAGCTGGGTCTAGGCGGCCCGCACCGAAGGATTGCGGTTGAGCCGCCGAGCGGCCCATCATCCGGAGCCAGATGGCCTCCAAACGCAGCCTCTCACACGTCGGTGCCGGCAACCGTCCCCAGATGGTCGATGTCGGCGCAAAGCGCGTCACGCGCCGCGCCGCGCATGCGGTCGCCGTCGTCGTTCTTCCCCGGGCGCTTGCGACTCGCCTTAAGGGCGGGGAGATAGGGACGCCGAAGGGCCCGATCTTCCAGGCGGCGATTCTGGCCGGGATTATGGGAGCCAAGAGGACGGCGGAGCTCATCCCCCTCTGCCACCCGCTTCCGCTCGACGACTGCAGGGTCGAGATAAAGGCGAACCCGCCGGGCCGCGGAGGGTCGATGGAGGTGGAGATCCACTGCCGTGCGAGGACGAGCGCAAGGACCGGGGTCGAGATGGAGGCCCTGACCGGCGCGTGCGTTGCCGCCCTGACCCTCTACGACATGGGCAAGGCCGTCACCCATGGGATCGTCATCCGGGAGGTCCGGCTGCTCGAGAAGACGGGCGGCAAGAAGGACTACAGGGCGCCGTGAAGAAGACGGTCTCCGTGCGTTATTTTGCGATCCTGCGCGACCAGCGCGGGCTCGGCGAGGAGCGCGTGCCGACCAGGGCTTCGACGGCGTCCGAGCTCTATGAGGAACTGCGACGCCGTCACGGTTTCACGCTGCCGGTTGAGAGGCTGCGCGTCGCGATCAACGATGAGTTCGAGTCCTGGGCGTCGGTGATCGAGGACGGTGACGCGCTCGTGTTCATCCCACCGGTGGCCGGGGGCTGATTCCGATGGGATTTGACCTGACAGACCGTCCGATCGATCCGTCCCGGCTCATGGCCGACGCGGCCGACATACGCGCGGGCGCCTTTGTGACGTTTGAGGGCCGCGTGCGCGCCGAGAATGCGGGGCGAAGCGTGAAGGCCCTCGACTACGAGGCCTACGCGCCGCTCGCGGAGAAGGAGGGGAGGAGGATCATGGAGGAGGCCCGCGAGAAGTTCCCGATAACCGACGCCCGGTGCGTGCACCGGACCGGATCGCTGGCGCTCGGCGACATCGCCGTGTGGATTGCGGTATCGGCCGGGCACCGGCCCGCCGCATTCGAGGCGTGCCGTTTCTTGATCGACGAGATGAAGGCACGTCTGCCGATCTGGAAAAGGGAGCACTACGCCGACGGTGCCACGGAATGGATCAACTGCGCGACGCGCGGGCCGGGCGCCGGGCAAAAGGTGAAATAGGCGTGAAAATCCGGAGCCGCCCGAATCCTGCTTCAGCTCGACACGACTGACTGCCATTGTTACGTTTCAAAAAACGTCACGAAAATGGCCATACTCCACCCGTTCTTCGCCGCGACCACGACGCTCGATAAGCTCCAGAAGATTCCGCCCGCCTTCTGGGGAAAGGTTGGCCTGGGTTTGGCGGTGGTGATCTTGGTGTTCATCATCATCCAGAAGGTATTGAAGATAAATAAGTTCGTGCTCGGCGGCGTGGTCTTCATCGGGATGGGACTCATCTGGTTCAACTGGATCTACCATCGCACCGAGCCGAAGTTTCTGACGCCGCTGGTCGACAGGATCGCGCCGTTCTTCCCCTCGGCCGGGGCCTACGAGACAAAGCAGGCCACGACTCCCGGCGAGACGAAGAAGAAGTAGGAAACCCGAGAAACTGCTTGGTTTCGGGACGCCAGTGGGGGAGATTTGAATCCCTATGGCTAAACCACTTTCTGACATTGGCCTCGTGGGCCTAGCAGTAATGGGCCAGAACCTGGCCCTCAATATCGCCGACCACGGCTTTCAGATCTCGGTGTTCAACAGGACCACCGAAAAGACCGACAAGTTTGTCTCGGAGAACCCCAATACGCCAGGCGGTGTTGTCGGCACAAAGACGCTCGGGGAGTTCGTGGCGTCGATAGCGAAGCCGAGGAAGATCATCATCCTAGTCCAGGCGGGCAAGGGGACGGACGCCGTCATCGACGGCCTTGAGCCGCTTCTCGGCAAAGGGGACATAATCATCGACGGCGGAAACTCCCTATGGACCGACACGATCCGCCGCGAGAAGGCTGCCAGCGACAAGGGGCTCCGGTACATCGGGAGCGGCGTCTCCGGAGGCGAGGAGGGCGCGCGCTTCGGCCCCTCGCTCATGCCGGGCGGCGACTTTGAGGCGTGGCTTGAGCTTAAGCCCATCTGGGAGGCCGTCGCCGCCAAGGTCGACGCAACGACTGGAAGACCGATCGAAGGCGCGACGCCGGGCCACCCCGTGAAGGGCGGCGTGCCCTGCACCGCCTACATCGGCGCGAACGGCGCCGGACACTACGTCAAGATGGTCCACAACGGCATCGAGTACGGCGACATGCAGATGATCTGCGAGGCCTACGCCCTCATGAAGGGGCTGCTGGGACTCAAGCCGGCCGAGATGAGCGTGATCTTCTCCGAATGGAACAAGGGGATCCTGGACAGCTTCCTGATAGAGATCACCACCGACATCCTTAAGCAGAAGGACCCGGTCACAAAGAAACCCTTCGTCGACGTCGTCCTCGACACCGCCGGCCAGAAGGGAACGGGCAAGTGGACCTCGACCAATGCGCTCGACATGGGGGTTCCGGCCCCGACGATCGCCGAGGCGGTGTTCGCGCGTTGCCTCTCGGCGATCAAGGAGGAGCGCGTGGCGGCGTCCAAGGTCCTGAAGGGGCCCTCTAAGAAGTATCGCGGGTCAAGGAAAGCCCTGGTCAGTGCGATCCACGACGCCCTCTACTGCTCGAAGATTTGCAGCTATGCCCAGGGCTTCCAGCTGATGCGAACGGGCGCGGCGGAATTCGGGTGGAAGCTCAACTTCGGGGAGATCGCGCAGATCTGGAGGGGAGGCTGCATCATCCGCGCCGCGTTCCTCCAGAAGATCACCGAGGCCTACGCCCGAAAGCCCGACCTGGCGAACCTTCTGCTCGACCCTTACTTCAACAGGACGTTCAAGGCTGCGCAGGCGAACTGGCGGAAGGTCATCGCGCTCGCCGCGGAGTGCGGCGTGCCCGCGCCGACCTTCAGCACATCCCTTGCGTACTACGACGGCTACCGGTCGGCGCGCCTTCCCGCCAACCTGCTTCAGTCCCAGCGAGACTTCTTCGGGGCGCACACCTACGAACGCGTTGACCAGCCCCGCGGGAAATTCTTCCACCTCGACTGGCCCGATCCGAAGAGGCCGCAGCTTCCCGCCTAGGTGCGCTTGTTCTCTGTTTTCTGACAATGTAAAGTGTAAGGAGTGACACTGTAAGTGTAAGTGCTGACAAACGAACTGTAAGGCGAGGGGTAGCGCTCGACAATCTAACTCGTGCATTTGACTCTTTCGGGAGATGACCGATTGGTGCCGGCACTTGAAGGCAATCCGCCGTAGATCACTTGACTGCGAGTTCCAGTCGCATCAGGACCTCTAAGAGACATGAACACCGTTGTGCCACCCCGCACGGCGTCCACACTCCAAGCCGTTGCAAGAAAGGCTGGAGTTTCCATTTCCACTGCATCGCGCTGCCTGAGCGGCGCCGCGAAGATGGCGAATTCCACGCAGCTGCGAGTCTCCGCTGCTGCGACGGCCGTCGGTTACAAGCACAATGTGCTGGTGGGCCAGGTTATGCGAGCCACCCGCCGCGGCGAGGTACGGAATCATCTTGGGACCATCGCATTCGTGACACCGGTCGCCGACTCTCATGAATGGCGGGCAACTCCCACTCTCCAAAGCAATTGGGAGGCGGCGCGCGAACGCGCCGAATCATTCGGATACGGAATCACAGAGTTCACGCTTTGTTCGAGTGGGATGACGGGACAGCGGCTCGGCGGGATTCTCGCGGCCCGCGGGATTACCGGCGCCCTTCTGGCGGCATTTCCGACGGAGCCGCACGCGATCTCGTTTCCATGGAACGATTTTGCAATTGTTCAAGTGGGCCACCAAATCGCATCGCCACGTCTCGATTGCGTCTTAAGCGACCATTCGGAGGCCGTGACAATGGCCGCTAGGACGATTGCGCAATGCGGCTACCGCCGCATCGGCCTCGCGATTGAAAAGTATCAGGACCATATAACCGATGGTCGGTGGTCCTTCGGTTACGCAGGACTTTCAGTGACAATGCCTTCGTTGGCCCAGATCCCTCCGCTCCTGCCAACGCAGATGAACGTCGACCTATTCTTGAGCTGGGTCGACAAGCACAAGGTCGACTGCGTTCTGACCCTCTCAACATTCCGAAACGAACCCAACTTCATGGATGCCTGGCTGGCGGGCAGCGGCAGGCATATTCCGAAGGATATTGGCCTTGTCTCGCTCGACGTGACCCGGGTTCATTCGGATTGGTCCGGGGTTAAGCAGCATTCTGAGGAGATTGGCCGCGCCGCGGTAGACATGTTGTTTTCGAAATTGCAGGCCGGGGAACGCGGGATTCCCCAACTTCCCCGTACACTTCAAGTTCACGGACACTGGCACGACGGCGGGACTGTGCGGCCTCCGATGGGAGTCAAGACCGGTTGCTAGGCTTAGGTCGCGTGTGCACGGTCGCTGTGGCCATTCTCAGAAACGACCGCGCAAATCCTAAGGGAGAAGATTCCTGGCGAGATCGAGCATTGTTGGCTGATCGATCCTTAAGCCGAAACCCCTGATCAGCACGAGTAGGCGATAAAGCGAGCCGGTTGAGAGCGACCGTAATTCGGCCTCGTTCAATTGATCGATGCAGGCGCGTGTTTGCTCGCGTGCAAGGTCCGTCTGCCTGTGGCGCGCCAAAAGAACCGCGAGCCCCACCCGTCGGTCCAGCGGCAGGCGAGGGTGAGCGCCGCTCTTGATTCTGGGTATGATCAGCTTCAGGGCTCCGGCTGCGGCCCCTTCATTGCCAGTCGCAGTAGCAACCTCGGCACGGGCTATCCAGGAATCAAGATCCATCGGATAACGCCGCAGTCCCCGGGCGGCGCCTTCCGCCAGATCCAGCTGGTTCATTTCCACGAGATATTCGGCCAAACGGCTAAGGCCCAGTGCCTCGTCTTGGTCATCGACAACCTCGAAGATTGTGACGGTCTGGCTGTCCAAGCCTGAGGCGCGTCCTCATAGCCCGGAGGCTAGGAAGAGCTTGCCGGCGACCTTGAACGCGGCTGCTTTGGGCAAACTGCAATCCAAATGAAATTGCGACGGCATTTCTCCTCGGTCTGGATTGCATTCCTGCTGGGGGCCGGCGCCATTCTCATTTGGAACACCGCCGCCCGAATCAATCGCCTCGATT
>CAZHPC010000118.1:0-9988 GCA_964534685.1 uncultured Opitutaceae bacterium
TGACGCCGAAATGTATCACCGCTCTCTCGGCATCAATATCAACCTCATCTGGGGCATTGTGCTGCTCATTTTCGGCGGCCTGATGCTGATCTTGGCAATGCGCAGCAAAGGCAGCGGCGGCCCGCCAAAGTAGGCGGCGAGACACAGGGGCCGAGGGGTGCTCGGCCGGACCAGAGTGACGGGACGACCTCATTGCACGGTCAGGTTTACGCCCGATTGGAGAGAGAAATTATCAGCCTAGTAAGGCTGTGGAGCACAGAATCGAACGCGGACTGTCCCGCCACCTAGGACTACCGGAATTCCTGTAGCTTTTCGTCTAGCAAGATCGTAAATCGATTGAATTGATCGTCATCAGTTATGAACCCGCAAACTTTCGACTCGTTGGGCTCTAGTAGAATTACGGTTATCGATTCTCGAAATTCGTTAAGGATCGAGAAGACAATTCACACGGTTTCGTTGATTTACAAATCACGGAATGGGATCGGTTTTCTTGCTGGCTGGCAGTTTCCGGTGCCAGCGTGCAAGCGCAGATATGTGTTGGGGAAACGGGAACTTGCTATCGAGGAATGTGGGAAAGTCC
Source organism: uncultured Opitutaceae bacterium (assembly GCA_964534685.1). Lineage (GTDB taxonomy): Bacteria > Verrucomicrobiota > Verrucomicrobiia > Opitutales > Opitutaceae > Palsa-1447. The sequence goes on from CAZHPC010000118.1 coordinate 581, forward strand.
CAAATCAAATACTCTACCAATTCTCCGGCACTTTCGTTGGTGAGATCTGAATGCAGAAGTTAACTAGATGAACGATTCAACGTTGGCACATTCGCATTCCTCAAACACCTAACTTAATGCTCTTAAACCCCTTACAAAATAACCGTGGCCTAAACCAAAATGATTCGGTTTCCGCGAAAATTACGCAGCTGCCCTGGGGCAATAGAAGGACTAGTTATGACTACGTAATAATATGTAATCGCGGGGATTCACTTTGGAATCTCAAATCTCCGTCTTGTTGCGCGTTATGAAATACACATACCGCCTTGTATCGGGGCTGTTCTCCAGCCTCTTGTATTCAGCTGGATTGGTTCGTTCGGCCGAACGATTCGACCCGCTCAACTCAAATGCTGTTCAGATCCGCAAGAGCGGATCCCTTCAGGTATCCTTTCAGTGCGTTCCCTGCGATATCCTTCTGCCAGCTGAGTGATAAGTCTTGCGGCTATCCGTTATCGATCGGTGCTCGCTCTCGACGGTGGTCCCATCGAGTTCATAGAAGAAGGAGAACTCAGGGTATTTGGAGAAAAGTATTTTCAGGCAAATGCGCAACTGAATGCTAATCTAGTTCCCAGGCGAGGCAGGCAAGTCTATGGCGACGCGGACGGAACTGGGCTAAACGCGTCTCCGATGGTCGCGCGACACATTGCCATCTCGGAGGCTCTTGAGCGCTGGGCCTACTACGAAACGGCCCAGTCCTCGAATCGGGCTGACTTTGGTTTCCATGTCGATAGAAGCTCTAACGGAATGGCGGCATTCCCGGGGTTGTCCGTTCAAACAGCAAGGCGCGCTGCCAAGTTTGAAGCCATTGAGCGCTTTTGCTTATTAAACTGGTGGGAGAATCGCCTAGACGGACAAGTAAGCAATACCAGCCAGCCCGGAATTGCCGCCATTTCTTTTCGCACACCAATTGGAGGGATCGCTGTAGTTGTTTATGGGCGTTCAGAATTCGGATTCTTTATTTACGGCCATGCGGCCGCAGAGTGCTTTGAACGGGCATGCAATCATGCTCTGCTCGAACTCTTTCGGCATGAATTGGCAATAAGAAGATGGCGGACGACTAAGGATCCATTGCCTCCGAAAAGTCCGTATGAGCGAAGAGCCTTGTTCTTTTCAACAGAAGAAGGCCATTCAATCTTTAACGAGCGACTCCAGACGAAGAGTCGATGTTCGATGCCAGAGAGCGAGCTAGTGTGCGATCGCGAAATTCGCGGCCCTTGGTCGGCTTACACAACCGTTTGGCGTATTCTTTTTCGCCCACCTTCCGAGAGATTCATCGAAGCTGACGACCGTTACTTCTTTTGGTAGTTCCAACGTGCTCTGCTGCCATTATAATTCGCCATCAATTCCCTGGCGTTTCAAACGTCTCGACCAGCGCTAAATTGTCTTTCGGACGCACCATTAGCCGTCTGGCTCCTGCGTCGCGATGAGCGCGGCGGCGACCGTGTCGAGCTTCCGGCGCAGTGCCTCGTCGCCGGTATAGGCCCAGGCCAGCGTTGCCGCGTGCATCCATTTGCCGACGTGCTCGCCGATCCAGGGCTGGTCCCCGGGCCGGTGCCGGTAGCCGGCGAGCAGGGGCTCGGTGTCCACCACCAGCAGTCGGCGGCTCTCGTTGGAGTCAATCCTCGCACCGAGCCATCCGCCCATCTGAACCGCCGAGGGAATGAGGGGGTGGAGGGCTGCAGGAGCTGCTGGCGGCACGGCATCTGGAACCGGGAGGATAGGAGCCGCCTGGGTGCAGGACACAATGCTCGAGATCATGAGCAGAATGAGGAATTTCATGTCGAGAATGCCTTCCGTCTAATGTTATTTGGTGGTGCGAAACAAATGGACATCAAGAATGGCATTCGGCGCCGTAGGTTTGCTCGATCCATTCGCGGTACTGGTCGGCATTGAAAGGTGGGTTGCCTGCCAAATAGTGACTTCTACCCTTGGCGATGCCGCACTCCCAGTCTATGACGAGAAATCTTTGGCGGCTGCGGACAAAGGGAAGCGCCTCCAAGATCGTCACAGCGTCAGCGGCCGCGAGGCTCTGGCCCTGCGCCAACGGTCGTTCATCCCCGAGTTCGTGCACGACATACTTCAGATTTTGCGGATTCCGTGTGTCGTTGCAGACAACTAGGTCTTGGCTCCAACCCTGGGCTTCGCGAACCATCACAATGACGGGCTGCTGCGCCCGCCGGATGAAATCGTAAGCGAGTTTCTTCTCGAAGAAGTAATCCACGACCGAGTCGGAGAATTGCGGCCAGCCGTCAATCAGGTTCCACCATATCAAGCCCGTCCGGCGCCACTTTGCGCCCCTAAAGAGTTCGACGAAGAACTTGTCCGCCTCGGCCTGGACACACTGGCTCTGCCACACGAAGTCCCCGAGGTTGTCGGGCATCGTGCCGAACATCTCCCGGACCTGTTTGCACATCAATTCGATGCGGAAGTCCCACAAGTCGAGGCCCGGTATCGGCGAGGTCCCGTGCAGCAGCCATTCCTCGTTGCCGGGAGGCCAGAGCTTCTCTTCCGAGATGAAGCGTCGCAGCGACACGAGCGAAGGGCAGCCGTGATAGCCAATTTCGCTCACAAAGTGGCAGAGTGAATTCGTGTAGAAAGGGCTCTTGTAGTAGTCCCGAGGGCCCCACAGGTGGTTCTCGGGCAGGAATCGCCGGTCTAGAGGGAAGGCGGTCGCGTCCACGCATGGCGACGACGGGAGGAAGGGCCTGCTCGGATCCTCGTCGGAGAGCACACGAGGCAGGACGATGCGCGTTAGGCGGTTGGAGACGGGGGACCCGCGGTGATACCAGTCGTATGCGAGGTCGCACTCGTTGTCGCCGGCCCAGAGTGCGAGGGAGGCGTGTTGCCTCAGGCGCCTCACGATCCGGCGGCCTTCATCCTCAATGATTCTGGCAAACTCGTCCGTCTGGGGATAGACTGCGCAGGCGAGGGCAAAATCCTGCCAGACCAGAATGCCGTTTTCATCGCAGAACTCGAAGAATTCTCGGTCCTCATAGACGTTCCCTCCCCAGCAGCGGATCAGGTTGCACCCGCATTCGCTTGCGAGTGAAAGCATCCGAGGAAGCCGCTCGGCATCGCGGGAGTGATAGGCGTCGGCCGGCACCCAGTTTGTCCCGCGAATGAACACACGCTCCCCATTGACCCAAAAGCAGAAGTCGCCGCGGCCATCCTCGTCCGTGACGCTCGTCCGCCGCAACTCGACCGTCCGTATGCCATGTCGGAATGCCGCCCAGTCGCATTCCCTATCATCCTTAAGGAGGCGGACGGTGACGCCGTAAAGGTCGGGCGACCCGCGGTCCCGCGGCCACCAGCGGCGCGGATTGTTCACCGTGAAGGAGATTCGGCCCGCTTCGAATATGACGGGCCCGCTTGCGTCTAGCCGCGCCTCGCCGCACGTCCCGGTGAGCTCGATCCGGTAGCCGGACATGTCGCCCGGCGGCAAGCGGGTGCGAAAATGAAGGGTAAGCTCGGCATTTCGCTCGTCGACGGACGTTGTCTCGAGCCACACGGTTTCGAACCGAGCCCGGGGAAGAAACTCCAGCCGGACGGGACGCCAGATGCCCGCAGTAACGGCGCGAGGCATGATGTCCCATCCGAAGGCATGGGGTGGCTTGCGGACAAACAGCCCCTCATAAGAGCAGGGATGGGCCACTGCTCCGGCCGGGAAATCAAACCGCCGGGCCTCCTCCGCTGCAGGCCGCAGGTGGACAACCAACTCATTGCCTTCCGCACGGAGGCCCTTTGCGGCAATGACGTGCTCGACGAGGGCATTCGCGGTTGAACCGAGGTGGCAACCATTCAGATAGACGTTGGCGAAACAGTCCAGACCTTCGAAGACCAGCACGGGGTCCGTGCAGGCGGGCATCGCGCAGTCGAATCGAAGAAGATACCATATGTGCGCGGATTCATACCGGCGCAGGGCTGCGACGTTGTTGCCAAAAAACGGCTCATCGATCAGACCGTTCGCGCGCAGGTCGAGCTCGAAGTTCCCTGGCACGCGGCAGGCCCGCGCCTCGAGTCCGCTTCGCGCGACATCGGCGACGGTGCAAATAGCTTCCGCCCTGTCGCTCCATGCGAAGGACCATTGGCCGTCCAGAACATGGGTCGGGCGCTGCGGGAACAATCCCGCGTGCTTCTGACGAATCGTATCAGGAAGATTCATGGTGTTGGGTGTCCGCCAGGTCCGGCCTATGGGGCGAAGGCTCCGTGACATGGCTAATCGGAGCTCTATGCCGGTTCATGGCTTCCAGCGCGCCCCGCCCGGCAGATCAGATCAGGGCTTTCCCTCGTTGCCCCAGAGGAGCGTTCCTCCGCCCATATGCTTTCTCCAGGCGTCCCGCCAGAGGTGGATGTCCGAGGGGGTGATCGCAGGCATCGGCTCGCGCTCCTTCTTCGAGAAGGACCTGGGCAGCGGGCTCGCCTCATCCTGGTACCAGTAGGACACCGAAGCTAGGTCGAGTGTCAGGCAGTTGTTGTGCCCGTGTTCGATCGTGTAGCGGCAGGATTTCTCGAAGTAGATCGGATCGGCGATGTGGAAGCGGTAAAGGTGGGTCCTTCCCAGCCAGCCGGTCTCGTTGTTGACCCGGGCGTAGCCGAAATAGGGATGCTGGAAGAGCTCCTTTGGCGACCAGTAGGTGTTAAAGTAGTCTTCGGTGCCCGTCCCGTTGATCGAAGGCAGGGTCTCGCCGTCGATGAAGATCATCTCGTCGCCCTCGCCATACCACATCGGACCCGGGGAATTTACATAGTAGTTCACCCCCACCAGGTGCCCCCGGCCCTTGATGTCGGCAAAGACGTAGTTGTCCTTCCCATCCAGATTCTTTCCCTGCTCCCCAAGCAGGCTCCACTCGTTCTCGCCGCCCGGGAGGGCCGGGACAAGCACGTGGTTGTACCATGCATGGAAACGGCCCAGGTCCGCCGGCAGTTTCGGCATCTCCTCGTAGTCGATGTTGAAGTATAGGGCGTCTATCTTGTGGCCACTCTGGTTGTCGATTTCGATCCGGGCCCCGTTGGAATAGGGCATGGCAAAGTAGCTAACATAGGATTTCCCCCATCCCGGCGTTACGGCCAGCGGAGCGCTCACGAAATTGTAGGATTCGCCCCATCCGTTGCCGAAAAAGGCGCCGATCGGGGATTCAACCGAGGGGTACGGCTTCCCATCCCAATACATGCGGATGATCACATCGTTCCGATTGAGCGTGTCCGGGCCCGGAGCCAGCGTGATCCAGATGTGCGTGATGATCCCGGCGCCCTTCACGTCCAGTATCGTGATCTTGGCGCCGTCGGCGACATTCGGGATGTTGTCGGCATTGCCCCCTGTCCTGTCCCAGCTGCCCGAGTGCCTCGACCGGACACCCGTGTGGATCTTGGCCAAACCGACGAACTCACTGGCAGGTTCCTGCGCAAAAGCGCCCGATCCTGCGCCCGCCAGAAACGAGAGGACGGCCAGAATGCTGACCGACCTTGATAGGGATTTTAATTTCATGATGACAGGGGTTTGGGTGCCTTGATGGGCTCGGACAGGGGGGCCGACGGGGAACTTGCCGGATCGGAGGACCTCTTCCGGCAAGGCAGCGTTCTTAATTGGAGATTTCCATTTTGGACCTGTGTTAATCTCGGAGTTCCCTGGCACGCGGCAGGGCCGCCTCTCGAGTCCGCTTCGCGCGACATCGGCGAAGGTGCAAATGGATTCCGCACGGTCGCTCCATGCGAAGGACCATTGGCCGTCCAGAGCAATGGCCGAGCGCTGCGGGAACAATCTCGCGTGCTTCTGACGAATCGTATCAGGAAAATTCATGGTGTTGGGTGTCCGCCAGGTCCGGCCTATGGGGCGAAGGCTCCGTGACACTGTTAATCAGGGCTGCATGCCGGTTCATGGCTTCCAGCGGAAATGGGTGTTCAATAGTCCGCCCTCTTAAGATGGGTCTCAACGTAATCTTTGACTCCAGCTTCCAGGGTCGTGAACGGAGCCCTGAAGCCGGCGGTGCGGAGCTTGGCGGTTTCCGCCTGGGTGAAGTACTGGTATCTTCCACGCAGCCTATTGGGCATGTCGACAAATCGGATGTCCGGCGCCCGGCCCATGGCTGAGAACAGCGAGCGGGCCAGGTCGATCCATGTGCGAGCCAATCCGGTTCCACAGTTGAAAAGGCCGCTTGCCTCCCGGTAATCAAGGAAGTGCAGGGTCACCGCAACAGCGTCGCGGACATAGATGAAATCCCGTTTCTGCTCTCCGTCCGCATACGATGGCCGGTCAGACCGAAACAGCTCGATCCAACCGCGCGTCGTTATCTGTCCAAATGCCTTGTTAACCAGCGATCGCATATCGCCCTTGTGGTCTTCATACGGGCCATAGACATTGAAGTACTTTAGCCCGACGATTCGATCAAACAAGCCGTGCCGTTGGGCCCAGAGGTCAAAAAGATGCTTTGAATAGCCGTACATGTTGAGCGGCCTAAGGTCACCCAACCGGTCGACCGAATCATCATATCCCTGGGAGCCATCTCCGTAGGTTGCGGCGCTGGAAGCGTAGATAAAACGCGCATTATGGCTGAGCGACCAGGCGCACATGTGACGAGTGAAGCGGTAGTTGTTCTCCAATAGGAACCCCGCATCAGGCTCAGTCGTGGAGCTACAGGCCCCGAGGTGAACGACGGACGACGCCTTCGGCCCGCGACCGGATTCAATCAGACCGAGAAGGGTTTCCGGCGTGATGACGTCCTCGAACTTTAGCCCGATGAGATTTCGCCATCTCTCATCCCCGCCGAGGCGGTCCACGAGAATCAGGTTTGCGACGCCACTGGCGTTTAGCGCAGCGACAACGTTGCGCCCAATGAAGCCGGCGGCCCCGGTTATGATGATCGGCTCACTCACTTTTGTGGGGCTTGCCTCCGTACACCTCGAGAACCCGCTCGATGGTATGGGTTGTCGAGCGGCCCTCGAGCATCTCGGCTAGAACGACGCGGCCGCCGTTCGCCTCCACGACGTCCCTGCCGCTGACATAGTGGGCCCAGTCTTTGGATTTCACCAAGACATCGGGAAGGATCTGGGCGATGAGGCCCCGGGGCTCGTCCTCGTCGAAGATCACGACAAAGTCCACCGCCCTTAGCGAGCCGACAACATAGGCCCGGTCCAGCTCCGGGTTGATGGGACGACTGGCCCCCTTGTTCCGTCGAACGGAAGCGTCGCTGTTGATGCCAACACAAAGTGCATCGCCATGGGCGCGGGCGAAGGCCATGTATGCGGCGTGTCCGCGGTGCAGAATGTCGAAACATCCGTTAGTAAACACCAGCGTCTTTCCTGCTGAGTGCAGGGAGTCACGCGCCTCGCGGGCCTGTGGGCGTGTCAAGATTCGAGTCGGCTCCGAGGTCATACGGTGTCTGCGCGGCGCTAGCCAATGCCCAGGTATTTTAGAAGCGCGCCGGATTGGCAAAAATCGGGGATGATGAGATCGGCCCCGGCGCGGATCAGCCGCGTGCGCTTGCGCATGTCGGCTCCATGGCGCCGCACCTCATCGCTCGCCACGCCAACGGCGAATGCACTGTTGCGCCGGGCTTCCCTCATTTCGACCGGGCCGTCGCCAACCACGACAATCTCCCCGCCGCCGACCCCGGTCGCGCGCACGATGCGTGCCAGCACGTCGCGCTTTGCCTCGACTCGCAGGTCGCCCACAGCCCCGAAGATGCCCCCGGAGAACAGGTGCGCGTAGCCGAGAATCTTAGCCTCAGCCACGGCGTCCGACTCGTCTGTGCCGCTAGCCAGGTACAGCGTGATCCCGGCGTCATGGAGCTGTTCCAGCATCTGGCGGGCATTCTTGATCTGCCAGTCAAGCGGCGAAAGCTCGCCGCGCTCCAGTTGCGTCACGCGGCGCCGAACCAGAGCAAGCAAGTCCCGGTTAAAGATCGCCTTGTAGCCGTGCTCGTCGAGGATCGCGTCCGGCGCGACAAATCCGAACTGCCGCACGAGATCCACAAGGTCCTTCATCTGGGCGAGCGTCTGGATCCCGGTCGTGCGATCGATGAGGTCTCTAACGGCGCCTGTGACCAGGGCGCGGTTCTTGTCTCCGATGCTGGCCCAGCGATCGCCGGTAATCGCACTCTCCATCATGGGCTGCATGATCTGCTCCCAGCCCTGTCGAAGCACGGAAACCGTGCCGTCGTGGTCGAAGATGGCATGTCGCACGTTTCGAGGCGGGCGGCGAACGCTCACGATTTCGATGTCGGTCCCGGGCAGGTATCTGGCCAGTCCGGGTTGCGCGGCAAGCCGGGGGGAGTGCACATAGTCGGGCGCCGAACCCACGGCGCGCAGTTCGACCGGCGTTGCGACGCCAGTGGTTCTCAATTGGTGGGTCGTGATGGCGGCCGCCAGGTTGGCAAACATGCCGGCATGGAGAGGGGACGCGCCGACGGCAAAAGCGGCGGCGAGCGCGGCGAGCGCAGTGTCTCCGGCCCCCACCGGATCGGTGCGCCCCGGCAGCTCAATACCCGGAATGTCAAAGAGCTCGCCTTTCACTGCGAGCGCGAGGCCGTCCTCCCCGCGGGTGACAAGCGCGGGGCGTCGCTGACGGGCCTCCAGCGCCGAGGCCAGACGAAGCGCATCCTCGGGTGCCACTTCATCGGCTTTTTCGCCTAGGACCCGGGCGGCCTCCCGCAAGTTCAACTTGAGCGCCGCACCCGAAAAGCGGTCGGCATGGTCACGGGAGTCCACGATGAAGAGCGTGTCTGGGCGCCGGGCGATAAGCTCATTGATCCCATCCACCATCGTTGCGGGCCATCCGCCCGGCACCTGCTGGTTGATGACCACGACCGGGCAGCTGGCGGCTGCGGCATCCAGGCGCCCGATCAGCTCTCGCTCGGCCTCTGGCGGCACCGTGTTGCCAGGCACGAAATCGAACCGGTTCAATTCGGTCTCGCCCTGATACGGCTTCGCGTACACCAAAGTCTGCCTGCTCGAGGGCACACGCAACACTCCGCCAATGGGCAGACCATGGCAGACGAACTGCCGCATCAATTCCTCGCCGAACAGGTCCTTGCCGGCCAGGCCGATCAGATCCACGTGCTTCACGCCAAAGGCGGCAATGTTCACGGCCACATTCCCTCCGCCGCCCGCGGAGTAACGCTGGCCTTTAACGCGATAGGCTGCAAGGCCGGTCTCGACTGACTTCTCGCTCGGGGCTGAATCCAGCAGCCAATATGCGTCCAGAAACAGGTCTCCAAACACCGCAACCCGCGCCGAAGGTAGACTCTGAATCAACTGCTCAAGCCAATGGGAATCGGCCGAAAAGGGAGGGAAATGGGTCATCGGTTGAGCCAACCCATCCTCTCGCCCGCCAGAAGTTGACCTCGAGCAAAAAGCCTGACCGGTGGTATAAAC
>CAZHPC010000119.1:0-9980 GCA_964534685.1 uncultured Opitutaceae bacterium
ACCTGATCGTGCAAACACTGACACTCAAGCTCTCCACAGACACGGCAGCCCGGCTGGAGCGTATGGCTACGCGCCGCCGCACGACCAAGTCCGCCGTCATGCGTGAGGCTTTAGAGGAGAAGCTTCGCGCGTCCGCCAACGAACCTACCGTGTATGACCTGATGAAGGCGTCCGTTGGTTCCGTCGATAGCGGGATTCGGGATCTTGGCCACAGCCCTACTCATCTAAAGGGATTTGGACTAAGATGAATGTAGTATTGGCCGACACCGGCGCCCTTGTGGCGCTCCTCGACCGGCGAGAGAGATTTCACGCTTGGGCTGTAGAACAAATCCGCACAATTCGGCCTCCGTTGCTCACCTGCGAGGCTGTGCTGGCCGAACTCTGCTTCCTTCTTTCTGATGTTCCCAAAGGGATTGTATCGGTGCGAGACAACCTCGCATCCGGAGCCTGGACCATGGATTTTTCTTTGAAGGCTGAGCAGGAACGGGTGTTTGCATTGATGAGTGTCTATTCGGATCAACCTATGTCCCTTGCAGAGGGATGCCTCGTCCGGATGTCCGAACTGCGGGCCGATTCCGGAATATTCACGTTGGATCGGCATTTCCAAGTTTATCGAAGAAACCGTCGCCAGGTGATCCCCTTGATCACGCCACTGGAGGCCTGACGGCTTCTTGAAGGTGGGCCCTCGCGGCTGATCGGGTCAGGCCGAGGCGGCGGCGTTGCTATCTTCAACCGATAGGGCTCGATTCTGCGATATTCTGAATCCTGTTCCAGAAAAAACCGGCTTCGAAGCAGGTCCACTAGAGTTTGTCTCACCCCCCGACACAGGTAATCTTGCGTGTTTAGGCAAGGTTAGATCCCTCGGGATACCCCGCTGCGTCCCATAGCGGGCGTTGAGGGCGGCGGTTCGGTAATCCGCCCATATCTGGGTACAAAGAAATGGATCAAGTGGCAATTGCGCTGGACTTCGAGCGGACTGCATCCATTTGGCATTCAGTTGCGTAGAAGTGGATATTAGCGCCGCATCGTACTGCGACAGTTGCCTCGGTCCGATCTGGTATGAGAGCTCCGCAAAGCCTGGGAAATGAACTCGTCGCAATCCACCCGACCCGGCATCATCGCAATTTCAACTCCTACGAAAGGGATACCCATGAAGATTCGATTGGCCTTGGGAATCATTGCCCTTCTGACGCTTGCCGCCGGCCTCACGGCAGGTCCGCGCGATGCACAGTGGAAGGAGGTGGAAGACGCCAGGCACAAGGGCCTGCCCAAGACAGCGATTGAGAAGCTCGAGGCCATCATCCGGAATTCCACAGCGGACAAGGCCAACGCCGAGGCGATCAAGGCTATCGCGCTAAAGATCGCGCTCGAGGCCGAAATCCAGGGCGGCAAGGCAGAAGAGAAGATCCTGCGGATGCAGGCTAAATCGGAAAACGCTCCGGCTGAGATGAGGCCGGTGATGGAGGCGATCCTTGCGCATTGGTACTGGCAGTATTTCGAGCAGAACCGCTGGCGGTTCATGCAGCGGACGCAAACCGCGGTCTCGGCGGGACCGGACATCCAAACCTGGGATCTAGCGCATATTCTCGCCGAGATCGACCGGCACTTCACCGCGGCGCTTGCGAACGAGGCGGCGCTGAAGGCCACGCCTGTCGCCGATTTCAACGACCTGCTTCTGAAGGGGAGCGCACCCGACAGCTACAGGCCGACGATGTTCGACTTTCTCGCGAATGACGCCCTGCAGTTCTATCAGGCCGGCGAGCAAGCCTCGGCGAAGAGCGAAGACGCGTTCGAGCTCGAAGCGGGTGGCCCCGTCCTCGGGGACGTCGCCGAATTCGTGAATTGGGAGCCGGCGACCACGGATGAGGCCTCGCCAACGCTGAAGGCTGTCCGCCTTTTCCAAGGCCTCCTGACCTTTCACGGGCCTGACACGGACCGGTCCGCCTTCTACGACGCCGACCTCGGCCGCATCACCTTTGGCCACAATATCGCCGTCGGGGAGGGGAAGATTGACCGCTACAAGGCTGCGCTCCGGCGATTCATCGATCTCACCTCCGGGCACGAGATCTCGGCCCGCGCCCGAGCCGAACTGGCCGCACAGATCGACTCGGAAGGCGAGCCGGCCCTGGCCCGTGACGAGGCGGAGCGCGGCCTCGGAGCATTCCCGGCATCCGTCGGTGGAGCCATGTGTTTCAACCTCATCCAGAAGATCGAGGCAAAGTCGGCGCGTCTCGACACCGAGCGCATCTGGAATGCTCCGTGGCCGACCCTCAATGTCAGCTACCGCAACGTGACAAGGGTCTACTTCCGCGCGGTCAGCGTCAATTTCGACGACTACATCGCGCGCAGGAAGTGGAATTTCGGAGGCGTCAACGCCTACGACCGCGATGAACTGCTGGGCTCGGCACCCGCGCTCCAATGGGACGCCGAGCTGCCGCCTACAAAAGACTACAAGGAACGCACCGAGCGGCTACCGGCGCCCTCGACGCTAAAGCCCGGATTCTATTTCATCATCGCAAGCCACGACGACACGTTCGGCGGACGCGACGACCAGGTCAGCGTCGCGCCGGTCTGGGTCAGCGACCTCGCGCTGGTCCTTCGAAACCGCTACGACAGGGAGTGGCATAGCGGGCTTGTCCTCAAGGCGGAGAGTGGCGAACCGGTGGCCGGCGCGACGGTGCGGATCTGGCAGCGCGAGAACACAGGCCGTTTCAAGATGGCCGAATCCGTCAAGACTGACGAGAACGGCAGCTTCAGCTTCTCTTGCAAGAACCAGGCGGTGGCCGTGATTGCGGAGCACGACGGCCACGCCGTCTCCAGCGCGGACGACATCTTCTACTACGCGAACGGCGCCGGAGACCGCTCCCGAACGCAGACGGTCTTCTTTACAGACCGGGCGATCTACAGGCCCGGCCAGACAATTAGCTACGAGGGCGTGTCCATCCGCTACAACCAGGGAGAGGGAAGGTATTCCGTGGACGCCGACACCAAAGTCACGGTGGTCTTCACTGACCCCAATGGCAAGGAGATCGCGCGCGCAACCCACACGACCAACGACTATGGATCGTTCAGCGGCGTCTTCACGGCGCCGCGCGACCGATTGACCGGACGGATGACGATTCAGGTCCTTGGCGGGCCAAGCCGCACGACGGTCAGGGTTGAGGAGTACAAGCGCCCCAAGTTCCAAGTGGAATTCGCCCCGCCCGACGCAGCCGCGAAGCTCGGCGCGCCGGTCATGATCACGGGCAAGGCGACGGCGTACACTGGCGCCGCAATCGGCGGGGCAAAGGTGAAGTGGCGGGTCGTGCGCGGCGTGCAGCTTCCCTACTGGTGCTGGTGGTGGCGGCCGGCCCCCGCCAAAGCCATCGCGCACGGATCCGCCGTCACCGAGCCGGACGGGTCATTCAAGGTGCAGTTTCCAGCGGAGCCGGACCCATCCGTGCCGGCGAAGGACGAGCCGACGTTCGCCTTCACGGTTGACGCCGACGTCACGGACACCACGGGCGAGACCCGTTCCGACGAGCGCGTCGTCCGGGCGGGATACACCGCGCTTCAGGCGTCGCTGGCCGCCGGGCAGTGGCAGACCCCGGCCGCGCCGGTGGCCTTCGACGTCGAGACGAGGTCGCTGGACGGAGACCCGCTTCCGGCCGAAGGCGTGGTGACCCTCCGAGCGCTTGTGCAGCCGCCGAGGGTCGAGCGAGCGCATCTGGTGCGGGAGAATTCCTGGTGGGGCCGCGATGGCGAGGAGCCGCGAGCCGACCCGTCGAACCCCGACTCCTGGGAACTCGGCCAGGAGGTTGCCAGGCAGCCGTTCAGGACCGGTGCGACCGGAAAGGTGCAGGTTTCCGTCCGCCTTGGGGCCGGCATCTACCGCGCCTCCCTCGAGACTACGGACCGTTTCGGCAAGAGGGTCACCGCCCGGCAGACCGTGCAGGTGGTCGATCCCGAAGGAAGGCACTATGGCGTTAAGCTCCCAAGCATAGTGCTTTTGCCAAAGTCATCGGTCGAACCGGGTGAGACTTTCACCGTCCTCTGGGGCACCGGCTATGGCTCCGGCCGCGCGCTCGTGGAAATGGAGTGCGACGGCAGGTCCCTCATGAGCACATGGACGGCGACAGACAGGACACAGGAGCTCATCAAGTTGCCGGTAACCGAGGAGATGCGCGGTGGGGTGACCCTGCGAATCACCTACGTCCGCGAGAACCGCGCCTATGTGCACCAGAGCGTCGTGGAGGTGCCGTGGTCGAACAAGAAGCTCGCCGTCAAGTGGGAAAGCTTCCGCTCCAAGCTCATGCCGGGCCAGAGGGAGACTTGGACGGCGGTCGTGACGGGCCCCGACGCGAAGCGCGCCGCTGCCGAAATGGTCGCCACGCTTTATGACGCCTCCCTCGACCAGTACGAACGCCACAACTGGCCGCAGATGTTCGATGTGTTCCGGAGGGAGTCCGAATGGGTGCAGACCGAATTCCAGAACACCGACCGCGACTTCCAGCGGATCCGCGACTGGCGCACCCCTAAACTCCGCGCCACGAACTGGACCTACCGCTCGTTCCCCAGCGAGGCCATGGCGGGCGCGGACGAGGAGGCGATCGTCCTTTCACCGTTCGCGGTGGACACCGGGGCGGTCGCGGGCAGCTACCGGGCCAATTCAACGCTTGCCGGCACCCGCGTGGATTTGAAGGTGAGCCCGCACACCTTCGGCGCCGTCGTGACCAGCCAGGCCCTCATGGACAAATCGGAGGATAAGATTGCACCGTCACAATATGCCCGCGGTCCGAACGACACCGGTCCGAATCTGGGCTCAGTCGCGGCGCGCAGGAATCTCAACGAAACCGCCTTTTTCTACCCGCAGCTCATGGCCGGCGACGACGGAGTGGTACAGATCGTTTTCACCATGCCCGAGGCGCTGACGCAGTGGAGGTTCCTCGGCTTCGCCCACGACAAGGATCTTCGCGCGGGCCTCCTGACGGACAAGGTGACCACGGCCAAGGACCTGATGGTGGAGCCAAACCCGCCGCGCTTCGTGCGCGAGGGCGACACGATCGAATTCACGGTCAAGGTGAGCAACCGGACCGACAAGCCGCAAGGGGGCAGGGTGCGGCTCACGTTTGCCGACGCGGCCACACTCAAGCCGGTGGATGAGGCGCTCGGCAACGGCGCCGTCGAGCAGGGCTTCGACGTGCCCGCGAAGCAGTCGTGCAGCTACTCGTGGCGGATCACCGTGCCCGACGGAATGGGCTTCCTCACCTACAAAGCCGTTGGCGCGACCGCGCTCACGAGCGACGGCGAGGAAGGGTTCCTGCCGGTGCTAAGCCGGCGGATCCTGGTGACGGAATCGCTGCCGCTCCCGATCCGTGGGAAATCCACCCGGCAGTTCGAATTCACTAAACTCCTCGACTCCGGCAAGTCCGCGACGCTGCGCAGCCAGTCGCTGACGGTGCAGATGGTATCGCAGCCCGCCTGGTATGCAGTCATGGCCCTGCCGTACCTGATGGAGTACCCGTACGAATGCAGCGAACAGCTCTTCAACCGGCTCTATGCCAACGCGCTCGCCGGCCACATCGCCAACTCGGACCCCAAGATCCGCCGCATCTTCGAGCTCTGGAAGGGCACTCCCGCGCTCGACTCTCCGCTTGAGAAGAACCAGGACCTTAAGTCGGTGATGCTTGAGGAGACCCCGTGGCTGCGCCAGGCGACGGCCGAGAGCCACGCGCGCCGCGACGTTGGGCTTCTGTTTGACGCCAACCGGCTCGACGAGGAGGCCGCGCGGTCCCTTCGCCAGCTCTCCGAGCGCCAGCTGGGCGAGGGACTCTGGTCTTGGTTCCCCGGAGGGCGCCCCAGCGAGTACATAAGCCTCTATATCGCGACCGGGTTCGGCAGGCTGCGCCACCTTGGCGTCGACGTCGACATAGCGGCCGCCGTAAAGGCGCTCGAAGCGCTCGACGCATGGATGACCCGGCGGTACGCAGAGATCCAGAGGCTGCCGCGCTCGCAGGACTACGTCCCGAGTTACACGGACGCATTCTATCTCTACGGCCGGAGCTTTTTCCTAAAAGACCGCCCGATAGCCGTGC
The DNA here is from genome assembly GCA_964534685.1 of uncultured Opitutaceae bacterium. Taxonomy (GTDB): domain Bacteria; phylum Verrucomicrobiota; class Verrucomicrobiia; order Opitutales; family Opitutaceae; genus Palsa-1447. Next base: position 6,075 of record CAZHPC010000119.1, read on the forward strand.
AAGACCGCGATGCCGTCGACTTCTTCCTCCGACAGGCCGGCAAGTTCTGGCTCAAGGTGGACAGCCGGCAGAGCCAGGCGCAGCTTGCCATCGCGCTTCAACGCTTCGGCGACAAGGAAACGCCCCACGCCATCATGAAATCCATCAAGGAGCGCAGTGTCAGCGACGAGGAGCTCGGCATGTACTGGCGCGACCTTGAACTGAGCTGGTGGTGGTACCGTGCCCCGATCGAGACCCAGGCCATGATGATCGAGGCCTTTGACGAGGTCTCGAACGATGCCGAGGCGGTGGAGGCCTGCAAGGTCTGGCTGCTGAAGCAGAAGCAGACACAGGCTTGGAGAACCACCAAGGCCACCGCCGACGCCGTCTACGGCCTGTTGCTGCGCGGCGACAACCTGCTCGGAAGCGATGCGCTTGTCGAAGTCGCTCTCGGCGGAGAAACGATCAAGCCGGAGAACGTCGAGGCCGGCACCGGCTTCTACGAGCAGAAATTCCTTAGGGGCGAGATCAAGCCCGCCATGGGCCGGATCACCGTGACGAAGACGGACGAAGGGGTAAGCTGGGGCAGCGTCCACTGGCAGTACCTCGAGGACATGGCCAAGGTCACGCCGCATGAGGGCACGCCGCTGAAGCTGACGAAGACCCTCTTCGTCAAGGAGACGACCAAGAAGGGCCAGGTACTCGTGCCCGTGAACGGCCCGCTCTCGGTGGGCGACGAGCTGGTCGTCCGCATTGAGCTGCGCACCGACCGGGACATGGAGTACGTTCACCTGAAGGACCAGCGCGCCAGCGGCACAGAGCCCGTGGACGTACTGAGCGGGTACCGGTTCCAGGACGGACTCGCCTACTACGAGAGCACCCGGGATTCCGCCAGTCACTTCTTCATCGATTACCTGCCGAAGGGCGTCTACGTGTTCGAATACTCGTCGCGGGTCCAGCTCAGGGGAAGCTACCAGACAGGCGTCGCCGAAATCCAGTGCATGTACGCGCCGGAGTTCAACAGTCACTCGGAGAGTTTCGCCCTGGAGGTCAAGTAAACCGGGGCAGCGCGGAAAGGACCGAGCGGGATGCGCCGGCGCCGGCTAACGCCGGTCCAACCGGCGCGACCAAATCATTCCTCCACCCGATGCCGGCTCACGTTGGCGCCGTCCCCGGGCCGAAGCTGGCGGAAGACGATGGCTGAAAGCAGGGTGAGGATGCCGACGACGACCAGGGCCCTGTGAATTCCCGAGATCATTTCGCTCGGGCTCGCGTGGAACCGGTCGGGGATGAAGTACGCGGTGACGAGCGATGCCATCGCGACCCCGAAGCTCAGCGACAGCTGCTGCATCGTGCTGGCGATGCTGCTGCCCATGCTGACGTCCTTCTCATGCAGGTCGGCGTAGACGATCGTGTTGATGGCGGTGAACTGCAGCGACGAGAAATACCCGAAGCAGAACGCCTGCAGGCCGATGAGCCACACCGGCGTCGAGGGGTTTATCGTCGCGAAGAGGGCGATCAGAAGCCCCATGGAGACGGTGTTAGAAGTCAGCACGCGCCGGTAGCCGAAGCGCGTGATGACCCAGGGCATGGTCATCTTGAGACTCATCGCCGCCAGCGGCTGCGGCATCATGAGCATCCCCGACTTGAGCGGGCCGTAGCCGAGCCCGACCTGGTAGAGAAGGGGGAGGAGAAAGGGCATCCCCCCGATGCCGATCCGGGTCACAAGGCCCCCGACGACCGACGAGCGGAATGTCCGGATCAGGAAGAGGCGAAGCCGGAGGAGGGGGTGCTCGATGGTGAGCGAGTGGCGCCAGTAGGCCAGGAGGAGGAGGAGCGAGAGGACAAGGAGGCCGACGATCTCCGAGGCGCCAAGCGTATGCTCGCCGAAGATCTCAAGGACGTAGGAGAAGAGGGCGATCCCCGAGCCGAAGAGGACGAGGCCGACGAAGTCGAGCGGGTCGGTCTTCTCCGCGTAATAATCAGGGAGGTAGCGGTAGACGAGGTACAGGCCGGCGACCCCGATCGGGAGATTCACGAAGAAGATCACCCGCCAGGGGAAATACTCGACGATGAAGCCGCCGGCCAGAGGGCCCAGCATTGGCCCGATCAGCGCGGGAATTGAGAAGAAGCTGATCGCGCGCACGAGCTCGGACTTGGCGAAGGTCCTTACCAGGGTGAGGCGCCCCACCGGAACCATCATGGCGCCGCCGCAGCCCTGCAGGATCCTCGAGGCGACCAGCAGGTGAATGCTGCTCGAAAGGCCACACATGAGGGAGCCGAACATGAAGACGCCGATCGCCGAGGTGAACACCCGGCGCGACCCGAAACGGTCGGCCACCCATCCGCTGATGGGGATGAAGACGGCGAGGCTGAGCATGTAGCTGGTCAGCGCCGACTTCATGCTCAGGGGCGCCACATGCAGGGCCCCCGCGATTGTCGGCACCGCCGTGTTCAGAATCGTCGCATCGAGCGACTCCATGAAGAAGGCCACGGCCACCAGCCAGGGAAGGATCCGTTTGACAGTGGCTGTTGGCGCTGGCCGGTGCATTCGGTTTGCGAGCGTAATTCGGGAACCGTCTGAACAACAGCACAGATAGAGGATTGTCAGTCAAATACCCGGGGCCCGCCGACCGCGTCAAAATCGCTTGCATCGGTCCCCCGGCCTAGAGGAGACTCCGGGGCGTCTGTCACCGGACGCGCACCGGGCACTTCTGACTACATGGACGACGACGCTTCCAAGGACAATCCGACCGCGGATTTCAACAAAATCGACCTAAGCCAACTGCAAGGCTTCAGCTTTGGTACCCAGTGGGCCAAGGACAAGGAGGCTCCGTCCGAATTCCGGGAGGGTTCCGACCGTCCGCGCCGCGAGCGAGACGACCGCGGCGGCGCCCCGGGCGGCGCCCCGGACCGCCGCGACCGCCGTTCCTTCAGGAGGCCCGCCGGCGAAGGACCGCAGGCGCCGTCACGGGAGGCGCAGGGTGACCGGCCCCAGCGCAGGGACTCGGGCGACTACGCCCCGTCTCGCCGAAGCGGCCCGCCCATGGAGCGCCAGGACCGGGGGCCCTACGACAGCCCGTACTTTAACGCGGCGTTCTTCCCCGAGGACACAAGCTTCAACGCGCTGGTGAAGACGATCCGCACCTCCGCCCGGACGATCGAGCTCTTTGAGATCGCCCGGACGGTCCTCGCCAAGCCGGAGCGCTTCGTGGTCGTCGTCACACGAAAGCCCGCTCCTCCGGGCGCCCCCGAGGCGCCGCCCCAGCCGATCTATGTCTCCGTTCCCGACGGCCTGCCCTTCGAGAGCGAGGACGCGGCGGTGTCGCACGCGATGAGCGAGTTCCTCGGCACCTTCTTTGAGAGCGGGCTGGTCGAGGTCGAGCCCCCGAAGGGAAACTTTCTGGTGATCAACAAGTGCGGCGTGACCGGGGAGCTCCTGGGGCCGCCGAACTACCACCGTTATACGCAGCTCGTGCAGCAGCACTATACCGCGCGCATAAGCAGGATGCCGTTCGAGGCCTTCCGCTCCCGGATCGAGACCGTTCGCGACCCCGAGGTCGTGAACCAGTGGCTCGAGAAGATGAAGAAGGTCACGCGCTACACCCTGAAGACACCGGCCGTGGAGGGCCAGTCGGCGCCGACCTACGACAGCCTCGAGGACGCGCGCACGTACCTGGTCACCAACGCGCGCGACTCGGTCGTCAAGGCCGTGGACGCCGCGCGTTTTCACGGCAAGGCCCTTGAGAAGATGCCGAGGGGCGAGATCCTGATGGCGATCGAGGGAGCCTACGACCGCCAGCTTCGGTTTCCGCTGGACACGGCGAACCAGCTCAGGGGCAGGCTCAGGCGCGAGCACTTCACCATATTCAAGAAGGGCTCGAAGGGCGTCTCGTACGTGTGCGCGGTGAAGCGCAAGTTCCGCGT
>CAZHPC010000120.1:0-9935 GCA_964534685.1 uncultured Opitutaceae bacterium
CGGCGAAGAACGCGTTGTTGTCCTTGTCCTCGCTCATGTTCTCGAAGGGAAGGACCGCGACCGACTTGTCGGAAATTGCCAGGGCCGCGGCGGGCGCGGGCGCGCCTTCCTTGGCTGCATCCGCCCTCTCCGCGGCGGAGGTTGCCAGTGACACGGCGGAATTCGCCGCCGCCATCAGCCGCTCCACCTCCTCGGGGCTGCGGCGCGGCTTGAGAAGCTCATAGACAACCAACCCGGCGACCAGGATGCCAAGTCCGCCCAGGACGACGAGGGGCAGATGGCTCCGATGGCTCCCGTGGGCGGAGGGCTCGGCAACCCTCCCCTTCTGCGGCGGCGCCGGAGCGCGGCTTCCCGGACCCTTCCTCGGCGCCTCGAGCAGGCTCTTCACCTGCTCCACGAACTGGGAGCTTGGCACGCCGTGCTTAAGCTGGGTCCACTGGTAGCGCATGAACTCCTCGGGCACCATGGCCTCGTCCGAAGGGGTGTCGTCAACGACCACGGGCACGATGAAGGGCACCCCATGCGCCATGTCCCTCGTCCGCTCGACACCGAGGTTCCACTCTCTCCTGAAATATCCTTCGCCCCTCTCCTGCGTCCTCGCGGAGATGAGCGGCATGAAGAGGGCGCACTCGCGGATCTGCCTCTTTATCTTCTGGTCCCAGGCGTCCCCCCCGCGCAGCTCCGCCTGGTCGAACCAGACCTCCATGCCGAAGGCCCGCAGCGCATCGGCGATGCGACGCGCCTGCTCAACGTCCTCCCTCGCGTAGCTCAGGAAGACCGCGCGGCCCTGCGGGGTGGTGGAACTCTCCGGCATTGGACACGCAGGTACCTGACAGGCAGGCCGATGCCTTGCGAGTCCAAAGCCGCACCGCGCCCTCCGCCCCCCAACGGGGCGGATCGCCCCGTCCTAGCCGTGTTGATACGCGCACTTCCGGGCCTCGTCGGCAAAGGCCTCCAGGAGCTCGGGTTCCGCGTCGAAGAAATGGTCGGACGGCGAAAGGATGAACCCGCCGCCGGCCCCGGCCTCGGCAAAGCAGCGCCGCACCTCGGCCCTTGTCTGCCCAGGAGTGCATCCCGTGAAGAAATGCAGCTGGTCGAAGCCGCCGATCATGCAGACCTTGCCGCCGATGCGGCGCTTGGCCTCCGCCAGGTTGACGTCCCCCCCCATGCCGGCCGGCGTGAAGGTCTCCATGGCGTCGGGTCCCATGGCGGCAATCCGCTCCAGAAGCGGCATCATGCCGCCGCACGTGTGGTAGACGATGCGCTGCCCCGCGGCGTGGGCCGCCTCGATGACGGGTTTGTCGTAGGGCGCGACAAAGCCGTCGAAGATCGCCGGCGAAATCACCGTCGAGGAGGCCGCGCCGCCGCCATACTCGATAAGGTCGTACCTCGCGCCCTTGAGCGAGCGGGCGTAGACGAGCTTCCGGCGCTGGAGTATCCCAAGGAGTTCATGGACCCATGCGGGGTCGTCGAACGTCTCGAGGATCAACCGCTCGATCTCGACCAGGCATGCCGCGTCCTGCCAGCAGCCCGGCTGCCCGAAGACGTCAAACGTGCACAGGTGGCTTCGGACAATCCCCCGCTCGCCGAACGCCTCGGCGGCGCGATTGACCGCTTCGGTGTCGCACTTCGGCGCGGGCATGAACGCGCCCAGGAGATCGATGTCCCTCTTCTCCTTTATCAGGTGCTCGGCGACCCACGAGGTGTGCTCGTTGGACTGCAGGACCATGGTGAGCGCCCCGCCCGGGGTGAAGAACCTGTACCGTTTCGCCTGGAACGCGCCGCCGGGAATGTCCTCCTCGGAGATGCGCCACTGGTCCGTCACCACCCGGCGGGCCTCCAGGAAGCCGATCTTCCCCTGCACCGGGTCATACCTTTCGCCCGCGGCGCCCTCCGGCCTGTGCTCCACGACCCAATTGACGGCGTCAAGGCCGTAGGTGTCGAAGAACCTGAGGCTGTCTGCGCCGCCATGGCGCTTCCTGAGGTAGGACTCCATCAGGTGGTGCGTGGTCACGGGCAGCCGGTCGGGAACCTGCCGGTTCAGCGCGCACAGCATTCTTTGCCTTGAGGTCATGGCGCGATGCCGGGTAGCTGGGGCAAGTCGGCGAAGCGTTCGATCCATCGAAACGGCATCCACCCTTAATCTCAAAGTTACGGGGCCGCATCAATGGCGAATCCCGGGTAATGGGTCGGTTTGAATGACACCCCTGGCCTTCTATGCCGGTTCATGGGGCCAAGATTCAATTTCAGCAGTTCACATTGCAAGTTTGCCTTGCAAGTAAGACTGTTGTGTTGAACCCTACCGTCCGTCATGGCGCGCGAGAACCTGGAAACCGACCTGATTGAGTTCATCCAGTCCATCGGGCTGCTGGTGCGCCGCGTGCGCGCGGCGGCGGCTTCCCATGAACTTTCCCTGACCGAATCCGCCGTCATGGCGCGGCTTGCCAGGCAGGGTCTCTTCACGATCGCCGACTTGGCGCGCGCGGAAGGCGTCAGGCCGCAATCGATGGGAACCACGGTCGGCGCGCTGGAGGAAATGGGGTTGGTCGGACGCAAACCGCATCCGACCGATGGTCGCCAAGTGAACATCGAGCTGACGGCCAAGGGCGCCGCAGTGCGGAAGAGCGCCAAGGACGCGAAGAGGGCCTGGCTGGAGCAGGCCGTCGCCCGGCTCGATGAGCGGGAGCGGGAAACCCTTTTCCGCGCGGGCAAAATCATCAAACGCCTGTCGGAGTCATGATTCCGCCTTCAGCCAATGGGCGGGGCGCGCTTTCCCACGCCTGGCGGGCGCTGCGGCATCGCAATTTCAGGCTGTTCTTCGCCGGCCAGAGCATCTCGGTCATCGGCACATGGATGACGCGGCTGGCGACAAGCTGGCTGGTCTATAGGTTGACCCATTCGGTCCTGATGCTTGGGGTCGTGACTTTTGCAGGGCAAATCGTCTCGTTCGCGCTGGGGCCTTTCGCTGGCGTCTGGGTCGAGCGCCTTAACCGGCGCACCCTTCTGGTAGGGACGCAGGCCGCGGGTGCGGTCCAGTCGCTTGCCTTGGCCGCCCTCACCCTGGCGCACGTCATCACGATGGGAGAGATCGTCGCCCTCACCGTCATGCAGGGCATCATCAACGCGTTCGACATGCCCGGACGCCAAGCCTTTCTCGTCCAGATGGTCGAAGACCGCGCCGACCTCGGCAACGCCATCGCCCTCAACTCTTCGATGGCCACCAGCGCGCGCCTCATCGGCCCGGCCCTTGCCGGACTGGTGATCGGAGCCGTTGGGGAGGGCTGGTGCTTCTTGATCGATGGGATCAGCTATGTGGCGGTGATCGCCTCCCTGCTGCTGATGCGCCTTCAAACCAGGCCTATCCGCCCCAAGGCGGGCACCATGCTCAACCAAATGCGCGAGGGCTGGGACTACGTCCGCGCCTTTCGCCCCATCCGCACCATTCTCTTGCTCTTCGCGCTCCTCAGCCTGATGGGGTATTCCTATGCCACACTGCTCCCGGCCTTCGCCGATCAGGTGCTGCACGGGGGGCCGCACGCCCTCGGCTGGCTCACGTCGGCCTCCGGGGTCGGCGCATTGGTGTCGGCGATTTCGCTGGCCTTGCGCAAGTCGGTCCTCGGGCTGACGCGCATGCTCCCCATCTCCGCAACCCTGCTCGGCGGGGCGCTGGTTCTCTTCGGTTTTTCGCATGTGCTCTGGCTCTCGCTCCTCCTCATGGTTCTGGTCGGCTTCGGCATGATCCAAGCCGCGTCGGTCAGCAACACGGTCATCCAATCCCTGGTCCCCGAGGACAAGCGCGCCCGCGTCATGGGGTATTTCACGATGGCGTTTTTCGGCGCGTCGCCGTTCGGCAGTCTTTTGGCGGGCGGGATGGCCCACTTCATCGGGGTTTCCCGCACCGTCATGGTTACCGGCGCGTTCTGCCTTGTCGGCGCGCTATGGTTCATGCTCGAGCTGCCGAAGGTCAGGCAAGGCATGCGGCCGGTCTATCTGGAGATGGGCCTTCTCCCCGTAGGCAATCCCCCCAACTAAACCGAAAGGAAAATCACCATGCACTGGTATCACTACATCGCGTGCTTCTTCGCGGGCGCGTTCCTTGCCAACGTCGTTCCGCATTTCGTTCACGGCATTTCCGGCGACCGTTTTCCGACCCCGTTTGCCCGTCCTCCCGGCAAAGGCTTGTCGTCGCCGACGCTGAATGTCGTCTGGGCGCTTGTTAATCTGGCGGCAGGCTATCTGTTGTTCCGGGCCGGAAGGATCTTCGACGGAAGCGAGGCAGCGCTCCTTGTTTTCTTCGCCGGAATCGTCGCCCTCAGCGTGCCGACGAGCATCCGCTTCGCGGAAAAGCACAAGGAACCCAGGCCGTGAATCCAAAGGCATGCCCCTTACCTGACTCGATCCCAATGCCGCCTTGGAGCAGGTCCTGCGGCGGCGCGGCGCGACCCAGGTTTTCCTGACGGGGGTCTCGACGAGTGGCGGCGTCGAGGCAACGGCGCGCCAAGCCTATGACTACGGCTACAATGTCGCGTTGGTGGTGGATGCGATGACCGATGCGAACCCCGACGCGCACCGTCACGGCATCGAGAATGTATTCCAGAAGATAGGGGGAGACCGCGACCACCGATACCCTATTGAAGCCATTGGAAATGACGCCACCCTGATGGACCGCAAGGGGGTTGTCTGGTCTATCGAAGGAGTGTCGCTCTCCTCGACGGACTTTAAACTGACCCACTACCGAATCCCGGGCCCCTTGACTCGTTTCCATCCATGGACCTACTTGGATGCGACGACCAGATGGCGTCGGCTCTGGGCGCGGACGGCGCGAGGCTGCATTTCGCCGTGACCTCGAAGCAGAGGGCCGGCGACCAGGACGCTGAACACACCCGCAACACCATGAACGGCCGGACGACGACCGAGGACCTGGCGCTGGTCAACCAGCGGTTCTACGATGCCCTTTGGTCATCCAGCCGGCTGGTGCGTCCCGAGCGGTTCAACACATGGCCGCTTCTCTCGGAACTGGCCTCCCGCTCGCCGTCCCGCCTCGAGGTTGGGCCGGGCCTTCGGCCGCGCCTGCCGATTGCCGGCACCCATTTCGTGGACATCAGCCCGCCGGTGGTCGCCCGGCTGAGGAACGAGGGCGGCCTCGCAACGGGCGGCGCAATCGCCTCCCTTCCGTTTGCGGACGGGCAGTTCGACCTGGTCTGCGTCTTCGACGTCATCGAACACATCGGCGATGATCGGAGCGGCTTCCGGGAGGTGGGCCGCGTGCTGAAGAAGGGCGGGCGTCTTGTCATTTCGGTCCCCATCTACGCGGCGCTCTGGACGGACTTCGACACCTTGGTCGGACACGCAAGGCGGTACGAACCCAGGGAGCTCGTCGAGCAGCTCAGGACCAACGGCTTTGAGATCGAAAAGAGCGCCCCGTTTGGGTTGCAGCCTTCCAACCCCTGGGTCGTGAAGCTGGGGATGCACTGGCTCATCCATCACCGGGAGCGGGCGATGCGCTGGTATAACGGCTTCATCGCCCCGATAGGCCTGCTGTTTCAGAAGCGGCTTCGGTTCTCCCCAGGGCTGATTGAAACGAAGGGGATTGATGAGCTGATCCTGGTGTGCGAGCGCAGGTGAGGGTGTTCACCCGAGGGCGCAGGTTGCGCGATCGCTCATGCGTCAGCCCAGATTGACGGCCATGGCGCGCGGGTGTTTGCTCACGGATAAGCGGACCCCTTCAGCTCTTTGAGGAACGTCACGAGGTCGACCGCCTTGACCCCGGGTGCCAGAGCCGCGGTTCCGGCAGGCGTCCTCGATGGCCGATGTACTAGCCACATTTCCGCTCGTTCCCCTAGAGTTCGACCCAGTGACTGCAGCGGCCGCGCCATAGCAGGCGCGGGCGTGCGGGTCGCTTTAACCTCCACTAACCGCAATTTTCCCCGCGGACCTGGAAGAACAAAATCTACCTCCAACCCTTGTTCATCCCGAAAGTAGAACAGCTCCCTCCTTCCCCCGGCATTGATCTGGAGCTTGATGATCTCTGCGGCAACGAATCCCTCCCAGAGTGCGCCATAGAACGGCGAGCGTTCAAGTTCAGAGCGGGACCGTAAGCCCAATAAATGCGACGCTAGTCCTGAATCCAGCCAATACAGGCGTGGCGACTTGAGCAGCCGTTTCCCGAAGTTCTCGAAATACGGTGGAATCAACGCCAAGAGCCCGGTCGTTTCCAAGACCCCCAACCATTGCGCGACCGTGGGAACGGAAACCCCGACCGGCCCGGCCAAGTCCGTCTTGTTCAGAATCTGCCCGTGCCGGCTCGCGACCAGTCCCATGAACCGTCGGAATGTCGCCAGGTCCTTCACCTGTGTCACCGCCCGAACGTCGCGTTCTAGATACGTCTGCAGGTACGAGCTAAACCACAGGTCCCGGGCGCCGGGCCGCGCGATGACCTCCGGGAAGCCTCCCAGCCATAAGTCCACTTTCGGACTTTCCTGCACACTGAGCGGCAGCAAATGCAGAATCGCCGCGCGACCCGCCAGCGATTCGCTTACGCCCTGCATCAACGCCGATTCCTGGGAGCCGGTGAGGAACCACCGGCCGGTCTTTCTGGGCGTCGAATCAATTCGCGTGCGAACAAAGGCCAGCAGCTCCGGGGCATTCTGAACCTCATCGAGTATAACCGGCAGCTTGAGTTCGTCGAAGAATCCGCGGGGATCGGCCCGTACTCGCGCCAGGACGTCGGGATCCTCCAGCAAACGGTAGTCTGCGTCGGGGAGCACTTGCCGGAGAAGCGAGGTTTTCCCAACCCGCCGGGGTCCGGTAAGGACGACCGCGGGAAAAGTTTGGCGTGCCTTGAGAAAGGCAGTTTCTAGCGTTCTCGGCACAAAGCGCATCTGAGGAAACAAACACTATGCTTTAGGAAACTCAAAACAATTGTGCGCGGCAGAATGCTTAAATCGCCGTGCCATAACGTTGCCGAGATGGCCCCAGGCGCCATTGGCCAATCCGGTTGCGCAAGCATTTGTCAGACGCCACAGAATTCATAACGTTGAAATCTATCGAGACTTCTGACCTATGACCTTCATGCTCTGCACCGAATTTGCACTGGCGCACGACCCGCCGAAATACCGGCTATCCCAAGGAGCATATTTGGCCGAAACCTGCGATGTTACTCCGAAGGGTTGTTCTACACTTCGTTCTATACTGACGACTCGATCTTGGGCAGGTTTGGGCGGTGTCGGATTTGCGTCAGGAGGCGATTGCCCTTCTAAAACGGCGCCGTGCATAGTTGTAATGTGAATACGTCATCGACCTTGAAGCCTCTCCCGTCCCGACCGACGGCACCGCCAGCCAACAAGCCCACGCCCCCCTGCCCCGACCCCCGTGAAACCCAGCGCCTTCCTTGCCCTCCTCTCCGGAACGCTCGCCGCAAGCCTCCCGCTTTCGGCTGAAGACAAGCCGAACCCGCCCCGGCGGTTCTTCTCCGACGACAGCTTCTGGAACCAGCCAATCGCGCCCAACGCGGAGACAGACCCTCGGACGGGGCGGTGGGTGAAGCTGCTCGAGACCGAGCCCAGCAAGGAGAACTGGCTCATAAACTGCGAGCAGTGGACCATCCCCGTGTACGAGGTCGACGACGCCACGCCGCGGGTGAAGGTCGGCCTCCACACCCTGACGCCTGACGAGCACCGCATATGGCACACCCAGCGCGAGAAGTTCGGGCACGGAAAGGGCTTTGACCTCGTTCCCATCCCGAATGAGGCGACGCCCGACCCCAGGGGCGACGCCCACCTGGCGGCCGTGGACTGGAAGCACAAGCAGGTCTGGGACATGTGGTCCCTGACAAAGAATCCCGACGGAAGCTGGACCTCCAATACGGGCATGGTCTACGCGTCCGACGGCCCGGGGGTCTTCAGGACCGAGGACCTCGGCGTCGTGGACGGTGAAAGCGTCCACTTCCACGGGCCGAGCCGTGCGGCGGGCGTGCCCGCCGTGGCGGGCCTCATCCTCTACGACGAGGTCATGGCTGGGGAGATCCGCCACAAGGTCGCCGCAGCCTCGCGCTTCTGCGCCTACAGGGAATTCGTTTTTCCCGCGGCGTGGACCGACGGGATCGTCGAGGGCGGCATACCGGAGGGCACCGTCATCCAGCTCGATCCCAATCTCGACCTCTCGCAGTTTCCCCTGACCCGCGAGGAGCACATCGTCTGCGTCGCCCTCCAGCGCTACGGGATGGTCCTGGTGGACATCGCCCAGGGCCAGCCGGTCTACGCCGAGGGGCTCTGGGGGCATCCGGGCAGGTCCTGGAAGGGCAAGCTTCGGTCGACCGGCGGGCTCTCGACGATTCCCTACAGTCACTACCGGATGCTCAGGATGGGGCCCGTGACGCACATGGGGGACGGGCGCTCGAAGTTCGCCCCGGTCTGGGAAGACCCGCAGACCAATCGGTGAAGGCGTAACCGTCGCCGAGCGGTCGTTGGGTGTCCCGGGCTCCGTCAGCAATCATGGGCAATCACCCGTTGCCAGGGCCGCGAATGCGGCCTAGGTTGCCGGCGCGGACCGCTCCCGAGTCCGCCCAAGGGCAATCTAACCCGATGGCTCCCACCCCACGACGATCATGAGCGAACCCAACAGCCCCCAGAGTTTCCCCTACGTGAAGAGCATGGCGCCGGGCACCTACTTTTGGTGCGCCTGCGGCAATTCCAGGAACCAGCCCTTCTGCGACGGCTCACACCAGGGCACCGGGTTCTCCCCGGTGAAGGTGGATCTCGCCGTGGCAAGGAAGGTCGCCTTCTGCGGCTGCAAGCACACGAAGAACGGGGCCTTCTGCGACGGATCTCACGCGAGGCCGTAGGCGGCGGGGCCCCGGTGGCCCCTGATGGCGGCTACTTGGAACCCGGCTCGCCTGGCGGCGACCCGTCCTTCTTCTCGGCCGCCGCGCGCTCGGCCTCGATCCGCTCGAGTTCAAGCGGATGGTCCTCCTTCATCTCCTTCTCCGACAGCCAGCCCGTGAGCCATGAGAGGTTCATGGGATAGATGTCCGGGTTGAAGATGACGAAGTAGAAGTGCCAGATGATGATGGCGAGGGTCGCGAGCACGGCCTCGTACAGGTGGACAGTCCTCGACACGTCGTAGCCCAGCTTGGTGAAGAGCCGGATCGAGGTGTTCTCGAACCACAGAAGCGCGCCGGTCAAGCCCATCACCACCGAGCCCCACATCATCGCCCAGTATTCCGTCTTCTCGATGTAGCTGAAGCGGCCGAACTTCGGCTTTTCCGGCGCAAGCCCCAGGTTGTACCGCAGGACGCCCAGCGCGTCGGCAACGTCATTGACGACAGGCAGCAGGTCGCGGAACAGCCGGCGCCCGCGCTCGGTGAGCGCCAGGTAGGCGAAATGCCAGGCCCCGGCGGCAATGAGCACCACGCCCGCGACCCGGTGGATGTTGCTCCTCCACTCGAACAGGTGGCCTATCCGGTGGCGGATGTGCATGACCCACCACGCCTCCGGGAACTGGAGCATGAAGCCCGTGATGACCAGGGCGACGAAGCTGAGGACCAGGGTCCCGTGCTGCAGGCGCTCGTTGACCGTCATCCGCAGGTAGAGCCGGTGGGGCACCGCCTCCTCGATGATGAGCCCCTTCTGGATGCCGATCTTGCGCCGCACCTTCCTGACAAAGTCGAGGCCGTTGTGGACGACCATGCCCCCGACCACGATGACGATGAGCCAGACGTAGAGGGTCGCGATCCAGTAGACCGCCGGCTCCTGGCCGCCCGCGCTCGCCGTGACATGCACGGGGGCGGAAGTGAAGCGCCTGTCCGCGCCCTGGTGGCACTGGCCGCAGGTCTTCGCGAGGTTGGCGCGGTTGACCGGCGACAGCGGATCCGAGGACGGGCGCACCGCGTGCGCCCCGTGGCAGCTCGAGCAGTTGACCGCGACCACGGCGCCGCC
>CAZHPC010000121.1:0-9923 GCA_964534685.1 uncultured Opitutaceae bacterium
CGACGGGGACGGGGCAGTTGCGCAGGATCCACTCGCGGGTCTGGTGGATGTTCCGGCCCGTGGAGAGGTCCATCAGCGTGTCGCCGCCCCATTTCACCGACCAGCGCATCTTTTCCACCTCCTCGTCGATGGACGAGGCGACCGCGGAGTTTCCTATGTTCGTGTTGATCTTCACCAGGAAGTTGCGGCCGATCACCATGGGCTCGAGCTCGGGATGGTTGATGTTCGCGGGTATGATCGCCCGCCCGCGGGCGACCTCGTCCCGGACGAATTCGGGCGTGATCTCGCTCGGAATGGAGGCGCCGAGGCTCTGCCCCGGGTGCTGGCGCCAGAGGGAGTTCCGGGGCCCGGCCGCGGTCAGCTCCATCAGGTCGGCCGCGCTCTGCAGCTTGGAATTCTCGCGGATCGCCACGAACTCCATCTCCGGGGTCACGATGCCCCTTCGGGCGTAGGCGAGCTGGGACACGCGGCCCCCCCGCTTCGCACGCAGGATCTTCCGCGAGCTCCTGTCGAAGAACTTGATCGGGTTTCGCCGGCCCTCGGCCTCGGCCAGCTGGCGGTGGGTCTCCGAGAGGTAGCCGTCGTCAATGGGGCTGGCCTGGCGCCCCTCGATCTCCTCGACGTCGCCGCGCTCCTTGATCCAGCCGGCGCGCAGCGGCGCGAGCCCGAGGCCCGCGTCCCCATGGAACTCGGGGTCGCCCCATGGGCCCGAGGTGTCGTAGACGCGCACGGGCTCGTTCGGCACCTCGTTGCCGTTCGGAAGGCGGGTGGGGGAGAGCACGATCTCGCGCATGGGGACGCGCAGGTCGTCGCGCGAGCCGGCCAGGTAGACCTTGCGCGATGCCGGGAAGAGCCGGTGCCCGGCGCGGGAGACGTCTTTTGAATGGGACATGGGAGGGATGCTTTTAGGCTGCGGCCCGCTGCGCAGGTCGGGTCACAGATCCCTCCGCTTGCCGCGGACGGCCCTGTTTTCCCTACGGCGCTGTGAGACGCATCAGGTTCGAAGGATTTGGCAGCGGAGATTGCCGCCATCTCAGCCCGGGACCCCGGGCTCTCCTAAACGAGGATGCGCTGAACGTATGCGTGCGGCCGGGCATATCAACTGGAATTGTGAGATTCACCGGCCGGCCTGAAACCCGGCCCCCCGCCTGGCGTCAAAGGGTTGCAAGAGCCCTTCCGATGCCTATGTCTTTCCACCCGATGCCAGCCGAGCCTCCCTGCTGCGGCGTTTCCACAAACCTTGAGGATTACTTCCTCACGCGCAGGAAGTTCCTCAACCGGGTCGGCATGGGCCTCGGCGCCCTGGGCCTGGCGACGATGCTCGACCCCTCGGACCTCCTGTCCGGTCCCGAGGCGGCGGACGGGTTCTCGCCCGGCCGCAATCCCCTGGCGCCGCGGCCCCCGCCGCTGCCGGCGACGGCGAAGGCCGTCATCCACATCTTCGCCCAGGGGGCGCCCTCGCACATCGACACCTGGGACCCAAAGCCCGAGCTCGTGCGCATGGACGGCCGCACGATCGGCGACAGCGGGGTCGCGTTGGGCTCGCCGTTCAAGTTCGTCCCCATGGGCCGCTCGGGGATCGAGGTGAGCGAGCTCTTCCCGGGCATCGGGCAGCACGTGGACGACATGGCGGTCATCCGCTCGATGTACACGGACATACCGGCGCACGAGGTGGCGACCGTCTTCATGAACACGGGGTCGCTGCGGATCGTGAAGCCGAGCATGGGCTCCTGGGTCGTGTACGGGCTCGGCACCGAGAACCAGAACCTTCCCGGATTCATCTCCCTGCGCAACGGCGGCCTTCCCTCGGGAGGGGCGGCCAACTACGGGTCCGCGTTCCTGCCCGGGGTGTTCCAGGGATCGAGCGTCAACACCCAGGTGGCGACCGTGCAGCAGATGATCCAGAACATCCGCAACCAATACGTCGGAAACGCCGAGCAGCGCCGCCAGATGGACTTCGTGAAGCAGCTCGACGACATGAAGTCGCGCGAGCAGCAGCACGACCAGGTGCTCGAGACCCGGCTCGAGTCCTATGAGATCGCCTTCAAGATGCAGGCGGCCGCGACGGACGCGTTCGACCTGAACAAGGAGCCCGAGGCGGTGCGAACAGCCTACGGCAACACCGCCCAGGGCAAGCAGCTCCTCCTGGCCCGCCGGCTCGTCGAGCGCGGCGTGCGCTTCGTGCAGGTCTGGCACGACGGGTGGGACCACCACCAGGATCTCAAGGAGCGGATCACCAAGAAGGCCAAGGAGGTCGACCAACCGGTCGCCGCGCTGCTTGCGGACCTGAAGCAGCGGGGCCTCCTCGGATCGACCCTCGTCATCTGGGGAGGGGAGTTCGGGCGCAAGCCGACCCGCGACCGAAACGGCTACGAGAACCCCGGCCGCGACCACAATGCGCGGGCGTTCTCGGTCTGGCTTGCGGGCGGGGGCGTCAAGGGCGGCCTGGTCTACGGGGCCACGGACCCGTTCGGCGCCGAGGCGGTGAAGGACAAGGTTCACGTTCACGATCTGCACGCGACGATCCTGAGGGCCCTGGGCTTCGACCACACCAAGCTCACCTACCGCTTCAACGGGCGGGATTTCCGCCTGACGGACGTAGCCGGAAACGTCGTCCAGCCAATCCTCGCCTGACGATGAATCCGGCGACCAGGGCTGCGGTTCTAGCGCTTGCGCTGTGCGCCCTCGCGGTCCGACTTCCGGGGGCGGTTGCCACCTCAGGGCAGGCCATTTCGGCCGAGGACCTCCTGTTCTTCGAGTCGCGGATCCGGCCCGTCCTGGTGGACCGCTGCTACAAGTGCCACAGCCATGACGCCGACAAGATAAAGGGCGGCCTCATGCTCGACACGCGCGAGGGCCTGCTCCACGGCGGCGACACGGGGCCGGCGGTGGATCCGGGCAAGCCCCAGGACAGCCTGATCATCGACGCGATCAGCTACAAGGACCAGGACCTGCAGATGCCCCCCAAGGGGGAGAGGCTCTCCGACCAGCAGGTGGCGGACTTGACCGAGTGGATCCGCCGGGGCGCGCCCGACCCCAGGTCCCTGGTCGCACGGGGAAGCTCGTCCGCCTACGGCGGCGTGGGAAGGGACCACTGGTCCTTCCTGCCCGTGAAGAGGCAGGCGGTCCCGGCCGTGCTAGACGCTTCCTGGTGCAGGACGCCTGTCGACAATTTCATACTGGCCAGGCTCGAGGGGAACGCGATGAAGCCGAACCCACGCGCCGACAAGTACACGCTGATCCGCCGGGCGACCTTCGACGTGACGGGGCTCCCCCCCACCGAGGCCGAGGTGCAGCGCTTCCTGGTGGACGACTCGCCCGACGCGTGGGCGAAGGTCGTCGACCGGCTGCTCGACTCGCCCCGCTACGGTGAGCGGTGGGGAAGGTATTGGCTCGACGTCGCCCGCTACGCAGACACGAAGGGAGACACACCCCAGCGCGAGGACCCGAGGTACCCTTTCGCCTGGACCTACCGCGACTACGTGATCGACGCCTTCAACAGCGACAAGCCCTACAACCAGTTCATCCTGGAGCAGCTCGCGGCGGACCGGCTCCTGGCGGACCAGATCCGCAGGAACAGGTCCTCGGGCGCCCAGCCGGACCAGCGCCCGCTCGCCGCGCTCGGGTTCCTCACGCTCGGCAACCGCTTCGAGAACAGCGCGAACGACATCATCAACGACCGCATCGACGTGACGACGAAGGCCTTCCTGGGGCTCACGGTGTCGTGCGCGCGCTGCCACGACCACAAATTCGACCCGATCCCGACGTCGGACTACTATTCGCTCTACGGCGTCTTCGCGAACTCGGCCGAGCCGAGGGAGGATCCGTGGCTGCACCCGATGCCGAAGACGGCCGAGCTGCTGGACTACCTGGAAAAGATGAAGGGCGCCAACGCCGCGAAGGCGCAGGTCGAGGCGCAGTTTCTTGAGCTGCGCAGGTCCGGCCTGCCGCAGGCCGAGCGGGCCCAGAAGCGGCGCGAGCTCGTGAGGGCGCTGGCGCTCGCCGAGAAGCAGATCGTCGACCTTGAGGACAGTCCCGAGGCTCCCCCGAAGGCCGACGTCCTGATCGACGTGTCAAACCCGAGGGACTATCCCGTGCTCCTGAGGGGAGAGGCCCAGAACAGGGGGCCGGTGGTCTCGCGCCATTTCCTGAGCATCCTGTCGCCCGACCCCAGGCGCCCGCTCCCGTTCCGGACCGGGAGCGGCCGCCTCGAGCTGGCCCAGGCGATCGCGAGCCCCTCGAACCCGATCACGGCCCGGGTGCTCGTGAACCGGGTGTGGCAGCAGCATTTCGGGGCGGGCTTTGTCTCGACCCCGGACGACCTCGGCAACCAGTCGGCGCCGCCGACAAACCCCGAGCTCCTGGACTACCTGGCCCTGCGCTTCATGGAGGACGGCTGGTCGATCAAGAAGCTCCAGAGGCTCATCATGCTGAGCAGCGTCTACCAGGAGGCCAGCACCGGCAGCCCCGCGTACGCGGAGACGGACCCGGACAACAAGCTGCAGTGGCGCTACAATGTCCGGCAGCTCGACTTCGAGCAGATTCACGACTCGATCCTTGCAATCGCGGGCACGATCGACCTGGCGATGGGCGGCCGGCCGGTGCCGATCGGCAGCGAGGGATTCGCCACGCGGCGCGCCGTCTACGCGTTCATCGACCGGCGCAACCCGGCCGAGATCCTCACGCAGTTCAACTTCCCCAATCCGAACGTCCCGACGGGAAAGCGTTTCCTCACCCAGGTGCCCCAGCAGCAGCTCTTCCTGATGAACAGCCCCCTCGTGATCGAGACGGCCCGCAAGCTCACCCACACCCCGGAGTTCCTTTCACAGACCTCCGACGAGCTGCGCGTCGCGGTCCTGTACCTCGCCGTGTACCAGCGCCCCCCGACCCCCGACGAGACGAAGCTCTGCATAAGCTATGTGGAGTCGAACCCGGGCGGCACCTCGACCGAGGGGCCGGCCTCCACCCAGCTCTCGGAGAAGGCGTCCCACAATGCGGAGGTCCAGGCCAGGATCGCGGACAACGCGATGCAGAACCTGAGGAGGAAGAACGCCCTGCAGGTCGAGCCGGGCGCCGCGGCCTTCAGGACAAGGGACCCACTCGACGCCTGGACCAAGCTCGCCCACGGGCTCTTCCAGACGAACGAGGCGATGTTCTTGAACTAACGGAGCGTTGCGATTGTCTCTTGGGAATGACGACTCGTCCCCTGGGCCCCGTTCTCCTTGCGACACTCGGAATTCTTGCTCCCCAACTTCGTTCGGCCCCCGAGGTTTCGGCGGCCGTCGGGGCCCGGATCGCCGCGGAATACCCCTCGCTTGACGCCCTTTACAAGGACCTGCACGCACATCCCGAGCTCTCGCTCATGGAGGAGAAGACCTCGGCGAAGGTCGCCGCGGAGCTGCGCTCCGCCGGGTTCGAGGTCACCGAGAAGTTTGGCGGTACGGGCGTCGTCGGAGTGCTCAGAAACGGCCCCGGCCCCACGCTCCTCATCCGCACCGACATGGATGCCCTGCCTGTGAAGGAGGACACGGGGCTTCCTTATGCGAGCACGGTTCGCTCCCTGAACCTGTCCGGCACCGAGGTGCCGGTGATGCACGCGTGCGGACACGACCTGCACATGACGGTGTTTGTCGGCACCGCGCGCGTGCTGGCCGGCATGAGGGACAAGTGGAGCGGAACCCTGGTCCTCGTGGGCCAGCCCGCCGAGGAGATGGTTGTCGGGGCCCGCAACCTGCTGACGGCCGGACTCTACCGGCAGTTCCCGAGACCGGACTTCGCCATTGGTCTCCACGATGAGCCGCAGATTGCGACCGGCTCGGTCGGCTTCGCAGAGGGGTTCTTCACGTCCAACGCGGACGCAGTGAACATAACGGTCCGCGGCATCGGCGGCCACGGGTCGCGCCCTGAGATCACCAAGGACCCGATCGTCCTCGCGTCGCAGATCGTGCTGGCCCTCCAGACGATCGTCAGCCGTGAGATCCACCCCGGCGACCGCGCGGTCGTCACGGTCGGCAGCATTCACGGCGGCACCCGGGGGAACATCATCCCGGATGAGGTGAAGCTCGAGCTGACGCTGCGTTCCTACTCGCAGGATGTCCGCGAGCACCTGGTGGCCTCGATTCGCCGGATCTGCCGCGGCGAGGCGATCGCCGCCGGAATCCCCGAGGACCTCATGCCTACCGTCGAGGTCGTCGGCTCTTCGGCGGATTCCATCTACAATGATCCGGCGCTCACGCGGCGGGTTCGGGCCGCCGTGACCGGATGGCTTGGGTCCGACCACGTGGTGTCGGCCGATCCGATCATGGCCAGCGAGGACTTCAGCCAGTACGGGCGCACGGTTGAGAAGGTGCCCGTCTGCTTCTTCATGCTCGGTGCCACGGCTCCCGACAAGCTCGCGGAGAGCCGGCGGACAGGCGTTCCCGTGCCTTCCCTTCACTCGAGCAAGTTTGCGCCCGTGCCGGAGCCCACGATAAAGACGGGGATTGCGGCGATGACCGCCGCGGCACTCGACCTGCTGGCGAAGAACTGAGCGCGGCGGGCAAATTCCTACACATTCTCGGGGAATAGCCGCAGGATTCGGGAAGGCCGCGGAGCGAAAGCAGGCGCCGCGGGCCAATTTTCGCTTGTCACGCGGTTCGCGGGCGGAACTCTCAGGCGGGATGGCATCCGGTTATACCGAGGCGAGCATCAAGACCCTCTCATCGACCGAGCACATCCGGCTGCGCCCGGGCATGTACATCGGCCGGCTGGGAAGCGGTGCGCACGCCGAGGACGGGATCTACGTGCTCCTTAAGGAGACGATCGACAACTCCGTCGACGAGTTCACGATGGGCGCCGGCAGGAAGATCGAGATCCACCTCGAGGAGCGCCGCGCGAAGGTGCGCGACTACGGCCGCGGGATCCCGCTGGGGAAGCTCCTCGAGTGCGTCTCGGTCATCAACACGGGCGCCAAGTACGACAGCGAGACCTTCAAGAAGGCCGTGGGGTTGAACGGCGTGGGCCAGAAGGCCGTGAACGCCCTGTCGATCGAGTACCGGGCGCAGGCCTTCCGCGAAGGCGAGGTGAAGACGGTCGAATTCGCCAAGGGCAAGCTGAAGAAGGACCACAGGGTGGCGAAGACCGGCGAGCGCAACGGGACCTCGATCGACTTCGCCCCGGACGCCGAGCTCTTCGGTGCCAACCTGCGGTTCAGGACCGAGTTCGTGGAGGACATGCTCTGGAACTATGCGTTCCTGAACCGCGGCCTCACGCTCACCCTGAA
Organism: uncultured Opitutaceae bacterium; assembly: GCA_964534685.1. Classification (GTDB taxonomy): domain Bacteria; phylum Verrucomicrobiota; class Verrucomicrobiia; order Opitutales; family Opitutaceae; genus Palsa-1447. The sequence continues at coordinate 7,262 of CAZHPC010000121.1, forward strand.
CGGCAAGCCGTTCAAGTCGGAGAACGGTCTCAAGGACCTCCTCGAGAAGAACCTGATCGGCGAGCCCCTGTACCCGATCATCCACCTCGAGGGGGACGACATCGAGATCGCGGTCACGCACGGCTCCCACTACGGCGAGGAGTACTTCTCGTTCGTGAACGGCCAGCACACGACGATGGGGGGCACGCACCTGCAGGCGTTCCGGGAGGCCTTCGTCGACACGCTCAGGAACTTCTACAAGCGCGACCTCGACGCGGCGGACATCCGCCAGTCGGTCGTGGCGGCGATCTCGGTGCGCGTCATGGAGCCCATCTTCGAATCGCAGACGAAGACGAAGCTCGGCTCGAGCGTCATCGGGCCTGACGGGCCCACCATCAAGGAATTCATCGGGAAGTTCGTCCAGCAGACGCTCGACGTCTACCTCCACAAGAACCCGGAGACGGCCGACGCCCTGCTCAGGCGGATCCTGGAGAGCGAGCACGAGCGCAAGGAGCTGGCGGGGATACGGAACCTCGCGCGCGAGCGCGCGAAGAAGGCCTCGCTCCACAACCGGAAGCTCCGCGACTGCCGCCTGCACCTGGGCGACAAGGACCCGCGGTCCGAGGACAGCGCGATCTTCGTCGTGGAGGGCGACTCGGCCGCGGGCTCGCTCACGGCGTGCCGCGACGTCCAGACGCAGGCGGTGTTCGCGCTCAAGGGCAAGCCCCTCAACACCTACGGCCTCTCGAAGAAGGTCATCTACGAGAACGAGGAGTTCCACCTCCTGCAGTCCGCCCTGAACATCGAGGAGGGGCTCGATGGGCTGCGGTACGGCAAGGTCGTCATCGCGACCGACGCCGACGTGGACGGGATGCACATCCGCCTCCTCCTGATCTCGTTCTTCCTGCAGTTCTTCCCCGAGCTTATCGCCCACGGGCACCTCTTCATCCTGGAGACGCCGCTCTTCCGCGTCCGCAACAAGAAGGAGACCCACTACTGCTACACGGAGGCGGAGAAGCAGGCCGCGGTCGGCAAGCTGGGGGCTGCGGCGGAGATCACCCGCTTCAAGGGCCTGGGCGAGATTTCGGCCGGGGAGTTCAAGGGGTTCATCGGCGACGACATCCGACTTGAGCCGCTGTCGCTCAACCACGTCCACAACAGCGACCTGCTCCTCTCGTTCTTCATGGGCAAGAACTCGCAGGAGCGGCAGGACTTCATCATCGAGAACCTCCGGGTGGAGAAGGACGTCGTCCAGGCCTGAGCGGAAACAAGCATGGCAAAGGAAACCAAGATCCCCGGATCGAGGAAAGGAGCGGAGGCGCCGCTTGAGCGCAACTACAGGGACTGGTTCCTGGACTACGCGAGCTACGTCATCCTGGACCGCGCGGTCCCCCACATCGACGACGGCCTCAAGCCGGTCCTGCGCCGCGTCCTGCACACCCTCTGGGAGATGGACGACGGCCGGTTCCACAAGGTGGCCAACGTCGTCGGTGCCACGATGCGGTTCCATCCGCACGGCGACGCGTCGATCGGCGCGGCGCTGGTCGGCATGGGCCAGAGGGGATGGCTCATCGAGCCCCAGGGGAACTTCGGCAACGTGCTCACGGGCGACGAGGCGGCCGCGCCCCGCTACATAGAGGCGCGGCTGACTCCCTTTGCGCGCGAGGTCCTCTTCAACCCGAAGACGACGCAGTGGCAGCTGAGCTACGACGGCCGAAACAGGGAGCCGGTGACGCTGCCGGCCAAGTTCCCGATCGTGCTCCTAGAGGGGGCCGAGGGGATCGCCGTCGGGCTCTCGACGAAGATCCTGCCCCACAACTTCAACGACCTGTGCCGGGCGGCCATCAACCACCTGCAGGGCAAGACGTTCAGGATCTATCCCGACTTCCCGACGGGGGGCATCGCCGACTTCTCCGAATACAACGACGGCGAGCGCGGGGGGAAGGTGAAGATCCGCGCGAGGATCGAGCAGAGGAGCAAGGTGCTCCTCGCCATCACGGAGCTTCCCTACGCGACGACGACCGAGTCCGTCATCGAGTCGATCCTGGCCGCGAACGCGAAGGGCAAGATCAAGGTGAAGAGGGTGGACGACAACACGGCCGACCAGGTCGAGATCCTCGTGCACCTGCCGCAGGGTTCGGAGCCGGAGAAGGTGATTCAGCAGCTCTGCGTCTTCACGGGATGCCAGGTGGCGATCTCTCCGTCGGCCTGCGTCATTGACGACGACAAGCCGGTCTTCCTCGGCGTCCGGGAGATCCTCAAGCGGAGCGTCAACCGGACGGTCGAGCTCCTGAAGAAAGAACTCCAGATCCGCCAGGGCGAGCTCGAGCAGCAGTGGCACTGGGACTCGCTCGAGCGCATCTTCATCGAGGAGCGCATCTACCGCCGGATCGAGAAGTCCAGGACATGGGAGAGCGTGCTCAAGGAGATCCGGGAGGGCTTGAAGCCCTTCGTGAAGAGCCTGCGCCGCGAGATCGTGGACGACGACATCGCCCGCCTGACCGAGATCCGGATCAAGCGGATCTCGGCCTACAACAGATTCGAGGCCGACGAGAAGCTCAAGAAGATCGAGGAGGACATGAAGGGCGTGAAGCACGACCTGAAGAACCTGACGGCCCACGCGATCAAGTGGTTCGAGATGCTCCAGGAGAAGTACGGCAAGGGCGTCAAGAGGCGCACGGAG
>CAZHPC010000122.1:0-9795 GCA_964534685.1 uncultured Opitutaceae bacterium
CCTTCGTCCCCGGCGAAAGCGTGTAGATCTTCTCGGCCGTCGCGTCGAAGCGCGCCGGAAGGGACGTCGCCAGGTAGTTCACGAGGACGAGCCCTAGGAAGAGGAGGACGATTGCGAGAGTCTTGCTGCCGGATGTCATTGCGGATCGTCGGTTTTAGCGTTCGAGCGCGACCACGTTGAGAAAGAGCGTGAAGCCGATGAGCGAGAGGAAGAACACGACATCCTTCGCGTCCACGATGCCCCTCACCATGGGGCTGAAGTGGGTGATAAAGCTGAAGTTTGAAACCGCGTCCGCCACGCCTACGGGCAGGAAGGTCTCGAGGAAGCCCGTGAATCCGCTGTAGCCCAGGAACACGAGCACCGCGCAGACGGCGAAGCTGACCACGAAGCTGATCACCTGGTTCTTCGTGAGGGCGGAGGCAAGGGAGCAAACCCCGAGGAAACCGCCGGCCATGAGGATGGCCCCGACGTAGCTGGTGACGACGACGCCCCAGTCGGGGCTCCCCAGGTAGCCGATCGTTATCGCCATGGGGAAGCTGAGCAGCACGGACAGCGCGAGGAACGCCCACCCGGCGAGGAACTTGCCGACCACGGCCTCGAGCGTCGTGACCGGCAGGGTGAACAGGAGCTCGGCCGTCCCGGACCTCTTCTCTTCGGACCAGAGGCGCATCCCCGCCGCGGGCACGATGAAGAGGTAGAGCCACGGGTAGAAACCGAAGTAGGTGTCGAGACTCGCGAAGCCGTTCCTGAAGAACCCGCCGAAGCGCGAGAACGCGAGGGCGACGGAGATGACGAGGAACGCGACCATGAAGACGTAGGCGACAGGGGTGCGGAAATAGCCCACGAACTCCCGCTTGAAGATGGGGGTCACCTGTTTCATAGGTCGCTTTGGGTAAGGCTCCGGAAGATCTCGTCCATCCGGGCGCCGGGCTGGCGGGCCAGGAGCTTTGCGGGCGACTCGTCGGCGACCAGCTTGCCCCGGGAGATGATGATCACCCGGCTGCAGATCGCCTCGACCTCCTCGAGGATGTGCGTCGAGAGGACGACCGCCTTCTCGACGGCCATGTTCTTGATCAGCTGCCGGACCTCGTTCTTCTGGTTCGGGTCGAGGCCGTCCGTCGGCTCGTCGAGGATCAGCACCGGCGGGTCGTGCAGGAGCGCCTGCGCGAAGCCGACGCGCTGCTTGTAGCCCTTGGAGAGCGTGTCGATCGTCTGGTCCCGCACCGTCACGAGGTGGGTGAGCGTGACCGCGCGGTCGACGTGGGCCCGCCGCGTCGCAGGGTCGCGGAAGCCCCTGACCTCCGCGATGAATCCGAGGAATTCGGCGACGGTCATCTCCGGGTACGCCGGGGCGTTTTCGGGCAGGTAGCCCAGCTTGCGCTTAACGGCCACCGGATCGTCGAGGACGTTCACCCCGTCGACCAGGGCCGTCCCCGAATCGGGCCTCACAAAGCCCGTTATCATCTTCATTGTCGTCGACTTACCGGCGCCGTTGGGTCCCAGGAAGCCCAGGATTTCGCCTCGTCTGACCGAAAAGCTCACGCCGTCGACGGCGCGCTTTGAGCCATAGGTTTTTACCAGGGCTTTGACTTCTATCATGTCGTGTAGGGGAGTGAAGCGGGAACCTGAGGTCCCGTGAGAAACGGATAACAAGTCGTTAGTTCCCTCGTCCTTTCAAGACGAATTTTTGTCACTGGCTTGCGATTATGATCGTTCCCGCTCGGTCTTTAGCCTGAGCTGCCCGCACGCCGCCGCTATGTCGTGGCCCTTCTCCCGGCGCAGCGTCACGGACACGCCGGACTTCTCAAGGATGGCCGCAAAGGCGGCCTGGCGGTCGGCGTCGGGCCGCTTCCACGGCAGGCCCTCGACGGTGTTGTAGGGGATCAGGTTCACGTGGGCGTGCAGGTCGAGCGCGATGTCGCGGAGCCGCCGGGCCTGCTCGGCGGAGTCGTTGACGTCCGCGATCAGGATGAACTCGAGCGTCACCATCCTGCCGTGCCGCTCGGTGAAGGTCTTCACCGCGGGCAGCAGCTTTGCGAGCGGGTACGCCTTGTTGACGGGCATGATCCTCGTCCTCACCTCGTCGGTGGCGCCGTGGAGCGAGACCGCCAGCCTGAACCCCAGCGGCTCGTCGGCAAGAAGGAGGATCTTGGGCACGAGGCCGCTCGTGGACACCGTGATCCTGCGCGCCCCGAAGCCGAGCCCCCATTCGGCGTTCACGATCGTGAGCGCCCTGATGAGGGCGTCGTAGTTCGCGAGCGGCTCGCCCATGCCCATGACGACGATGTTGTCGAACGACGCGAGCTCGGCGCGGGCCCTGGGCGTGCGCGCGTCCTCGGCGTAGCACACCTGCAGCAGCTGGGCCACGATCTCGCCCGCGCTCATGTCCCTCTTCAGGCCCGCCAGGCCGCTCGCGCAGAACACGCAGCCCATGGCGCAGCCGACCTGGGTCGAGATGCAGATGGTCTTGCGGGAGTGGTCGACGCCGACGCCGTCCTGCGGGGCCCGTATGATGACCGTCTCGATGAGCGAGCGGTCCCCGAGTTCCAGGAGGAGCTTGTCCGTGACGTCGGCCGACTGCCTGTTCAGGACGAGCGTGGCGGGCATGAGGGTGTACGCGCCGTCGAGCCATGCCCGAAGGCCCTTGGGGAGGTTGGTCATGTCGTCCCAGGTGCGCGCGCGCTTCTTGTAGAGCCAGTCGAGGACCTGCCTCGCTCGGAAGGGCTTCTCGCCCTGCTCGCCGAGCGAGGCGGTCAGGCTCTCAAGCGTCTCCCCCGTCAGCGGACGCTTCGCTGGTTCAAACTTCATCTCGCGGCCTGATCGCCCGGTTGAGCGCGCTCACGATCGCCTTGATCGACGCCAGCTCGATGTTCGTGTCGATCCCCGCGCCGAAGAACGCGGCCCCCCGCTCCATCTTGATCTGGATGTAGCTGACGGCCTTCGCCTCGGCCCCTTTCCCGAGCGAGTGCTCGGAGTAGTTGACGACGTCGAACTTAGGGAGGCCGGCGGAGCCGAGGGCGCGGACGAAGGCGTCGATCGGGCCGTTTCCGGCGCCGGTTATCGACCGCTGCTTGCCCTCAAAGACGATCCGGGCCTCGCACTTCACGGTGGAGTCGCGCTCCGTCGTCTTGAAGTGCTCGAGCGAAACGGGTGACTTCCTCTCGAGGTATTCCCTCTGGAACGCGTCCCGGATGTCCGTCGACGTGAGCTCGGTGCCCTTCCTGTCGGCGATGTCGTTCACGACCCGTCCGATCTCCTTGTGCATGAGCTTCGGCAGCTGGAATCCGAATTCGCGCTCCAGGACGTAGGCGACGCCGCCCTTTCCCGACTGGGAGTTTATCCGGATGATCGCGCGGTAGCTGCGGCCGACATCGGCAGGATCGATGGGGATGTACAGGACATCCCACGGCTTCCCGGCCTTCTGGTGCGCGAGCGACTTCTTGATGGCGTCCTGGTGGGAGCCGCTGAACGCGGTGAACACAAGCTCGCCCGCGTAGGGCTGGCGCGGCGGCACCTCGAGGCGGGTGCAGCGCTCGTAGACGTCCCGGATCGCATTCAGGTCGCTGAAGTCCAGGCCCGGGTGTATCCCGTGGGTGTAGAGGTTGAGCGCCACCGTGACGATGTCCAGGTTCCCGGTCCTTTCGCCGTTGCCGAAAAGCGTCCCCTCCACGCGGTCCGCCCCGGCCAGGAGCGCGAGCTCGGTCGCGGCGACTCCCGTTCCGCGGTCGTTGTGGGTGTGCAGGGAAACGATCGTCGAGTCGCGCCTCGTCAGGTGCGTGCACATCCACTCGATCTGGTCGGCGTGGACATTGGGCATCGCGTACTCGACCGTCGCCGGCAGGTTCAGGATGATCTTCTCCGAGGGCGTGGGGCCCCAGACGTCGGACACCGCCTCGCACACCTCGAGCGCGAACTCGAGCTCGGTGCTGGTGAAGCTTTCCGGCGAGTACTCCAGGCGCAGGCGGGTGCCCGAGTCGATGAGCGCGCGGCTCTCGCGCTTGAGCTGCCCGACCGAACGGACCGGGATCTGGACGATCTCGTGCTTTGGCTGGTTGAACACGTACTCGCGCTGCTTGGGCGACGTCGAGTTGTAGAGGTGGAAGATGACGTTCTTTGCGCCCCTGACCGCCTCGAGGGACCGCGTGATCAAATCCTCGCGGCACTGGCAGAGGACCTGGATCGCGACGTCCCCTGGAATCCGGTTCTCCTCGATCAGGCGACGCGCGAAGTCGAACTCGATTTGGGAGGCCGAAGGAAACCCGACCTCGATCTCCTTGAACCCGATCCGCACGAGCAGTTCGAAGAACTCGATCTTCTCCTCGACGCTCATCGGCTGGGCGAGGGCCTGGTTGCCGTCGCGAAGGTCGACGCTGCACCAGATCGGGGCGCGGGTGAGCGTCCGGCTGGGCCATTGGCGGCTCGGCAGGGACACCGGAGGGAAGGCTTCGTACTTGGTGATGGGTTCAGGCTGCATGGGAAAGGGAGGTTGAGATTGGCTGGTTTCTGACGGGAGTACAACGCCGTCTCGGTCCGTCCGGGACCGCGGCGAAAGGGGAAAACAGGCCTACGCACGACCCGCCGCTAGGCGGCGTCCTTTAGAGGTCGTGCGCGGAGGTAAGTCGAAGGGCCTGGGAGGCGGATGCCATCTCTGCTTTACATTCAATTCGCGGCCGCATCCGAATGTCAAGATGCGGGGCGGCCGGTAACCGCCTGGGCGCCACCGGCGTCTTGCAGTATGTGTTCGATGATGCCTCCATAAATGCATGCCTGACGACCAGTCGTTTGATCTGGCTGGCTGTCTTGATCGCGTTCGTCGGCGCGACCAGACTGCTGCGCGGGATCTTGTCGAACACCTGCACCCCCTCGTCATCCGCATCGTCCGGGCCCACCTTCCAAGGAGGGTTTCCGAGGAAGACCTTGCCCAAGACATATTTCTGAAAATGTTCACCCGCATCGACCAGTACCAGGGAACGGTCCCGTTCACCCATTGGGTGTCCCGGATAGCGGTGACGACCTGCATCGACCAACTGCGCGCCCAGAAGCGCAGGCCTGAGCTGCGTTGGGCAGACCTGTCCGAGCGCGAAACCGATGTCCTCGATTCGGTGATCACCAACGAGAACGATGTCGCGCCGGACGATGCGCTCGCCGCCCGAGAACTCGTCCACAAGCTCCTCGAGCAGCTGAAGCCCGAGGACCGGCTCGTGATCCAGTACCTGGACCTTGAGCAGAAGAGCGTCGCCGAGATCAGCGCGCTCACCGGCTGGAACCAGACCCTCGTCAAGGTGAGGGCCTTCCGCGCCAGACGGAAGTTGCAACGCTTTTATCGCGATCTTACAGAAAAGGAGAGAAAATGAACCCTCGTGAGAAATCCTGGCAGCGTCTCATGGAGGCCGCCCGAAGGGCGCCCCCCGCCGGGGACGAGTCCGCCCCCTACGGGTTCTCGACCCGGGTGGCCGCGCTTGCCTTCGAGCAGGTCCAGCCGCCGGCTCCGGTCTTTGGCCGGATGGCGCTTCGCGCCGCGGGCATCGCGTGCCTTTTTGCCCTCGTGGCGGTCGGGTTGAACTACTCGGCCATCACGGGCGCGTTCGAGGATGACACGGCGGTCGCCGTAAACGACGACCCGGTCGCGGAGGTCGTCAACCTGGGGACCTGAGTCATGGCAAGAACCTGGCAAGTCATCCTGGCAACCATCGCGATCTTCGTCGCGGGTCTCGTGACGGGCGGGGCCACGGCCCTCGGCGTCGTCAGATGGGTCCACCGCCACAGGGCCATGAATCCACCTGCTTTCAGCCAGGCCGGCCTGGGCGTCCCGCGCCCGGGCCAGATGATGGGATTCGGGCCGCAGCTCATGCGCAGCTTTGCCAGCCAGCTCAAGCTGACCGACGATCAGGAGGCGAAGATCATGCCCATCGTGAAGCGCACGGCCACGGAGCTTGGCCGGGACCGCCGCGAGGTGCAGCTTAAGACCGCCCTCGCCATCGAGAAGATGCAGGACGAGGTTGAGGAGATCCTGACGCCCGAGCAGCGCACCAAATTTGAAGACCTTGTCGCCCAGCAGCGCGCGCGGCTCCAGCAGTTCAGGAGGGGCTTTCAGCAGGCGCCGGCGCAGGGCGAGCAGCCCGCGGCACAGGGGACGCCTAAATAGGTGTTGCGCGCCCGGCGCGCCGGCGCATGTTGCGCCTCGGCCAGGCGCCATGCATGGGCAGGCGCGCGAACCCCGCCAGGGCCGGAAGGCAGCAACGGTACCGACGTTCTACCAGTGCCGTGGAGTGCCTGGCCACTTCATCTTCCCATATCGATACATCCCTTGACCGCAACAGGTTATCAGGTCATCGCACGCAAATGGAGGCCCCAGACGTTTGGCGACGTCGTCGGCCAGGACCATGTGGTGCGCACCCTCAGGAACGCCATCGCCCGGGGCAGGATCGCCCACGCCTACCTGCTCGTCGGGCCGCGGGGCACCGGCAAGACCTCGATCGCCAGGATATTCGCGAAGGCACTCAACTGCACGGGAGGCCCCAAGGCCGACTTTGACGAGAATGACCCGGCGGTGACGGCGATCGCTGAGGGCAGCCACCTCGACGTGATCGAAATCGACGGCGCCTCCAACAACAGCGTCGAGCAGGTGAGGGACCTGCGCGAGACCTCGCGCTATGCTCCGGCCCAGGGCAGGTACAAGATCTACATCATCGACGAGGTGCACATGCTCTCGACGGCCGCCTTCAACGCGCTGCTGAAGACACTCGAGGAGCCTCCGCCCCACGTGAAGTTCGTGTTCGCGACGACGGAGGTGCAGAAGGTGCTCCCGACGATCCTTTCGCGCTGCCAGCGCTTCGACCTGAAGCCGATCCCGACCGGCCTGATCGCCGAAAGGCTCAAGGCGATCGCCGAGGCGGAGAAGGTCAAGGTGGACGACGCCGCGCTGGCGTGCATCGCGAGACTTGCCGACGGCGGAATGCGCGACGCGCAGTCGATCCTGGAGCAGATGATCGCGTTCTGCGGGGGCGAGATCGCCGAGGCCGACGTCCTCGATGTCTACGGGCTCGTGGCCGAGGCGAAGGTCGCCGACCTGGCCGCGGCGCTCGCCGCCGGCGACCACCGCCGGATTGTCTCGATCGTGGACGAGTGCGACTCCGCGGGCCGCGACCTGGTCCGGCTCCTGACCGACCTGCAGACGCTGGTCCGCTCGGCCCTCCTTGACTCGATCGCGGCGGGCGGGAGCAGCGGCCGCCTCGGCTGCGCGATGACGACCGAGCAGCTGACCCGGCTCCTGGACGGTCTGCGCGAGGGGGAGGGGAGCGTGAAGCTGGGCCTTGCCGAGAAGATAAATTTCGAGGTTACCCTCCTTAAGGCCGTGGAGGCGAGCCGCGCCCGGGCGATCGACAGCCTCATCAAGGAGCTGGCGTCCCTTGCCGGCGAGGCCGGGGGGACCCAGGACGGCGAAAAAAAAAAGGGCTGATTGAGCGCCTCGAGTCCCGGCTGGCGGCGCTCGCGGCGGGCGCGCCCGCCGATGCGGCCTCGGAGGAGACCGAGTGGCCCGACGAGTCCGCCGAGGCCTCCTTCCTGTCGGAGGCCGCCGCCCGGGGCGACGCCCCCGCGCACCCCTCGGACGGGAATGCGGCCCTGGTCATCGGTGACAAGCTCCCCCCTCTGGACGAATTGGTGGGAAAGGTGCCCGCAGGGGTGCGCGGGCTCCTGGACGACCTCTTCCGGGCCAAGTTCACGGGCGTCCGGAAGTTCGCGGTGCCGGCTCCCGAGGCTGCCGCGCTGACGGGCGCCGCAAAGGGTCCGCCCAGTTGAGGCTGCGGCAGCCCTTTGCTATCCCGCCCAGGCGCTCCCGAGCCGCTTTCTGCCCTCCACACTCCGTTGATAGATGTAGGCCTCGATTCGGCTCTCGGCGAAGGGCGTCAGCACCGGCACCGTGTGGCGGCTGTAGAGGCCCTCGGCCGTGCCCTCGAGCACGTCAAGGCCGGCAAGGCATTCGTCGTCCACACACCAGACTTCTCCGTCGACGCCCTCAGGAGCCCCGGCATCGGCCACCAGGCCGGGATAGCCCTCCAGGTCGTACAGGGCGTAACCCGGACTCGTCTTTGCCGTGCCTGCGAACTCCTGTCCGGCCATGAGGTAATGGTTGATGAAACCCCGCTTGAGGGTTCCGTAGACGAAGATCAGATTCACGGCGCGGGAATCTCGATCACCAGGGCCGTCGTGTTGTCCCTGCCGGATTCCCGGACGGATTCATCGACCAGCTCCTGGGCAACGGTCGGACCGTCAGTCCCCGGTGAATGCGCTCGGATTATATCCTCGATCCGCCTGTCCCAAAGGCCCTCCACAAGGCCGTCCGAGCAGATCAGGAATCGGTCGCCGGGCTGATAGCCGACCGCTCCTATGTGGGGCTCGATGAACTGGTTTCCTGCCCCGAGGGACTGCTGAAGGGCGTTTCGGCGCGGGTGGCTGCGCGCCTCGCGCTCGTTCAGCTCGCCCTTGCGGCGCAGCCATCCCACATGGGTGTGGTCGTTGGTGACCTGTTTGAGCCCCCCGCCGCGCGGAAGGTAGTAGATGCGGCTGTCACCGAGGTGCCCGAAGTACATCCACTCAGGTCTGAACCAGCAGATGCTGAGCGTCGCGCCCATGCCGGCGCACTCAGCATAGGAGAAGCCAAGGTGCAGCATATCGGAGTGGATCACCGCAAACAGCTCCGAGAGGATGTCGTTAAACCCGCTTGCGATCCCCGCGGCGGAAAGGCGGAAGCTCCGCGGGAGCAGACGCGTGATCCGATCCACGGCGATGCGGCTGGCGAATTCCCCGGACTTCGCGCCGCCCATTCCGTCGCTGACCGCAAACACGAAATCCGCCTGCGCGAGCGAGGACTGCCCGGACTTGCCAAGGTAGCTGACCTCGTGGCCGTCGAACTCGAGCGCGAGAAAGGAGTCCTCATTGTTGGCCCGAAAGCGCCCGACGTGAGAGAGTCCGGACCAGCGCAGACCGGGCTTTGAATCGGCCCGGCTGGGGACGGGCGTGTCGGGTGTTGTGGCGCTCATTGGGCGGCCGACGGCTTGAGCGAAATGGAATTGGGCCCGTCCAGAAGCGTAGCGAACTCGAAGTCGATGACGCAGAAGCGCCCGTCCGAGGTGCGGTAGGTGATGTTGCGCAGCTCGCGGTCCTCGTGGCGCACGCCGAACGCCTCAAGCTCGGCGAACAGTTCCTTCTGCCTCTCAGGGTTGATCTGGTCGACTCGGGTGCCGCAGTTTGTGGTGACGATCTTCAGCTTTTCGGGATCGGACTCCAGCAGCCGCGGCACGAAAGTGCAGCCATTCTTCTCGAGATGCTGCAGCACGCGGACCTCCTGCTCGAACCGCTCCTTTGCGAGGTGCCCACGGAAGGTCTTGTGCACCAGCCCGTCGAAGCTGATTCGCACCAACGCGCGGGGAGTGTCTTTCATCTCATGCATTAGAAGATCGATTGTAACAGCTTCGGGAGAATTCTGCGCTGGTAAGCGCGGCCGCTTTGCTAATTGTTCCCCCTTCGATTTGTCTCATCGTCGCAATATTAAGAAAGTATTAACGTCCCAGCGGCATCTGGCATGCAAGGTGCTGATTTGGATTCCGAGTTTTTCGTGCTCTGGCGGATTGGACACTCAAAATCCTTGCGCACGCGGCGCGAAAACCTCAATCAAATCCCCGCTCTAAACCGTTTAACTATGCCCAAATACAAACTCGAATACATCTGGCTCGACGGGTACACTCCTCTGGCCAGCCTGCGCAGCAAGACTCAGATCAAGGAATTTGCCAGCTT
>CAZHPC010000123.1:0-9629 GCA_964534685.1 uncultured Opitutaceae bacterium
GCTCGGCCTTCGCGAGGATGTCGCTCGCCTTTGCGGCGGTCTCCTGGGTCTGCTTCTCGAGGAACTCCTTCGCCGATTTGCGAGCCTCGTCGATTATCCTCGTGGCATCGGCCTGGGCGCGCTTCGCGCTGGCTGCGCTCTCCTGTTGCACGGCCTCAAGCTTGGCCTTCATCTCGTCCGTGTAGCGCAGCCCGTCCGCGATCTTCTTCTGGCGCTCGTCGAGGGTCGCGACAATGGGCTTGAACGCGATCTTCCAGAGGATGAAGGCGACCAGCAGGAAGTTTATGATCTGCGCGGCGAGGAATGGCGTGCTGATGCCGAAGTCGCGCGTGATCTTCGTGATGGGGTTTTCAGCGCCGGCCGACGGTGCGGCATCGGCGAGGATTGTTAATATCGGTAGCATGACGGACAAGGGTGAAAAATGGCCCGCACCGAGGGAATAGGTGCGGGAAACCGCTCAGTGACTCAGTGCCCGATGAAGAGCGCGTAGAAGGCGACGGCCTCAGCGAAGGCCATCCCGATCAGGCCTTGGACGAGAATCTTTCCGGAGGCGCCCGGATTGCGGCCGACGGCTTCCGCGGCCTTGAAGCCGACAAGGCCGACGCCAATGGCGGCGCCAAGGCAGCCGAGACCGCCCTGAATGTTTCCCGAGAGTTCAGCGATTACGTGGATCATTGTGATGTGTGTTTTGGTTGCTGGTCCGCCGTCCGCGCGTTGTGCACGGTCCCAGCGGGAAAGTGCAGGTCACCCGTGTGTGGGTTCGTCGTGCTTGTCCTCGTGCTCGTCTCCGTGGTTCGTCATGAGACCGATGTAGACGGTGACAAGGACCGTGAAGATGAACGCCTGAATCAGGCCCGTTAGGAGCTCCATGAAGTAGAACGGGACCGGAAGGCCCCATTTTTCGATGCCGCTCATCGCGTGCATGAGGTTTTCCCCTCCGAACATGTTCCCGAAGAGCCTGAACGAGAGCGACACTGGGCGGAACATGATCGAGACCACCTCGATCAATCCCGCGGCAAAGAAGATCAGGTAGAGCGGGTAATAGATGTACAAGGGTGTGTCCTTCTTGTCCGCCTTGTTGCCAAACAGGTCCTTTATCACAAACGCGGGCCCGGCATATCTCAGGATAAAATAAAGCCACGCGATGAAAGCCACGATCGAGAGGGCCATCGGGCCATTCAGATCGGCATTTCCAGGCCGTATGAGTTCCATCCATTCTCCGGCCCCGCTGTGCCGCATGTAGATCGTGCCGACGCCCGGGAAGAGTCCGCTCCAATTCTGGATCAAGATGAACGTGAAGAGGGCGATGAGCAGCGGGAATACGGGACGCGCCACCTTGTTTCCCACTATCGGGGAAATGAGGTCAAAGATACCCTGTACCAAGCTCTCGACGATTGCCTGGCCACGAGTCGGGATGAGCTTCGGTCTCATTATGGCCAGGCGGATGATGATGATAAGGACCAGGGCCACCACCCAGCTTGTCACCATGCTGTTGGTCACGGGCAGCGGCCCGATTGTGAACAGCGATGTTGCGGCCGATCCCACCCCACCCTCCTCAGCGGCAAACGCTGGCACCCCGGTTGAAAGGGAGGCCAGGATCAGGGCGAGTTTGGTGAACCGACGCATGGATTGGACTCGAAGCTGGTGTGACTTGAAACGTTTAGTCGTAGGCAATCGGCCCTCTCTCCGTCAACAACCGAAACAATAAATGCTGGGTGCTTATCCCTCGGCGAAGGCGTCTTCATGGTTTCGCGGCTGTCCGCGCCTTTCCTATCGTTATGATTGCCACAGCTCCAATGATGACCACCGAGGCAAGGAGGATGCGCAGGTTCAGGGGCTCGCGAAGGATCGCCCAGCCAAGGATCACGGCGACCACCGGGTTCACATAAGCGTACGTTGAGACCTTGGCGGGAGTGCTGTGCTCGAGCAGCCAGACGTAGACGGGAAAGGCCACGATCGAACCCGCAACCACGAGGTAGGAGAAGGCCAGCCATGAATGCAGGCTTATGGACGAGAAGTGGAGCGCACTTCCCTCCCCTAATGCAAAACCTGTCAACAGCATGCACGCGCTCCCGGTCACCATCTGCATAGCCGCCGCCATCAGGAGCGGGGTCCCCGTATTCACATGCTTGCTGTAAAGTGATCCGATCCACCAGCTTATGCTCGCCACGAACAGCGCAATGATATCAATCGCCGGGGGGCGGTAGCCCTCCGGGATTGCGTCGGGGCCGAGGAGGAGCGCTATTCCAAGGATTCCGACGGCAACCCCGACGACGAGGCTGATCGTAGGCCTCTTTCCGCCCGGGCGGATCCATTCTAGGAGGACCATGACAAAGGGCGACGCCCCCAGGATGAGCGAGGTGATCCCCGATGGCGTCCGCTGCTCGGCCCACGATACCACCGCATTGCCGCCCAGGAGGAGAAAGATACCGACCACAATCTGGTCCTTCCATTGCATGGCCGTCGGCCATGCCGCGCCCCTGAGGTGCAGGAATCCGAAGATGAGGACGCCAGCCACGGCAAACCTCATCCCTGCCATCAAGAAAGGGGGCATCGTCTGCACGGCCACGCGGATCCCCAGGTACGTGCTGCCCCAGATCAGGTAAATCGCCGCGAAGGCCATCACGAGGGCCATGCGGGACGGTGCTGCGGGCGGTTTCATCGATGCCATGGGGTTTGGGCACGCACAGCGGGCGCCTCGGCTGCGGTCATTTGGCGTTTTCCCCCTCGTATTCCATGTACGCGGCCGTTTCAGCGGCCGCGGCGACCCCCAGCAGCCTTCCGACGAGGTGCAGGGAGCAGTCTATGCCCGCGGAGATGCCCGCGGATGTCAGGATCGCGCCATTATCGTGAAAGCGGGCGCTTGGATCGACGATTGCGCCAGGGGCCAGATCCCGGAGCGCCCCAATCAGCTCGTGATGAGTCGTGACCCGCAGGCCGTCCAGGAGCCCGGCCTTCGCAAGGAGGAGGGCGCATGTGCAGACGCTCATCGTCGCCTCGGTGGTGCGCGCCGCCCGTTGTATCCATTCTATAACTACTCCATCTCCAAGCAGAGCACGCGTACCGAACCCGCCGGGCACGACCAGGACATGCGGGGGCGGGCATTCCTCCAGGTCGAAGTGGGGTACGATGTTCAGGCCGTTTCTCGCCCGCACGACGCCGGTTCGCGGCGCGACGGTCACCACGTTGAATACCGTGTGCGACAGCAGCTCGTCGGCCACGGCGAACACCTCAAACGGCCCCGCGAAATCGAGAACCTCGACGTCTTCGAACACCAAGATGGCGACCGTCTTTTGCATGACGATTTTGTAGCCTATCTTCGCATCGCAACGAGGGTAAAATATCGCGCGGCGCGTTTCTGGAAAACCGTTGGCTCTTCAAACGGCAAGGTGGCTGTGTCGGACCGAATCCAGTCCGCGTGCTCGAGGATAATGCCCAGCGCCTCGCGGAAATAGGCCTCGTGGTCGGTCCTGAAGTGGAGATGGGCGCCCTTTTCGGAGCGCGCCGCCAATGCAGATAGAAATTCCGGCTTTATGAGGCGTTTCTTGTGATGGCGGCGTTTGGGCCATGGATCAGGAAAGAGGATGAATATCGAGGAGAACCGGGCGCGCTCCGGCATTGAGGCCAGGAAATCGTCGGCGTCAGCGCGGACAAAATGCAGGCGTTCGAGCTTGGACCGTTCGCGCTTGCGATCAGCCCGGGCAATTCGCTCGGATGCGATATCTATTCCCACGCAGGTTTCACCCGGGTGGGTCGCGGCGTAGGCCGCAAGGAAGTGGCCGTGCCCGCAGCCGACCTCCCATACAAGTCGTCCAGTTGCTTCGATCTTGTCCGCAAGGACTCGGCGCAGAGCGTCGCGTCGCGACGCCACAATCGCCACGTGGCCCTTCAAACCGGTGGACCTCAAGAAGCTGGCTCCCCTTCTCTGCCCGCTTCAATTGCGACCATCAGCAGGCTGATGTCAGTTGGATTCACGCCGCTCATCCGGCTGGCCTGCCCAAGCGTAAGCGGTTTTATATGAGAGAGTTTCATAGCGCTTTCACGACGCAGCCCAGGAATTGCCATGTAATCCATCTCGATGGGAATTCGGATTTGTTCGACGTGCCTGAGGCGTTCTACTTCGCGCTGCTCGCGTTCCAGATACCCATGGTATGTAATACGGTACATAACTTCATGGCGCACCTGAGAGGATTCCTTGAGAAAATCGTCCGGCAGCGGGATTGCCTGATTCGATTTGCGAATATGAGTTGCCCAAGTAATTCCATTGTAACGGTTTAAATCAAGAAAATCAACCCACTTTTGAATTCGCGACGCCTTTTCTCGGATTCGTGCTAGGCGGCTGGCACTGATCAACTTATGATCTTCCGAATGATGTGCTAGCCGGAGCTCTGCGCTCCCATGGTTGAGAAGCAAACGATATTCCGCACGGCTTGTGAACATGCGGTAGGGTTCGTCAGTTCCCTTCGTGACGAGGTCGTCTATCAGGACGCCGATGTACGACTCATGGCGCCCAAGGATAAGCGGAGCTGCTCCCTTTGCCTTGCTGGCGGCGTTTGTCCCGGCGACGAGCCCCTGCCCGGCTGCCTCCTCATAGCCCGACGTGCCGTTGATCTGTCCGGCCAAGAACAGGTTTTGGACCCGCTTGGATTCGAGTGATGGAAAGAGCTGCGTAGGCGGTGCGAAATCATATTCAACGGCATAGGCGGGCCGAAGGAGAACCGCGTTCTCCAATCCGGGAATACTGTGCACCATATCGAGCTGGACATCGAATGGTAAGGAGGTCGAAAGACCGTTTATGTAGTATTCGTTGGTGGTACGCCCTTCGGGTTCTAGGAAGAGAAGGTGGCGAGGCTTGTCCGCGAATCTGACAAACTTGTCCTCAATGCTTGGGCAATACCTTGGACCGACACCTTTGATCTCTCCGCTGTACATCGCGGACTTGTGGAGATTGGACCTGACAATTTGGGCGGTTTCCTCGGTGGTGTGGGTCATCCAGCAAGAAACCTGCTCAGACCCAGGCGCCCAGCCGATACGCCTTTCGCCGGATTGTTCCACGTGGAACAAATCCTCCGGATCACGGGTATCATGGAATGCAAAAAGCGTGGGTTCCAGGTCGCCCTTTTGCTCCCGCATCTTGCTGAAATCGATGCTTCTCCCAAGGACCCTCGGCGGCGTACCGGTCTTCAGGCGCCGCAGCTCCATACCGATCTCCAGAAGACTTGCCGAGAGCGTCTTCGAACTGAAATCCCCTAGACGGCCGCCTTCATTCTTGTTTTGGCCGATATGCATCAACCCTCGCAAGAAAGTGCCTGTGGTAACGATGACGCAGTGACCCATGAATTCGATGTCCAGATTCGTGCGGCAGCCGACAACACGGCCCTTGTCAAAAATGAGGCCGGTCACGGTCGCTTGAAACAGGGTAAGATTCGCCTGCAGCTCGAGGGTATGCTTCAGCCTAAACTGATAAGCCTTCTTGTCGCATTGGGCTCGAGGCGATTGAACGGCTGGACCCTTGGACTCATTAAGAAGCCTGAATTGAATTCCGGTAACATCCGTGTTTATCGCCATTTCACCGCCAAGTGCATCGATCTCGCGGACGATCTGGCCCTTGGCCTGGCCGCCAATGGCCGGATTACAGCTCATCTGGGCGATCGTATCGATGTTGCCTGTTACTAGGAGAGTGGAGGCGCCAACCCTCGAGGCGGCAAGCGCCGCCTCGACGCCGGCATGCCCAGCGCCACAAACGATCACGTCATATTGTATTTTATTTCTATACAACGACTTGCGTAATTTGTTAACGCGGACCCAGAAGGGACCAAGCAGCAGTCCCAACCGAACCCGTCATTTTCCAATACAGAAGGATGCGAACAATTGATCGAGCATGCGCTCGTTGTCCACCTTGCCGGAGATCTCTCCAAGGGCACCCAATGCGCCGCGCAGGTCGCTTGCCAGGAGTTCAGCCGGACCGTTCGCAGCGACCTTCGCCAACGCCGCCTCAAGACAGGCGCGCCCCTCGGAAAGAAAATGGGCGTGGCGGACATTTATTGCGATCCGTTCCGCGCCGAAAGTCTGCTGGAGCCCGTCGGCGAGCCCGGCCAGCCTAGCCACGAAGGATTCCAGCCCGCGGCCGCTCAGCGCCGAAATCAGGATGGCCTGAAATCCCGGCGGAGGAATGGCCACTGGCCGATCCCAGTCCCCGAGCAGGTCCGCCTTGTTAAGGGCCACAATCGTATTCGATATCGTGATACACCTTAGGATTCTCTCTGAGAGGGGTGGGGTGGGGCGCGTCGCATCAAGGACCAGAATATAGAGGTCTGCGCGCTCTGCGCGCTCGAGCGCCTTCTCGACGCCCAGCATCTCGAGCCCATTCGCGGCAGGGTTCAGCCCGGCGGTGTCCACGAGGCGCAGGCCGTGCGGGCCGACGTTGATGCGCTCCTCGATGAAGTCCCGGGTGGTGCCCGGCTGCGGGCTGACGATCGCCCGGTCGCTGCCAACCAGCCGGTTGAGGAGCGAGCTCTTCCCAGCGTTGGGCTCGCCGAGGATCACCGTCACGATTCCCTCGCGAAGAAGCGCGCCGGTTCGCTCGGTGGCCAACAGTCGCTCTGCGCCCCTGAGCACCGTGGCAATCCTGTCCGTCAGCCTGGCTCGGTCCTCCGGGGGAAGGTCCTCATCTGGAAAGTCGATGTAAGCCTCGACGGTCGAGAGTGCGCCGAGGACCCCGTCGACGAGCTCGGCCATGTGCCTGCCGAGAGCGCCCCTGAGGACCTGCTGGGCGGCGGCGAGCGCTCGGTCGCTGCGTGCGTTGATGAGATCCATCACCGCCTCCGCCTGGCTCAGGTCCATTCTGCCGTTCAGGAATGCCCGCTGGGTAAACTCCCCGGGCTGGGCGGGACGACAGCCCCTTGCGAGGAGGTCCGCGAGGATCTTGTGGGCTATGAATGGGCTCCCGTGGCAGGATATCTCGAGCGAATCCTCCCCCGAGTAAGAATTCGGTCCCGCGAACAGGGTGACGACAACGTCGTCCACGACCGCACCGGCTCGGTCGCAGTAATCGCAATGGGTGGCGACGCGGAGTGGGGGAGCGGCTCCGAATATCTCCGCCGCGAGCCGATTTGTATCAAAACCACTGATACGCAATATCGCTAGCGCTGCAGTTCCGGCGGGCGTCGCGAGAGCGGCGATCGTGTCCTTTTGTCGCGCCATTGCGGTTCAACCAACCGCCACCGCGCCCCGGACTCAAGCGCCAAGGAGACCGCTGGCGGCCGGGGCCTGCGCCAGGCGCCATCCTTTGGGCGCGTTACCCGGCCGGGGTGATCCATTCGCAGCGCCAGATGCCCACGTCGTCAACAGATGCGACATGGACCCATCTGCCGGGCAGCTTATCAAGGGCGCCCACGTCGAACGGGAAAAGGACGGCATAGAGGGGCCTGCCCTCAGTTGTCACGCAGACGCGCACCCGATCGAAAACCGGGGGGGCCATCTGGTCTAAGCGGAGCAGGGTGAAGTCCGTGAAGTAGTAGAGCGCGCCGCTTGCCTGGAAGACGGCGATTGCGGAATTTGCCGGCACGTGCGCCTCGAGCCAACGTGAAACCGTGCCATATTTCCTCTCCCCGTCGCCGAGCGCCCGCGCCTCCCGAAGGGGCGCCGTCTGGCGCAGCTCGACGCCGACGGTGAAAAAGAGGACAAGCGCCGGCAAAGCGAGCCTCACGTATTCAGGGCAGCGCCCCTTTGCCTTCTCGAGCAACCGATGCGTGACCAACAGGCCTGCCACGATGAGCGCGGGCGCGGCAGGCAGGAGGAACCTCAGGAACCACCACTGCTGGTGGGTCCATCGGTAGGGTGCGTAGAACGCGATGTAGACCGCCGCCCATGAGGCCAGAACCGCCGTGACTCGCGGCCACGACCGGTAAAAGGCAAGTATCAGCGGCGCGATGATGACAATCGGACTAAGGAGCCGCGGCAGCCACCGCGCGCAGTACCCAAGCGTGCCGGGGACGAGGCCGGCGTGAAACTCGTTGCCGATCGCGCCATACCCGCTCTCGAGAACATTCCCGTAGGCGACATGGTTGATCCCCATCCATGCCGCGATGCCGGGGAGGGAGCCGAGCGCGATGAACAGGAGGCGGCGCGGCGATGCCCCGGCCGCCAAGGCGACCGGTACAGCGATCAGGAAGTTGGTGGGCCTCAGTAGGAATCCGATCGAGATGCACGCTCCGGATACGAGCGCCCAGCGGGAACCTTCACGGCTCTTCATCGCCGCAATCACCGCCCCGGTTGCCCACACGGTCGCCGGCACGTCGCTGAGCGCCTGGAGCGAGAGGAACAGGTAGAGGGGGCTTGCTGCAAGCACCGCCGCCCCGACAAGGGCCCATGATCCGGGCAGGCCGCAGATTCTCCCAAGCGCGAACACAAGCGCGATGCCCGCAAGTGAATGCAGGAGAAGGACCATGTCGCCGGCGTGGTCCCAGCCGGCGACGAGAGCCGCAGGAACGAGAAGCAGGGGGAGGCCGGGGGGATAGGTCGGCACCATCGTGGCGGTGCCGTCCTCGGTCGGCTTGAAACCGAGGGGGATGTACAGGTACGGCGGGGTCTTGTCCGCGCGAAGCCCCGGGAGCGTCCGTTGGGGCGCATGGATCCGGCCCTGCGCGAAAAGGCGCGCCTCGTTGAAATACCCTGAGTTGTCGGAGCCGCTCGGTACGGCGCCTATCAGGACGCAGAGAAGCACCGCGTATCCAAGAAGCCCTAGGCCCAGTCCTATTTTCACTCCAGGGAAGGTCGATGGGGGCATGGCGGCGGTCACGGCAACCCATAGCCCATTGCACCGCCCGCGACGAGCAGGATGAATGGGCGTTTCTTGTGGGCTTCGACGCGCATCTAGGGGGCAGGGCGGCTCCAATCCTAGTAGCTGTCGGCGAGCGACCGATAAGTCAGGGATCGTGCGAGGCCGGCCTTTGACACACCGTCCGCGAAGCGGACCCTGACGAGCCGCCTCTCGCCCGGATACAGGTCGAAGAAGTTGTCGCTGCAGGTGAAGGCATGGCCGGCAAAGTCGAATTCGAACCTGTGCTGGAACACGGGCGATGTGAATCCGACGGCGGCGCGGCCTTGGGCCCCCAACCTGACGGAGACCTTTGTCCTCGGTGCGGGAAGATCCATGAACCGCGGGAGCGTGAAGAGCACAGTGTCCTCGCTCACGCGTTCGCCGGCGACATCCAGCGCGATGCGCAGGTAGATGGTTTCCCGGCCGAACTGCGCCAGGGGCTGGGCAAGGTCGAGCGTCACCTGCCGGACGCTGCGCATCGACTGCAGCGCAACCTTCTTGCTGCCGGCCAGAAGAACGCGGCCGTCGAGGTGGAACAGGTCCCAGCGTACGACGCCCCTCGAGGCGCGGGGCCCGTCGTAGCTCGTGTGGAGGTGCACGAGGCGCACGGTCGAGCTCCTGTAGTTGTTGATCCCGAAGACCTCGTCTCCGGGCACGTGGGCGCTCACGAGCGCCGGGGCGTAGAAACGGCGGGCGGCGTAGTGGAGCGCCCGCCACCGGCCCGTGAACTCGATGGAGCTCCACGACGCCACCGGCCAGCAGTCGTTCAGCTGCCAGTAGAGCGAGCCCATGCAGCGCGGCATGAGCC